>NZ_JBHVUV010000019.1:0-165419 GCF_042883905.1 Kitasatospora sp. NPDC058170
TACTTCGCCTTCAACTCCTGCGAACCCGACAGCTGCACCGGCAGCGAACCCAGCTTGTTCACCGCCGGGATCAGCGACGACGAGGCGCACACCCGCGCCACCTCCTCGATCACGATCACCGTCGCCAGCGCGTCCGCCCCCGCACCGCCGAACTCCTCCGGCACGTGCACCGCATGCAGATCGCTGCCCTGCAGCGCCTCCAGCGCCTCCTGCGGGAACCGCCCCTGCTCGTCCACCTCCGCCGCGAACGGAGCGATCTTCGCCTCGGCCAGCGAACGCACCGCCTCACGGAGCATCCCGTGCTCCTCGGAGATCCGGAAGAGATCGAAGTCCTGGCTCATGATCGGTACTCCTGGTTCGCGACGGTACTCAGTACCCTTCATTATGCATGTGCGCAGCAAAAAGGGAACTCAGTGCCTTCACATGGCGGCACTGAGTTCCCTATTCTTTTCCGCGTAAGGCCGACAGTCCGAGCGCAGGGAGATGACAGCGTGGTCCACTCAGCAATCGACTCCGACACCGAGAACGTCGCGTTGCACTTCCAGCGCTGCGCCTGGTGCCACAACCCCACCTTCCAGCGGCTGCTCTGCCCCACCTGCGGCTCCACCGACCTGCGGCTGGAGCGCAGCGAGGGCACCGGCGTGGTGCGCCGCTGCGCGGTGGAGCAGGCGCGCACGCCGCTGGCCCGGCAGAAGTCGCTGATCCGGATGGCCGAGGGCTTCGACGTGTGGTGTGTCGTCAACGGCCTGCGCAGCACCGTCCCGGTGGGCACCCGGGTCCGGTTGACGCCGTCCGCGGACTCGGAGCAGCCCGAGCTGACCCTGCTCCCGCACGAGGAGCCGGAGCCGGTCGAGCCCGTCGAGCCGCGCCCGCTGCCGCCGAACCAGGGCGGCTTCACCCAGCACCTGGCGGCCTTCGCGGAGTGAGACCGGGGCCCGGGGGCCTCGCGGACACGCGGAGGAGGGCGTGGCACCGGGTACCCGGTGCCACGCCCTCCTCACTGCGCGCTGCGCGCGGTGGACCGCGCGCTACGCGTTCACGCTCAGCCCTTGCGGCTCTTCACCTCGTCGGTGAGCTGCGGCAGGACGGCGAACAGGTCGCCGACCACGCCGTAGTCCGCGAGCTCGAAGATCGGGGCCTCGGGGTCCTTGTTGACGGCCACGATGGTCTTCGAGGTCTGCATGCCGGCCCGGTGCTGGATGGCGCCGGAGATGCCGTTCGCCACGTAGAGCTGGGGCGAGACCTGCTTGCCGGTCTGGCCGACCTGGTTGGTGTGCGGGTACCAGCCGGCGTCGACGGCGGCACGCGAGGCGCCGACGGCCGCGCCGAGCGCGTCCGCGAGGTCCTCGACCACGGCGAAGCCCTCGGCCTCGCCGACGCCGCGGCCGCCGGAGACCACGATGGCGGCCTCGGTCAGCTCGGGGCGGCCGCTGGAGACGCGCGGGGTACGGGAGGTGACGGTGGCGGCGTTGCCGGTGAAGGCGACGGCGACGTTCTCCACCGCGCCGGCGGCCGCGGCGGCCTCGGGGGCGACGGCGTTCGGCTTGACGGTGATGACCGGCACGCCGGTGCTGATGCGCGACTCGACGGTGTAGGACGCGGCGAAGACCGACTGGCTGGCGACCGGGCCGGCGTCGCCGGCGCGCAGGTCGACGGCGTCGGTGATGATGCCGGAGCCCAGGCGCAGCGCGACGCGGGCCGCGATCTCCTTGCCCTCGCCGGAGGAGGTGACCAGGACGGCGCCGGTGTCGGCGGTCCTGGCGATCTGGGTCAGCGCGTCGACCTTGGGGACGACCAGCTGGTCGGTGAACTCGGCGCCGTCGGCGACGTAGACCTTGGCGGCGCCGTACTCGCCGGCCTTGGCGGCGATGGCGGCGGCGGCCGGGCCTGCGCCCAGGACGACGGCCGAGGGCTCGCCGATCCGGCGGGCCAGGGTCAGCAGTTCGAGGGCCGGCTTGCGGATCGCACCGTCGGCGTGGTCGACGAGGACGAGGATCTCACTCATTGCTCAAAGTCTCCTTGGTGTTGCGGTGGGCCGGGGTGGCGAGGGGGCGTCAGATGAACTTCTGCGCGGCGAGGTAGGCGGCGAGCTGTCGGCCGCCCTCGCCCTCGTCCTTGACGACCGTGCCCGCGGTACGCGCCGGACGCGCCGTCGCCGACTCCACCGCCGTCCACGCACCCGCCAGACCGACCTCGTCCGCCTCGATCCCCAGGTCGTCCAGGTCCAGCGACACGACCGGCTTCTTCTTCGCCGCCATGATCCCCTTGAACGACGGGTACCGGGCCTCACCCGACTGGTCCGTCACCGACACCACCGCCGGCAGCGCCGCCTCCACCAGCTCCGTCGCCGCGTCACCGTCCCGGCGCCCGCGCACCACGCCGCCCTCGACCGACACCTCCGACAGCAGCGTCACCTGCGGCACACCCAGGCGCTCCGCCAGCAGCGCCGGCAGCACACCCATCGTGCCGTCCGTCGACGCCATCCCGCCGATCACCAGGTCGAACCCGGTCTTCTCCAGCGCCTTCGCCAGCACCGCCGACGTCCCGATCACATCACTGCCGTGGATGTCGTCGTCGTTGACGTGCACCGCCTTGTCCGCACCCATCGACAGCGCCTTGCGCAGCGCGTCCTTCGCGTCGTCCGGCCCGACCGTCAGCACCGTGACCTCGGCACCCTCGTTCGCCTCCGCGATCCGCAGCGCCTGCTCCACGCCGTACTCGTCCAGCTCCGACAGAAGGCCGTCCACGCCCTCCCGGTCAGTGGTGAGATCGTCCGCGAAACGACGGTCACCCG
The DNA here is from genome assembly GCF_042883905.1 of Kitasatospora sp. NPDC058170. Classification (NCBI taxonomy): domain Bacteria; kingdom Bacillati; phylum Actinomycetota; class Actinomycetes; order Kitasatosporales; family Streptomycetaceae; genus Kitasatospora; species Kitasatospora sp. NPDC058170. The sequence continues at coordinate 2,795 of NZ_JBHVUV010000019.1, forward strand.
TCGCGTCCGGCACGTGCTTCACACAGACAACGATCCTCAAGCTCATGAGCGGTTCTCCTGTACGGGTGCACTGGTCCATGGCCTCAGGTCATGCCGAGGGTACTGAGTGCCAAGTCCGGCCCGGCCACGCCCTGCGATACCGCAGGCGCCACCTGGACCGGCATGCCGTGTCGGCTCTCTTCGACTGGCGTCAGAGGCTCACCGGAGACAATACGGCACTCAGTACCCCGCGTAAAGGAACTCAGTACCCTTCGCCTGGTCGAGGGGGGTCCTCAGCTCCCGCCGAGGGCGACGGCGGCCTCGCCGGTGTAGAGGCGGAAGGTCATCGACTCCTGGAGGTAGAGCGACACCGAGGCGGCGTCGTGGGAGAGGTAGCCGACCGAGACGTCCTGGCCGAGGAAGAGCTCGAAGTCGCCGCCGCGGGCGGACAGGAGGTAGGCGCCCTCGATCGCCGGGGCCCAGATGATCTCGCCGTCCAGGAGGCGGGCGATGTGGGCGGCGACGGGGTAGCCGTGGTCGCTGGTCTCGCTGACGGCGGTGAACGGGTCGGCGCCGAGCAGGAGCGAGTAGGGGCCGCCGACACCGGCCAGGCGCAGCGCGGTGAGGGCCTGGCTCACGGTCGTGGGGTACTCGCGGACGTCGGCGGGGAGCGGGATGGGCGGGTTGGTGGCACCCGCGCGGATGCCCTCGATCGCGGCGGCCCGGTAGCCCTCGAAGATGGCGCGGTCCTCGGCCAGGGCCAGGGTGCGGGCGGCGTCCTTGACCGGCTGCCAGTCGGAGTCGCGGGAGCCTCGTTCGACGTCGTCGACGGCGGCGCGGTCGACGGTGAAGGGGACCCGCAGTTCGACGAGCGGCCGGGCCTCGCGGGCGCGGGCGATGACGCCGTCGGCGGGTGGGGCGATGCCGGTCAGGTGGCCGGTGCCGACGGCGGCGAGGGTGGCGCCGTCCGGTCCGTGCAGGTCGACGACCCGGCGGCCGGCGATGTGGAGCTTGAAGGTCTGCCGGGCCTCCTCCTCGATCTCCGCCCAGGCGGCGGCCGAGACGGGGGCGAGGTCGCGGTGCAGGTTGGTCATGGGGTGCGGGTCCTTTTCAGGCTGCCGATGGCGAGCGAGCCATCGGAGACGGGAACGGGGGCGGTGGCGGAGGCGGGAGCGGTGGCGGTCGCGGAGTGGGCGACGGGCGGGGGCGGCGGGCTGTCCAGGAAGTCCGCCGCCGGGGTGAAGAAGAGCCCGCCGGTGACGGCGGTGGAGAAGTCCAGGAGGCGGTCGTGGCCGCCGGGCGCCCTGCCCGTGAACATGTTGCGCAGCATCTCCTCGGTCACCTCGGGGGTGCGCGAGTAGCCGATGAAGTAGGTGCCGAACTCGCCTCCCCCGCCGAAGGAGCCGAACGCCATGTTGTAGCGCATGATCTGCCGCTCCTCGCCGTCCGGTCCGGTGACGGTGGTGAGGGCGACGTGCGAGTCGGCGGGTTTGTCCGCGTCGTCCAGCTCGATGTCGGTGAGCTTGGTGCGGCCGACCGCCCGCTCCTGCCGCTCCACCGGGAGGGCGTTCCAGGCGGTGAGGTCGTGCAGGTACTTCTGGACGATGACGTAGCTGCCGCCGGCGTACCGGGCGTCCTCCTCGCCGACGACCACGGCGGCCTCGGCGGCCCGGCCCTCGGGGTTCTCGGTGCCGTCGACGAAGCCGAGCAGGTCGCGGTCGTCAAAGTAGCGGAAGCCGTGGACGGCGTCGACGACGGTGGCGGCCCCGGCGAGGCGCCCGGTGAGCTGGCCCGCCAGTTCGAAGCAGAGGTCCATCCGGTCGGCCCGGATGTGCAGCAGCAGGTCGCCGGGAGTGGCCGGGGCGCGGTGGCGCGGGCCGGCCACCTCCCGGAAGGGGTGCAGCCCGGCGGGCGCGGGACCGGCGAAGAGCCGGTCCCAGGCTGCGGAGCCGATGCCGGTGACACAGGTCAGCCCGCCCTCCGGGGCACGGAAGCCGACCGCGCGGCGCAGCCCGGCGAGGTCGGGCAGCAGCTCGCGGACCACCGGCTCGCCGCCGGGGTCGACGGTGAGCACGAGGAAGACGGCGGCGCCGGTGAGCGGGGCGAGGACGGCCTGCGGTTCAGCGGACACGATGACTCCAGGGGGTGGTCAGGAGGCCTGCGGGGCTTCCCGCGCGGCGCGGTGGTCGGCGGGGGTCCGGCCGCTCCTCGTCTCAGCCTCGGCCTCGACGTCGGCGCTGACGCTGACGCTGACGCTGACGCGGCGGCTGACGGTCACCGTCGAGCCGGGCACCGTCGAACCGCAGCAGCGTCACCCCGGGCGATCCGTCCGCCGGGGGCGCGTGACCGGGAGGGGCAGGGCGCGACGGACCGACGGTGATCTGATCACGCGGACGATTACACCGCATAGCGGACATTTAGGCACGGCCAACACGCCACCCGTTCGGCCCCCGGCGGATGGTCGTCCACCGGGGGCCGAACGGGTGGCGGAGCGTCAGGGCCTCACCCGGATGCCCCGGGGCCGGCGGCCGGCCGACTGCGGCCCAGACCCGACGCGGTCACCAGCGCGCCCAGCAGCACCGCCGCCACCGGCACCACCAGGGCCGCCCGGAAGCCTTCCAGCCCCGCCTGCGCGGTGCCGGGCCCGCCGGCCGTCGCGGCCAGGTTCACCGCCGTCACCACCGAGAGGCCGAGCGCCGCACCGAACTGGAACGAGGTGTTGAGCAGCCCGCCGGCCAGCCCCTGTTCCTCCTCGGCGATCCCCTCGGTGGCGGCGATGGTCAGCGGCCCGTACGCGAGGGCGAAGGCCAGCCCGGTGAGGATCATGGTGGGGAACATCATCGGGTAGGTCCAGTCCAGCCCCACCGGCAGGAACAGCGCGTAGGAGAGCGCCGCCAGGCAGAAGCCGCCGAGGATCACCCGGGCGTTGCCGAACCGCTCCACCAGCCGCGGTGTGAGGGTGGGCGCCAGCACCGCGTCCACACCGACCGCGAGCAGCGCCAGGCCGGTCTGCAGCGGGGTCCAGCCGCGCAGGTCCTGCAGGTAGAGGGTGGCGACGAACTGGAAGCCGAAGAACGACCCGGCGAAGAGCATCGCACCGAGGTTGGCCCGCAGCAGCGGGCCGGAGCGCAGCAGGCCGAGCCGGACCAGCGGCGCGGCCGAGCGCCGCTCGACCGCCGCGAAGACGGCCAGCAGCGCCAGCCCGCCGGCCAGGGCGGCCGCCGTCCAGACCGCCGAGGCACCGGGCTCGCCGAGCCGGACCACGGTGTAGACCAGCAGCAGCATCGCGCCGGTCGCGGTGACGGCGCCGGCCAGGTCGAAGCGCTCGCCGGGCCGCCGGACGGGGGCGGTGTCGCGCGGGAGCAGCGGGATCGCCGCCAGCAGCAGCGCGCCGGCCAGCAGCACCGGGGCGAAGAAGACCCAGCGCCAGCTGACCGCCGCCAGCAGTCCGCCGGCCACCAGGCCGAGCGAGAAGCCGGCCGCCGCGGTGCCCGCGTAGACCAGCAGGGCGCGGTTGCGCTGCGGGCCCTCGGCGAAGGCGGTGGTGATGACCGCCAGGCCCGCCGGGGTCATGAACGCGGCCGAGAGGCCGGTGGCGAAGCGGGCCAGGATCAGCACCCACCCCTCGCCCGCCAGCCCGCCGAGGCCGGAGAACAGGACGAAGACGGTGAGCCAGCACAGGAACATCCGGCGGCGGCCCAGCAGGTCGGCGGTCCGGCCGCCGAGCAGCATGAACCCGCCGTAGCCGAGGACGTACGCGCTCAGCACCCAGCTGAGCGCGCCGGTGGACATGCCCAGGTCGGCGCGGATGGACGGCAGCGCCACGTTGAGCATGGCGACGTCGATGCCCTCCAGGAAGATCGCGCCGCAGAGGACGAGCAGCACGGCGGCGTCGCGGCCGCGCGGACGGGGCGGGGCCGCCGGGGGCGGGGCGGATCCGGACGGGCCGCCGGTTTCGGGCACGGCTGAGGGCATGGCTGAGGACACGGACACGGGAGGTCTCCTGCGGAGGACGGGGAGGCGAGGGGTGCGGCACACGACCCGGTTCCTGATCAGCCGGTCGGTTCCCTCTTGTAACCACTCGTCATCCTCCGGCAGCATCAGGAGGCATGGAAGAAGGCACTTCGAAGTTACCGACGCACTGCACGGGTACCGAGGACGCCTACGGCGTGCTCCAGTGGGACTCCCGGGAGGACTGCGAGGTCCGGCAGATCCTCGACCGGATCGCCGACAAGTGGTCGCTGCTGGTGATCGCGCTCCTCGACCGGCGCTCGCTGCGCTTCACCGAGCTGCGCCGCGAGATCGACGGGGTCAGCCAGCGGATGCTGACCGTCACGCTGCGCCAGCTGGAGCGCGACGGGCTGGTCTCGCGCACCGTCCACCCCGTCGTCCCGCCCCGGGTCGACTACGCGCTGACGCCGCTCGGACGGACGCTGCACGCCACCATCCAGTCCCTGGTCCACTGGACGGAGGCGCACCAGCGGGAGATCGCGGCGGCCCGCGCCGCCTACGACACGCGCGAGGCGCAGGCACAGGCGTAGGGCACGGGCGCACGCGCCGGCAGGGGCGCAGGCGCACACGCAGGCATGGGCGCAGGCATGGCGAAGGGGCGGGCCCGCGGGCCCGCCCCTTCCGTCCGTCACCCGGCGGCCGTCAGACCCGCAGGGCCGCCAGCTGCTGGGCGAACGGCACCACGGCCTCCGGCCGCGCCGCGGCCACCGGTCCGCGACGGGTCTGCAGGGCGGCCAACTCCCCTGCCGCGCGGTCGATCCGGGCCGGCAGCGCGTCGGCGTACCCGTCCCCCGCCGAGCCCCAGTCGTCGGTGGCCGCGTAGACCGCGGTCGGGACGACGACCGCCCGCAGGTAGGCGAAGAGCGGCCGGACGGCGTGCTCCAGGGCGAGCGAGTGGCGGGCGGTGCCGCCGGTCGCGGCGATCAGGACCGGCTTGCCGGCCAGGGCGTCCTGGTCGATCACGTCGAAGAAGGACTTGAACAGGCCGCTGTACGAGGCGGTGAAGATCGGCGTCACGGCGATCAGCGCGTCCGCCTCCGTCACCGCCTCGACCGCCCCGCGCAGCGCGCCGCCGGCGAAACCGGTCACCAGGTTGTGCGCGATGTCGGTCGCGAGGTCGCGGAGTTCGACCACCGTGACCTCCACCTGCCGCCCGTCCTCGCCGAGTCGGCGGACCGTCGCCGCCGCGAGCCGGTCCGCCAGCAGGCGGGTCGAGGACGGCTCGGAGAGCCCGGCGCTGACGACGGCCAGCCTGAGCGCGATCATTCGGTCACCTCCAGGAGCTCGCGCCCGGCCTGCTGTGCCACCCGGGCGGTGTGCGTCGGCCCGTCCGGGACCTCGGCCGGGCGGCCCTTGGCGAACTCCTCGCGCAGCACCGGCACGACCTCCTCGCCGAGCAGGTCCAGCTGCTCCAGCACGGTCTTCAGCGGCAGGCCGGCGTGGTCCATCAGGAACAGCTGGCGCTGGTAGTCGCCGAAGGACTCGCGGAAGGTCAGCGTCTTCTCGATGACCTCCTGCGGGCTGCCCACGGTCAGCGGGGTCTGCTCGGTGAACTCCTCCAGCGACGGCCCGTGCCCGTAGACCGGCGCGTTGTCGAAGTACGGGCGGAACTCCCGTACCGCGTCCTGCGAGTTCCGCCGCATGAACACCTGCCCGCCGAGGCCCACGTACGCCTGCTCGGGCGTGCCGTGGCCGTAGTGGGCGTAGCGCTCGCGGTAGAGGCCGACCAGCTTCTGGAAGTGCTCCTTGGGCCAGAAGATGTTGTTCGCGAAGAAGCCGTCCCCGTAGTACGCGGCCTGCTCGGCGATCTCCGGGCTGCGGATCGAGCCGTGCCAGACGAACGGCGCGACGCCGTCCAGCGGGCGCGGGGTGGAGGTGAAGGACTGCAGCGGGGTGCGGAAGCGGCCCTGCCAGTCCACCGACTCCTCGCGCCACAGCTGGTGCAGCAGCGCGTAGTTCTCGATCGCGAGCGGGATGCCCTGGCGGATGTCCTTGCCGAACCACGGGTAGACCGGCCCGGTGTTGCCGCGGCCCATCATCAGGTCCACCCGGCCCTGCGCGAGGTGCTGGAGCATCGCGAAGTCCTCGGCGATCTTCACCGGGTCGTTGGTGGTGATCAGCGTGGTGGAGGTGGAGAGGATGAGGCGCTCGGTCTGCGCGGCTATGTAGCCGAGCATGGTCGTCGGCGAGGACGGGACGAACGGCGGGTTGTGGTGCTCGCCGGTCGCGAAGACGTCCAGCCCGACCTCCTCGGCCTTGCGGGCGATGGCCACCATGGCCTTGATCCGCTCGTGCTCGGTCGGGGTGCGGCCGGTGGTGGGGTCGGGGGTGACGTCGCCGACGGTGAAGATTCCGAACTGCATGCTGCTCACCACGCTCCAGTCTGCTTCCGCGCGATCCGGGCGCCCCGGACGGACGGGACGGCCCGGACGATCGGGTGGCCCGGGCGACCGGGCCAGATCGTCAAAGTTTCAACCACCTTAGCACCGCGGTGCTCGCCCGTATTCCCCGGGACGCCCGGTTCCCCGGAGCGGACCTGCTCCCCCAGGGCCGACCGGCTCCCCAGGACGGACCGGGCGGGCGGACGCGACAATGGGAGGGCAAGGACGGCCGGCCCGGAGCTCCGGAAGGGCGGCGAACCGATGGCGGCCTACATAGCGGTGAGCGCGCTGAGCCACGAGGGCCGGGTGCGGGAGCACAACGAGGACAGCCTGACGGTCGGCCCCTGGACGCTCTGCGCCACCGTCACCACCAACCCGCAGAGTCTGCTGTTCCCGCTCGGACCGCCCTGCGTGGTCGCGGTGGCGGACGGCCTCGGCGGGCACCCCGGCGGCGAGGTGGCGAGCGCGCTGGTGGCCCGGCGGCTGGCGGCGGCCGGGCCCGGACTGACCGACGAGGAGTCCGTCCGGGACGCGCTGCAGACCTGCAACCGGGCGGTGTTCGCGGCGGCCGCCGACGACCCCGGGCTGGCCGCGATGGGCACGACGGTGGCGGGCCTGGTGCTGCTGCCCGAGCAGGCGATCAGCTTCAACGTCGGCGACAGCCGGGTCTACCGGGTCGCCGACGACGGCCTGCACCGGGTGAGCGTCGACGACAGCCCGCCGCTCGCGCCCGGGCGCCGCACCACCTCGCTGGTCACCCAGACGCTCGGCGGCTCGCTGGGCCTGACCTTCGTCGAACCGCATGTGCGCAGCGCGCCGCTGGCGGTGGGCGACCGCTACCTGGTGTGCAGCGACGGGCTCACCGACCCGGTACCGGACGAGGAGCTGTCCGCACTGCTCGCCCGGCCGGAGGAGGAGTCGGAACGGGCCGACGGTCAGGCGGTCTTCGACCTCTGGAAGGCCGCGATCGAGGCGGGCGGGCCGGACAACATCACCCTGGCCCTGGTGCGGATCGGCGGGTAGGCGGGGTAGGCAGGGCGGGACGTGCCGAAGGCCCCGGCGGGGCGCTGGCTGCGCTCCGCCGGGGCCGCTCGGTCAGGGGCCGGATCAGTACTCGGCCTTGATGTCCACCCCGCTGAAGCCCTGCTGGGCGTAGAGGCTCACGAAGACGTAGCCGGCGGGCGGGTTGGTGATGGTGAGGGTCTCGGTGTTGTTGCCGGCGTTGGTGGAGCGGGAGGTGTACGCGTTGGTGTACGCCCAGCCGCTCGCGTTGTAGTAGAGGTCGGCGTTGCCGGTGCCGCCACCGCTGGTGAGCTTCAGCTGCTTCGTCCCGGCCGGGAGGTAGAGGTAGAAGTGGGCGTAGTTGCCGGTGGTCGCCGCCATGTTGCTGCGGCGGCAGTTCTTGTCGAGCTGGCGGACGTCGGCGCCGGCGCACTCCGGCAGCCGCGAGACGGTGACCGTCTGGCTGCTGCTCGCGGTGGCGCCCTTGTCGTCCGTCACGGTCAGCGTGACGGTGTAGGTGCCGGCCGCACCGTAGACGTGGGTCGGGTTGGCGGCGGTGGAGCCGGAGTTGTCACCGAAGTTCCAGGACCGCGCGGCGATCGTGCCGTCCGCGTCGGTCGAGCGGTCGACGAAGGTGACGGCGAGCTCGCCGACGGCGGTGGTGAAGGCGGCCTTGGGGGCCTGGTTGGCGGGCGGGTTGCCGGTGTCGGCGCAGGCGCCGTTGGCGCAGGCCGTCAGCCAGGTGTCGAAGTCGGCGTTGTAGCGGGTGCCGATGGTGGTGGTCAGGTAGCTGCGGGCGCCGTTCCAGTCGCCCGCACGGTACTTGGCGAGCACCGCGTCCATGTCGCCACGGTGCTTCTCCAGCATGTAGCGGACGGCCAGGTAGCCCCAGCGGTAGACCCGGTCCTGGTCGCCGTAGGCGGTGTCGAAGAGGGTGCTCAGGCTGTAGGTGTGGTTGGCCGCCTGGGCGATCGCGCCGTCGTTCGTCACCTTCCGGTAGGAGTAGGAGACGTACTCGGCGAAGCCCTCGACCCACCAGACGGTCGGCGTGGTCATGCCGGCATTGAAGTCGCCGTACATGTCGAACCGGCCGTCGAGGTAGTGGGTGTACTCGTGGTTGAGGTTCCAGATCTCGAAGTCCGGGCGCACCCAGTCGGCCTCGTAGGCGAGGAAGCGCGGCTGGTTGCCGACGGTGGCCGGGTTGCCCTCCAGGTACATCCCGCCGTTGTTGGTGTCGATGCCGTAGATGCTGGCGGCGAACACCCCGTAGTCGAACCGGGAGTGGAAGACCACGACCTCGATGGTGGTGTTGCGGTCGTCGGAGACCGCGCCCTGGTCACGGGCCACCGAGTGGAAGAACGCGTCCTGGCCGGTGAGGCTGGTGCAGGCGGTGTTCAGCTTGGCGCTGTCGAGGGCCTGGGCGATGATCCGGATGCTCGGGCTGCAGGTGTAGTTCACGGTCAGGATCGCCGCCTTGAGGCGGGCGGGCGCGTCACAGGTGCCGTAGTAGGAGCAGTTTCCGGCGTCGTACGCCTCGGCCATCTCGGCGACGGCGGCCCACTGGTAGGCGGTGGGGCCGGAGACCGAGGACTGGTCGGCCAGCGCCTTGATGAGCGGGCGGACCTTGCCCTGGAGCGGGGCGTGCTGGACGAAGCGGCCGAGCTCGCGGGTCGCGTTGTAGACCAGGAAGCCGTAGTCGCCGCCGAGCTGGGACTTGTTGGCGGAGGCGAAGTTGTACAGCGTGTCGAGCACGCTCGGGTCGGCCTGGACGGCCGAGACGAAGGCGGGGAGCTGGTGCCCGCGCCACAGGACGGTGAACACGCCGTTGAGCGCGTTGCCCATGCCGGCGGGGTTGTGGGTGGCGCTGTTGTAGTCCGTCAGCAGCCGCTTGACCACCGGCAGGTAGCGGGTGTTCTCCTGCGCGCTGTCGATCAGGATGACGGCCTCGCCCAGGGTGGACGCGTTGTCCGAGCTGACGTCCCGCGAGTGGGCGCTGCCGAAGAAGGTGTCCAGGGCGCCGCGGATGGAGGTCTGCAGGGTGGTGCCGTAGGTGCCGACGTCACTGGCGTGGTACCACTGCACGAAGTAGCCGGCGCGCAGGAAGAGCACCAGCTGGCCGGTGGCGGTGGTGTTGTTCCCGGGGTAGCTGGCGGCGGCGTCGCGCAGCGCGTCGGCGACCGTCACCATCTGGGCCTCGCGGAACGCGTTGTACGCGTCGGTGCCGGTGATGGTGAACAGCTGGTTGACGCAGTTCAGGTCGACGGACTTGATCTGCTGGACGAGGGCGCTGCCCGTCCGGCTGGTGAAGTCGCCGATGTTGCAGGCCGCGGCCTCCGCGGCGGCGGCGCTCCGGCCGAGGGACTTGACGGACTTCTGCTGCGCCTCGGCGGTGAGCATCAGCGGGGCCCGGTCGCGGGCGGGGACCGCCTTGTTGGCGCCGTGCTCGTCGAGGTCCGCGCCGATGGCCGGCTGGGGGGCCGGGGCGGTCGGGGCGGTGGGCGCGGCGGCGTCGGGCTTCGGTGCGGCCGGGACGGGGGCGGCCGCGCTGCGCGGGGTGAACAGGCCGAACGCCAGCAGCATCGCCATGGCGAACGTCAACAGCCTTGCTATCTGGGCACGTTGGATCGATGGAGCGGTTCTCACGTGGGGGCCTCCGGGCCATGTTCGGCCGCGCTGGGGGGTGCGGCCGTGCGGGAGTGAGGACCGTAGCGACGGCGCCGTTGGGGGAGGCTCCGTCGTGCACACGGTGGGGAGTGTGACATGTACAATGGCATACATCACATGACGGTGGGAACCCTCAGGCGCCGACGAGTTTCCGACGGCCGCACCCGGACAGCACGAAGGCCGCCGCAACGGGATTGACTCCTCGTCACGACGGCCGTTCGGGGACCCTAGGCCGGCAGCGGCCGGATCCGGCCGCGCGTCACTTGCGCAGCAGCAGGATGACCCCGGCGGTCACCAGGCCCACCACGACGGCGGACGCGCCGTACGCGAGCCGGTGCGAGCGCAGCACGGGCAGGAAGCGGTCCACGGCGTAGCGGCCCGGCCCGGTGAGGGCGAGCGCGGCGGCGCCGGCGGTGAGCAGCAGCTCGTACTCGCTGCCCTTGGGGGCGAAGAACCCGCCACCCCAGGTGACGGCGATCGCGTTGACCATGGTGCCGACGATCGCGGCGGCGGCCAGCGGGGTGAGCAGGCCGGCGGCCAGGGCGAGCCCGCCCAGGGTCTCGGTGAGGCCGGCCACGACGGCCATGGCGTCCCCGGCCGGGTAGCCGCTCATGGTGAAGAACTGACCGGTCCCGTCGATGCCGCCGCCGCCGAACCAGCCGAAGAGCTTCTGGCTGCCGTGCGCGGCCATGGTCAGGCCGAGGGCGAGGCGCAGCAGCAGGAGGCCTGCGTCGTAGGCGTGCGGGGAGGTCGTCGCGGGTTCGGGCGCGACCTGGCCCGGACGGACGGGGGCGGTGGCGGCGGTCGTGCTCGGGCTGGTGCTCGGCATGCGCGTCTCCATCATTCATGGGCAGGCGTTGTTCAAATTCGAACCGATCGCCATCGACGGTACCCGGTGGTTCGAATTTGAACAACCCGCGGGCGGGTCGCGGTCCGGACCGTCGCGTCCTCGTGAGTCGCGGGCGGGCCGCCCCCGGGGGCAGGCTGGAACCATGGCTCATCGCAGGGAACACCGGCGGACCGCACAGCCCGGCACGCCGTACACGCAGGCGCTGGCCGAGTTCGGCGCCCGGGTCCGGCTCGTCGCCCCCGGTCAGTGGCAGGCACCGACGCCGTGCGCCGACTGGTCGGTCCGTGACCTGGTCAACCACCTCACCGCCGAGCAGCTCTGGGTGCCCGAGCTGCTGATGGGTTCGACGGTCTCCGAGATCGGCGGCCGGTTCGACGGCGACGTGCTCGGCGCGGACCCGGCCGCCGCCTGGACGGCCGCCGCCGACGCCGCCCGCGAGGCCTTCGAGGTACCGGGCGCCACCGAGCTGACCGTCCACCTCTCCTATGGCGACGTGTCCGCCCAGTACTACCTGGACCAGCTCACCACCGACGCCGTCGTGCACACCTGGGACCTCGCCGAGGGCATCCGCCAGCGCACCCGGCTGCCGGAGCCCCTGGTGGACTTCGCGCTCGGCGAGCTCGCCGGCGCCGGGGACCTCTCGGGCAGCGGGCTGTTCGACCCGCCGCTGCCCGTCCCCGGGGATGCGGGCCCGCAGACCCGGCTGCTGGCTCTCACCGGGCGCCGCGACCGGCTCTGACCTGCGGGGTCGCGGTGGGCGCCAGCCGTACCGCCCGGTGACGCCGGATACTGGAGGTGTCGGGGGGCAACCGGACGAGAGGCGGGCGGACCATGAGCCGCAGGCCGGACATCCTCGGCGAGTTCACCGCCGACCACCGGGCGGTGACGGAGCTGCTCGCCCGGATCGAGGGCACGACGGGACCGGGCACGGCCGCAACGGCCGCCGAAGCCCCGGACCCGGACCCGGCCCCGGACCCGGCCGCAGCGGGTGCGGGCGGGAGCACGGCCGGAGCGGGTGCGGGCACGGGCACGGGCACGGGCACGGGCACGGGCACGCAGGCACCGGCTGCGCCCGGGGCCCCGGGCCCGGACGACGCCGCTGCCGAGGGCGGCAGGGCCGGTGCCGACGGGCGCGGCGAGCTGGTCACCCAGCTCACCGACCTGCTGTTCAGCCACTGCGCCGCCGAGGAGGAGCACCTGTTCCCGGTCGTCCAGCACGATGTACCGCAGGGCGGAGCACTGGTGTTCCGGAGCATCCACGAGCATCTCGCGATCGGCCAGTACCTCTCCGACCTGCAGGGCCTGCCGGCGGACGACCCGGCCTTCGACACGCTGCTCCAGGGGCTGGCCGACACCGTCCGGCGGCACCTCACGGCGGAGGAGAAGGCGCTGTTCCCGGCCGCCCGCAAGGCCCTGCCCGCCGCCGCACGGGCCGCGCTCGGCGAACGGCTGCGGGCGGACCGGGCGGCGGCGAGGCCCGGGAACTGAGGCCCGGAAGCTGAGGTCCGGGAGCTGAGGCCCGCCGGGCGGAACGGGCGGGCCGGGCCCGGATGTCAGCTCTTGGGGCCGATCACCGCGAAGCGCCCGCCCTCCGGGTCCTGGAGGCGGGCCACCCGCCCGTACGGGGAGTCGAAGGCCTGGCCGACGGCCGAGCCGCCGAGCTCCCCGGCCCGGGCGAGCGCCGCGTCGGTGTCCGGGACGGAGAAGGACACCTCCCAGTGCGGCGGCAGGCCCTCCGGGCCGCTCGCCTGCTCCCGGGCGAGGGCGGCGACGCTGTGCCCCTCGGCCCGCAGCACCACCCGGTCGTGCTCCCAGCGCACCTCGAAGCGCTCCGGGTCCCGGCCGTCCCAGCGGAACACCTCGCCGTAGAAGAGCGCCGCCGCGAAGGGGTCGGGCGTGCGCAGCTCGATCCAGACCGGCGCGCCGGGCAGGTCCAGGCGCCGGGCCCGGCCCGGCGGCCCCTCCCAGATGCCGAACACCGCCCCCGCCGGGTCGGCGGCGAACGCCATCCGCCCCGCGTCGAAGGCCAGCGGGCCCACCGCCAGCGTGGCGCCGCGCTCGCGCACCGCGTCGGCGGCCGCGTCCGCGCTCTCGGTCCCGAAGTAGCTGGTCCACGCCACGGGCAGGGTGAGGCCGGCGCCGGCCACCCCGAGCCCGGCGACCGCCTCGCCACCGGTCACCGCGTGCACGTAGGGGCCGAAGCGGTCCGGCCCGGGCTCGAACTCCCAGCCGAGCAGCGGGCCGTAGAACGCCTTGGCGGCGTCCAGATCGCGGGCCATCAGGCTCACCCAGCACGGAACGGCCGCCACGCAGCGCACCCTGGCGGTCTCGCCGCTGCTCATCGCGAACCTCCTTGACCGCCCGGCCGCCGGGCCCGTCCCGACTCCCACGGCCTGCCGGCCGCCCGGGCGCCCTCAGCCTAGGCCGTGTCCGACCGTTCCCGTCGGATCAGCGCGCGCCCGGCGGGAACTGTCGGGCACGCCAATCGGGGCGGGACACCGCAGGCGCGGGCGCGGGCGCGAGGTCGGTCGCGGTGTCCACGCTGGGCGCGCCGCTCGCGGTGACGGCCCCGGCCTGCGGGCCCTGGGTCAGCCGGCCGTCGGCCAGGACGGCCACGCCGTCCGCGAGGGCGTCGGCGGCGGTGAGGTCGTGGGTGATGAGCAGGAGCGCCAGGCCGGTCCGCTCGCGCAGGGCGGCGAGCCGGTCGAGGACCGCCGCGCGGGTGGCGGCGTCCAGCCCGGAGGTGATCTCGTCGCAGACCAGGACCGTCGGGCGGACGATCAACGCCCGGGCGAGGGAGGCCCGTTGCAGCTCGCCGCCGGAGAGGGCGCCGGGGCGGCGGGCCGCCTCGGCGCCGTCGAGTCCGAGCGCGGCGAGCAGCTCCGCGGCCTCGCGGGCGGCCGCCTGCCGGGCCAGGCCGCGCAGCCGGACGGCGGCCCGGGCGACCTGGTCGGCGATCGGCCGGTGGTCCGCGAAGGCGGCCCGTGCGTCCTGGAACACGTACTGCACGGCGGCGAGTTGGCGGCGGTCACGCTGCCGGACGCTGCGCGGCAGCGGCTCACCGTCGAGGCGGACGGTGCCCTCGTGGCGCGGGTGCAGTCCGGCGAGGCACCGGCCCAGCGTGGTCTTGCCGCTGCCGGACTGCCCGACCAGGGCCAGGCACTCCCCCGCCCGCAGCTCCAGCCGGACGTCGCGCAGTACGGCCCCGCCCCCGGCGTGGCGGGCGGTGAGGCCGCCGACCGCGAGGCGGACGGCGCCGGCCGGCGGGCGGCGGCCCTCGGGGAGCGGCCGGTTCGGCCGCACCTGGGGTGGGGCGGGAGCGGCCAGGGCCGAGGCCGGCGGGCCGGTGCGCACGACGCGGCCGGCCGCGAGGACGACCACCTCGTCGGCCAACGCCCGGACCACGTCCAGGTCGTGGCTGAGCAGCACGATGCCGATGCCGCCGGCCGCGAGCTCGCCGAGCAGGACGGTGAGGCGCTGCCGGGTGAGCGGGTCCTGGCCGGTGGTGGGCTCGTCGGCGACGATGACACGGGCCCCGAGCAGCAGTGCCTGGGCGAGCACCACCCGTTGCTGCTGGCCGCCGGAGAGCTGGTGCGGGAAGCGCCGCAGCACTCCCTGGACATCGGCCAGCCGGGCCTGCCGCAGGGCCTCGCGGACGGCGGGCGCCCCACCGCCCGTGCGGCGGGCGATGTCGCGCAGCAGGACGCCGACCCGGCGGGCCGGGTTGAGGACGGTGGCGGGGTGCTGCGGGAGGTAGCCGATCGGACCGGCGGGGGCCGTCACCGAGCCGCCCACCGACGCGCCGGGCGGGTACTCGCCGAGCAGCGCCAGGGCGGTGGTGGTCTTGCCGCTGCCGGACGGCCCGACCAGGGCCGTGACCCGGCCGGGGCGGACCCGCAGGGCCACGTCGTGCACCAGCACGCGGCCGTCGACCTCGACCCGCAGGCCGTCCACGGTGGCGAGGGCGGAGGTCATCGCCGGGGCTCCTTCCGTCCCGGGCGCGCCGGGTGGCGCCCGCGCTGGAGCGCCGTGTCGAACAGCAGGTTGGTGCCGGTGGCGAGGCCGGCGATCAGTACGGCGGGGAGGAGGACGGCCCACGGCTGGAGCAGGAGGCCGGGCCGGTTGCGGTCGACCATCACGGCCCAGTCGGCGGCGTCGGATTGGACGCCGACGCCGAGGAAGGCGGCGGTGGCGACCAGGTGCAGCGCGCCGACCAGCCGGGTGCCCGCGTCGGCGGCCAGCGTGCGGCGGATCGAACGGCCGACCTGGCCGAAGGCGATCCGGTGCCAGGACTCGCCGTGCAGCCGCAGCGCCTCCACCACCGGGCGGGCGGCGGCCTCGACGGCCGCCGCGTGGACCACCCGGGCGGCGTCCGGGGCGGCCGCGAGCGCGACCAGGACGGCCAGCCCGGCCGGGCCCGGGGTCAGGGCGGTGGCGACCAGCAGGACGAGCAGCAGCGAGGGCACCGCGATCAGCACGTCCAGCGGCCGCAGCAGCAGTTCCTCCAGCCAGGCCCGGCCGGTGAGCGCGGCCGCCAGTGCGAGCGGCACCGCCAGCGCGTAGCCGAGCGCCGTCGCGGCGACGGCCACCAGGACCACCGGCCGTCCGCCGAGCAGGACTTGGCGCCAGACCTCGCGGCCGGTGAAGTCGGTGCCCAGGCCGAGGCCGCCGCCGGGCGCGAAGGAGACGGTGTGCGGCCCGGGCGGCCCGGCGAACAGCGGCCCGAGCAGGGCCAGCAGCAGCGGGACGGCGACCAGGGCCGCCCCGAGCCCGTAGCGCCTCACACCAGCACCTCCGTCCGGGGTGCGAGTCGGCGGGCCAGCAGGTCGGCGGCCAGGTTCACCACGACCGTCACCACGCCGAACAGCACCGCCAGCCCCTGCACCACCGGCATGTCGCGGGCCGCGACGGCGTCGAGCAGCAGCGTCCCGAGGCCGGGCAGGACGAACAGGGCCTCCGCCACGACGACCCCGCAGAGCAGCCAGTCGGCGGTGCGGGCGAGCTGCTGGGCGGCCGGGGCCAGGGCGTTGGGCAGGGCGTGGGTCCAGCGGACCCGGGCGGGCGGGACGCCGCAGCGCCGGGCGTGGACGGCGTAGGGCGCGGCGATCGCCTCGACCAGGCCGGCCCGGACCAGCCGGGCGATGCTGCAGACCGGGCGGGCCAGCAGCACCAGCACCGGCAGGACCAGGACGGCTGGCTGCCGCCACACCCCGCCGACGGCGGTCGGCGGCAGCCAGCCCAGCCGCAGGGCGAACACCGCGGTCAGCAGCACCCCGAGCGCGAACTCCGGTACGGCGTAGACCGCCAGGGTGAACGTGCTGATCGCGCGGTCCAGCGGGCCGCCCTCCCGGCGGGCGGCGAGCATGCCGAGGCCGACCGCCGACGGCGCCAGCAGGGCCAGCACCAGGGCGGCCAGCAGGAGGGTCGGCGCGAAGCCCTCCGCCAGGTGGTCCGCCACCGGCCGTCCGCTGACCAGCGAGCGGCCCAGGCCGCCGTGCGCCAACTCCCCCGCCCAGTCGGCGAACCGTTCGACGGCCGGCCGGTCCAGCCGCAGCGCGGTGCGGATCGCGGCGATCCGCACCGGGTCGGGGTCGTCCCCGGCGAGGGCCACGGCGGCGTCGCCGGGCAGCGCCTCGGTGAGGGCGAAGACCACGACCGGTACGGCCGCCACCTGCGCGGCGCCGAGCAGCAGCCGGCGCCCGGCCCGGCCGCGCAGCGGGCTCATGCCAGCCAGACCTTGTCGAAGCGGGCCCAGTCCAGGGTGTTGGCGGGCGCGTCGGCGGCCACGCCGTGCAGCCGCCGGGAGGTGCCGAGGATCCAGTCCGCGAAGCCCCAGATCAGGAAGCCGCCCTCCTCGTGGAGCCGGCGCTGCATCCGCTCGTAGAGCGCGGCGCGGGCGGCCGGGTCGGCGGTGGACTGCGCCTGGGTGTACAGGTCGTCGAAATCGGGGTGGCGCCAGTGGGTGGCGTTGGTGGTGGAGCCGGAGAGCAGTCGCTGGGAGATGTGTGACTCGACGGGCAGCGCCCCGGAGCGGTAGGAGGCGAGCACTCCGCCGTCCAGGATGTCCTTCCAGTAGGTGTCCTTGCTGCCGACCCTCACCTCGACCGCGACGCCCGCCCGGGCCGCCTGCTCCTTGAGGATGCCGGCCGCCTCGACGAACCCGGCGGCGACGGCCGAGGTGTCCAGGGTGACCTTGAGGCCCTCGGCGCCGGCCTCGCGCAGCAGGGCGCGGGCCCGGTCGAGGTCCTGGACGCGCTGGGGCAGGTCGGCCGGGTAGTACTGGGCGCCCTTGCCGAAGACGTCGTTGCCGATCTCGCCCGCCCCGGAGAGGGCGCCGTCGACCAGTTCCCTGCGGTCGGCGATCAGGAAGAACGCCCGGCGCACCCGGGGGTCGTCGAACGGCGGCCGGTCGGTCTTCATGACGAAGCCCTGCATGGCGCTGTTGCGCAGCCGGACGATACCGATCCGGCCGCCGTGTTCGTGGGTGCGGGCGGTGGCGGGGGCCAACTCGTGGGCGTACTCGGCCTGTCCGCCGAGGAGGGCGTTGACCCGGGCCGACTCCTCGTTGGCGACCAGGATTTCGAGCTCGTCCAGGTACGGGGCGCCGTCCCAGTGGTCGGGGTTGCGCCGCACGACCAGGGAGGCTCCGGGGGTGAAGGAGACGAAGGCGAACGGCCCGGAGCCGACCGGCCGGGTGAAGTCCTCGGTGCCCTCGGGGACGATGTAGGCGCCGAACGCGGCCAGCACGTTGGGGAATTCGGCGTAGGGCCGCTTGAGCCGGAACTCGACGGTGGCCGCGTCCACGGCGCGGCTGGCGGCGAGGTCGATCGGTTCGAGGGAGGCGCGGGCGCGGAACGCCCGCCCGGGGTCGGCTATGCGGCGGTAGCTGTAGAGCACATCGGCGGCGGTGACGGGCCGGCCGTCGTGGAAGGCGGCCCTGCGCAGCCGGACCGTCCAGGTGTCGAGGGTGGCGTTGGGCTCCCAGCCGCTCGCCAGTCGGGGGCGGGCCGCGAGGTCGGCGCCGGCGTCGGCGAGCTTGTCGTAGAGGGCCTTGGCGCGGGCGGCGTCGGCGAAGAGGTTGGTGAGGTGCGGGTCGAGGGTCTCCCCCGCGCCGCCGCCGGCGAAGACGGCGCGCAGCCGGCCGCCGCTGCGCGGGGTGGCGGCGGCACCGGTGGCGGAGTCGGCGGCCGGTCCGGTGGTGCGGGAGGTGCAGGCCGCGAGGCCCAGGGCGGCCCCGGCGGTGAGCAGGGTGCGGCGCGGAACTGTCCGGGTCATTCTCAACTGCCTTTTCTTCCGTGCTGGTCGAGCCGGGCGACCAGGTGGATCCGGTCGGCCTCGGCGGTGTCGGCGGGCCGGTCGCCCTCCACCCAGGGCGGTTCGGTGCGCGGGCCGGGGCGGTCGTAGAGGGCGAGGACGGAGAAGCCGTTGGCGGCGAGGACGTACCGCAGTTCCTGCGGGAGGAGGAGCCGCCAGGCGGAGTGCTGGGTGACCGGCTCGCCGCCGCCGTCGTCGGTCCAGATCCGGGTGCGGCGCAGGAGTTGGGCCGCGTGGTCGATCCGGAGGGTGGTGTGCGAGGTGTGGGTGACGCCGTCGTGGGTGACGGTGTCGGTGCGCGGGGCGTCGAGGAGTTCGGTGCGGCCGAGGAAGAAGGCGCCGTTGCGCATCTCGGCGATCAGCAGCCCGCCGGGGCGCAGGTGGCGGCGCAGGCGGCCGAGCAGGGCGTCCAGGTCCTCGTTGGTGTGGCAGTAGAGCAGTGCGCTGTCCAGGCAGAGCGCCGCGTGGAAGCGCCGGCCGAGCCGCAGGCTCCGCATGTCGCCGACGTGGTAGTCGGGCCCGGGGTGGCGGGTGCGGGCGTGCCGGATCATCTCCTCGGAGCTGTCCAGGCCGGTGACCGAGCGTCCGGCGGCCCGGTGCAGCCACTGCGCGTCGCGGCCGGTGCCGCAGCCGAGGTCGAGCACGTCCGGTCCGGCGCGGTACTCGTGCAGCACCGACTCGGCCCAGCGGGCGGCCCGGAACCCCGGGTCGGGGAAGCGCAGTTCGTAGAGTTCGGGGGTGTCGGTGAGCAGGTTGCGGCCGTTCATCGGGCCTCGCTGGGGAGTGGGCGGGCGGGGGCGGGGAGGCGTCCGGAGCGCTGCAGTCGGGCGAGGGCGGCGGCGGAGGCCAGGCCGAGGCCGCAGCAGAGCAGCCAGGGCGCGGCGGCGGCGCCGTCCATGGCCCGGCCGACCGCCGTGTTGCCGAGGGCGGCGGCGACGCCGGAGACCACGTAGTAGAGGCCGTAGTAGGTGCCGGTGAGGCCGTCGCGGCCGAAGGCGGGGATGAGTTCCAGCACGAAGGGCTGGGCGGTCATCAGGCCGAGCTGGAGCAGTAGGACGCCGCCGAGGACGCCGGGCAGGCCGGGCGCGGCGAGCGGGAGCAGGAAGCCGGTGGCCGCCAGCGCGAGCCCGAGGGTGATCCAGCGGGCGGGGGCGGCGCGGCGCTGGAGCCTGGTGGTGATGCGCAGTTGGAGCGTGAGGTTGGCGAGGGTGCTGGTCAGGAAGACCAGGCTGACGGCTCCCTCCCAGCCGGTGGCGCGGCGGGCGGCGTCGGGCAGCAGCAGGTAGAGCTGGCTCTCCATGCCGAACAGGCCGACCATGGCGAGGGCGAAGGCCAGGAAGCGCCGGTCGGCGGCGACCTCGCGCCAGTCGGCGAGCAGGCCGCGCTCCGGTGGCGGGACGTCCCGGGCGGGCAGGGCGAGGGCCTGGGCCGCGGTGAGCACGGCGAAGATCCCGGCGGCGGTGAGTGCGGCGGCCCGGAAGTCGACCAGCAGCAGGACGGTGCCGAGCAGCGGGCCGGCCAGCGCTCCGGTGGTGGCGAACACGTTGAACAGCGCGAACGCCTCGGCCTTGCGCTCCCCCGCCTCGTGCGCGACGTAGGTGCGTACGGCCGGGTTGAACAGGGCGCCGGCCAGACCGCTGAGCGCCGAGGCGGCGAGCAGCACGGCGAGCGAGTCGCCGAGTGCGAACAGGCCGAAGCCCGCGGTGCGCAGGGCGCAGCCGGTGATGATGACGCGGCGGGCGCCGAGCCGGTCGGCGGCCGAGCCGCCGATGATGAACAGGCCCTGCTGGCTGAGGTTGCGCACGCCGAGGACGGCGCCGACGGCGAGGGCGGAGAGCCCGAGGTCCTGGCCGAGGTGGCCGGCGAGGTACGGGATGAGCAGGTAGAAGCCGGTGTTGACGCCGAGCTGGTTGACCAGCAGCAGCCGTACGGGCAGCGGGAAGGTCCGTACGGCGCGCAGTATCCTCACCGGTCGGCCGTCGGGTCGCCGGGGCGGGCGGGCAGCACGCCGAGGCCGGCCCGGTCGGGGGTGCGGACGGTCCCGTCGGTGCCGCCGATGCCCTGCCAGGGGTCGTGGGCGAGCAGCAGGTGGCCGTCGAGGTCGACCCAGCGGGCGCGGTCGGCGAGGTGGACGGCGGGGGCGATGCCCAGCGAGCTGGCGGCGAGGCAGCCGAGCATCAGCTCGGTGCCGCTGCCCTGGAGGGCGGCGTGGATGCGCAGGGCCTGGTGGACGCCGCCGCACTTGGCGAGTTTGATGTTGACGCCGTGGACCCGGCCGGCCAGGCGGACGGCGTCCTCGTAGCCGACGGCGTCCTCGTCGGCGATGATCGGCAGCGGGGAGTGCTCGGCGAGGGCGGCGAGCTCCTCGGGGCGGCCGGGGGCGATCGGCTGCTCGACCGCCTCGACGCCCAGGGCGGCGAAGGCGGGCAGGAGTCGGCGGGCCTCGGGCGGGGTCCAGGCGCCGTTGGGGTCGAGCAGGAGGCGGGCCTGCGGCGCGGCCTCGGCCACCGCGCGGACCCGGGCGAGGTCCTCGGCCGGGTCCGCGGAACCGGCCTTGACCTTGAGCACGGTGAAGCCGGCGGCGTCGAGCCGGGCGGCCTGGACGGCGGCGCGGGCGGGCTCCTCGATGCCGATGGTGCGGGCGGTGGGGGCGGACACCGGGGCGAGCCGGCCGAGGAGTTGGTGGGCGGGTGCGCCGGCCCGCTTGCCGACCAGGTCGAGCAGGGCGGCGTCGACGGCGGCCAGTACCCCGGCCGCCGGGTCCTTGAACTCCGCTGCCCCGCGCTGGAGTTCGGCGAGGGCGTACTCGGGTCCGGGGAACCGCTCCAACGCGGGTCGCAGGGCTTGGAGTTCGCGCAGGATGCGGTCGGTGGGCAGCTGGAGGTAGGCGCTGCTGACGGCCTCGCCGTGGCCGGTGAGGCCGCCGTGGGCGATCGAGAGCCGGACGGCGTCGCGCTCGGTGGTGACCGAGCGGGAGATCCGCAGTGGCCGGGCGAGCCGGAGCCGTACGGTGTGGACGGCGATCCTCATCGGCGTTCCTCCAGGCGGTCGGTGCGCCAGCGGGCCCATCCGGCGACCTCGACGGCGGCCGGGTGCGGGATCTCGATCGGGCGGGGTGCGGCGTGTGCGGGCTCCAGCCCGTGGCGGTGGCAGAAGGCGTCGTCGTAGACGGTGCCGAGGTAGCGGTGCGGGCCGTCGGGGAAGACGGTGGCGACGGCCGCGCCGGGGTGCACCCGGGCGGCCCAGGACGCCACCAGGGCGACGGCTCCGGTGCTCCAGCCGCCGCTGACGAAGCTGCCGCGGGCGAGGCGGCGGCAGGCGTCGACGGCCTCGGCGGGGCCGACCCAGTGGATCTCGTCGAAGACGTGGTGGGCGACGTTGCGCGGGTGGATGGAGCTGCCGAGGCCGCGCATCAGCCGGGGGCGGGCGGGTTGGCCGAAGATGGTGGAGCCGACGGAGTCGACGCCGATGATCCGCAGGCCCGGCCAGCGGCGGCGCAGCGGTTCGGCGAGCCCGGCACTGTGGCCGCCGGTGCCGACGCTGCACACCAGTACGTCCAGGTGGTCGAGTTCGGCGGCGATCTCCTGGGCCATCGCGTGGTAGCCGGCCGCGTTGTCGGGGTTGTTGTACTGGTCGGGCCAGTAGGCGCCGGGCAGTTCGGCCAGGACGGCGCGCAGCCGGGCGAGTCGGGCCGCCTGCCAGCCGCCCTGGTGGGCGGGTTGCCCGACGATCTCCAGCCGGGCGCCGTAGGAGTGCAGCAACTGCCGCATGGACGGTTCGAGTTCGGCGTCGCCGATGAGGACGACGGGGTGGCCGAGGGCCTGGCCGGCGAAGGCGAGGCCGATGCCGAGGGTGCCGGAGGTGGACTCCACCACGGTGGCGCCGGGCCGGAGTTCGCCGCGGGCGTGGGCGCCGCGCAGCATGGCGACGGCGGAGCGGGCCTTCATGCCGCCGGCGCCGAGGCCCTCCAGTTTGGCCCAGAAGCCGGGGTGGGGGTGGGGCAGCGGGGTGCGGATGCGGGCCAGCGGGGTGCGGCCGAGCAGGCTCAGCAGCTCGGGGTTGCCGAGGCCGGCGGGGGTGAGCAGCGCGGTCACCGGGCACCGCCGCCGTACAGGTGGAGGACGGTGGGTCCGCCGTCGAGCCAGAAGAAGGGGTACGGCTCGGCGCTGACGGCGGTGGCGCCCTCGCCCAGCAGTCGGGGCAGGACGGCGCTGCCGGTCTGGGCGAACAGCACCAGCGGCTTGCCGGTGGCCCGGGCGTGGGCGAGCAGCGGGTCGAGCGTGCCGTTGCCGAGGGTCATCCCGGAGGCGAGGACGGCGTCGCAGTCGTCGAGGTGGGCGAGGGCGTCGGTGCGCACCGGCTCGCCCCACTCGGTGGCGCCGCCCTTGAGGTCGCACGGGAGGTAGTCGATGCCGCGCGAACGCAGCTGCTCCAGCAGTGAGTTGACCACGCCGACGACCAGGACGCGGCGCACCCCCGGGGGGAGCAGGCCGGTGACGGCCCGGGCGCGGGCGCGGGACTTCGCCAGCGAGGTGCCGGCCGGCAGGGCGACCGGGCGGGCCCCGGCGGCGCGGGTGTGCGGGCGGCAGTGCATCAGGTAGGCGTCGAGGGCGGCGACCCGGACGGCGGTGAGCGGGTGGTCGAGCAGGTCGGCGACGCTCGCGCCGACGCAGTCGGTGAGCGCGTCGGCGGGCAGCTCGCCGGGTTCGACGGCGCAGGAGCCGGTGGCGGCGCCGAGGCGCAGGCTGAGCACCTCGTTGCGGTAGCCCCGGGCGCGGCCGGTGTGCCGGACGGCCTGGCTGGTGGTGAAGGCGAGGGCGATGTGCAGGTCGGCCGGGTCGGATCCGTACCGCCCGGCGCGGGCCCGGTCGGCGAGCCCCGCCAGGGCGGTGGCACCGGCCAGGGCGGTGGCGCCGGCCAGGGCGGTGGCGCCGGCCGCAGAGGTGGCGCCGGCCGGGGAGGCGGCGGCGGCCGGGGAGGCGGTGGTCACGCGGGCACCGCCTGGGCGCCGGCGGGGCGGTAGCGGGGCCGCAGCCCGGTCAGCAGCCGCTCGGCGGTGCGGCGGGCGCCGAGCCCCTCGGTGTCGGCGGTCATCACGTGTCCGAGGTACTCGTTGTTGCTGGTGGCGGGCCGGATGTCGCGGCCGGGCCCGGCGAGGGACAGCTCGACCACCGCGTCGTCGCGCCGGACCGCGGGCTCGCCGTCGAAGCCGTCCAGCAGACCGGTCCGCTCCGGCACCAGGAAGGCGATCGCCGCGCTGGCGACGCCGGTGCGGTGGACGGTGAGGTCGGGACGCCGACCGAGGGCGACGTCCACGCAGGCGGCGGCGAGGTCGACGCCGGTGACCCGGCGGACGAGTTCGGTGATCCGGTTGCCGGCCGGGCGCGGGTTGACCTCGACCACCCGGGGGCCGGCGGGGGTGAGCTTGATCTCGGTGTGGGCGACGACCTGGTCCAGTCCGAGCGCGGCCAGTGCGGCGAGGGCGGTGGAGACGGCGGCCGCGGCGTCGGCGGGGTCGAGCGCGGCGGGGAACATGTGGCCGGTCTCGATGAAGGAGGGCGCGCCGCCGACGCTCTTGTCGGTGACGCCGACGACGTGCGCGGTGCCGTCGAAGGAGACCGTCTCGACGCTGACCTCGGGGCCGGTGAGCAGCTCCTCCAGCAGGACGACGGGGGCCCGCCGCTGGCCGCGCGCGTTGACCGGGAAGGCCTCCAGGGCCCGCAGGGCGGCGGTGAGCTCGCGTTCGTCGAGCACCTCGCGGACGAACATCCCGGCGCACAGGTCGACCGGTTTGACCACCAGGGGGAAACCGATCGCCCGGGCGGCGGCGAGCGCCTGACCGGGGTCGTCGCAGAGCGCGTACGAGGGCCCGGGCACGCCCGCCCCGGCGAGCGCGCGGCGGGTGAGGTCCTTGCGGCAGGCGGCCGTGACGGCGTCGGGCGCCGGTCCGGGCAGGCCGAGCCGGTGGGCCGTCCGCGCGACCAGCGGCAGGTAGTAGTCGCAGGAGGAGAGCACCCCGTCGAAGCCGAGCACCCCGTGCAGCCGTTCGGCATACGGGAGCAGTGCGGCGGGGTCGTTGGTGTCGGCGGTGAGGACGTTCTCGGCGGCCAGCAGCGGGTGCGTCCCGTCGTCGGGGGCCGCCCGCAGGTAGTGGTGCAGGTCGCGGGTGAGGAAGGTGAAGCGGTGCCCGCCCTCCCCCAGCGCCCTGGGCAGCAGTCTGCTCATGGAGCCGACCCAGCTCTCGATCACCAGCAGATGTGCCACGGATCTCCCTCTCGACGGGGTGCGGCAGACCGGTCCGGCCTGCTGGGGGAGAAACTTAACGGCATCCGTTTTCATTTTCAACACGCCTGTCGACGGATCGCCAGATGAAAGTCGTTTTCATGTAGGCTCGCAGCCATCCACCCCCGCAGCACGCACGGAGGAAGCCGATGGACCGTCAGACCGTCTACACCGTCCGGCATGCCCGGCCCGAGGACGTGCCGGGCGCCCGCCGACTGATCCTCGACACCCTCTACCGGGAGTTCGGCTACGGCTACGTCCCCGAGTGGCACGCCGACGTCGTCGACCTCCAGGGCCACTACCTCGACCACCCCCGGCACACCCTGCTGGTCGCCGTCCGACAGGGCGAGGTGGTCGCCACCACCGCCCTGCACTCCACCGGGCCCGCCCACCCGCCACACCCGCGCGAGGTGGCCGAGCGCTACCCCGACGGGACGACCGCCCAGCTCGTCCGGGTGTACGTCCGGGCCGAGCACCGCCGGCACGGCCTGGCCCGCGAGCTGGTCCGCCGCGCCTGCGCGTTCGCGTCCGCCGAGGGCGGGTACCGGTGCGTCTACCTGCACACCAACGCGGACATCCCGGGCGCCGAGCCGTTCTGGCGCAGCCTCGCCGAGGAGGTCCACGACGCCCGCCCCACCGGCGAGCACGGCCCCGGCGTCGCCACCGTCCACTTCGAGATCCCGCTGCACCGGCCGGCCCTGGTCTGACCCACCCCGCCCGGGCCTGGTCCGGCCCGTCCGACCCGGGCCGGGCGGCCCGTATTCCGAATGTGATGCAGGTCACACTCCAGGGCGAAATTTCCGGGGACTGAATCCCCGTTTGCTCTTTCGTACGTCGAAACGGGGAAGATTTCCCCGGTATCGTGGGAGGAGCACGCAGTGAGCAGGACCGCCGCCGCCGAGCCGGCCCGCACCACGGACCCCGTCCGCGCACCCAGACTGCGCGCGGACGCGACCCGCAACCGTGAGCGGATCATCCTGGCGGCCCGGGAGGCCTTCGTCGAACACGGCGCCGACGCGCCGCTGGACGAGATCGCCAAGCGGGCCGGTGTCGGCAACGCCACCCTCTACCGGAACTTCCCGGATCGCTCCGCGCTGATCCGGGAGGTGGCACTGCTCGTCAAGAACCGCATCCTGGCGGCCGCCGAGGCGGCGACCGCCGAGGGCGCCGGCCCGTTCGACGCCCTGCAGCGGTTCGCCCACGCGGCGGTCGAGGAGCAGGTCGGCGCGCTGTGCCCGATCTTCTCCAACCGGGTCGACCCGTTCGACCCGGCCCTGGTGGGGGCCCGTGAGCGGCTGGCGACCGTCGTCGGCGGTCTGATGACGCGCGCACGGGAGGCCGGCGAGCTGCGGGCGGACGTCGACCACGGCGACCTGTTCGTCGCGATCAGCCAGCTCACCCGACCGCTGCCGGGCACCTCCTGCCACCTGCTCGACGGCTTCGTCCACCGGCACCTGCAGCTGTTCCTGGACGGCCTGCGGGCGCCCGCCCGTTCCACCCTGCCCGGCCGGGCCGCGACCTTCGAGGACTTCCAGCCCCAGCACTGATCCACCGCCGCGCTTCGCACACCGACCGCCCTGCTTTCACCCGCAACGCACCGTGAAGTGAGTACCCCCATGCCCAAAACAGCCGCTCAGCCGGACATCCAGCCCGATCCGAGGCGATGGAAGGCCCTGATCTTCATCGGCCTCGCCCAGCTGATGGTCGTGCTCGACGCGACCATCGTGAACATCGCCCTCCCGTCCGCCCAGCAGGACCTCGGCATCACCGACGGCAACCGCCAGTGGGTCATCACGGCCTACGCGCTCGCCTTCGGCGGCCTGCTGCTGTTCGGTGGCCGGATAGCCGACCTGTGGGGCCGCAAGCGGACCTTCGTGGTGGGCCTGACCGGCTTCGCCGTGGCCTCCGCGCTCGGCGGCGCGGCCGCCAACACCGCGATGCTGCTCGGCGCGCGCGCCCTCCAGGGCGTCTTCGGCGCCCTGCTCGCCCCGGCCGCGCTCTCGCTGCTCGCCGTGATGTTCACCGAGGCCAAGGAGCGCGCCAAGGCGTTCGGCATCTACGGCGCCATCGCCGGTGGCGGCGGCGCGATCGGCCTGATCCTCGGCGGCCTGCTGACCGAGTACCTGAACTGGCGCTGGACCTTCTTCGTCAACATCCCGTTCGCCGTGGCCGCCGCGATGGGCGCCGTCATGGTGATCCGCGAGCCCGCCGGGAGCCGCAACCGCAACCGCCTGGACATCCCCGGCGTGCTGCTGGTCACCACCGGCCTGGTCGCCCTGGTCTACGGCTTCACCCGGGCCGAGTCCGACGGCTGGAGCTCCAAGATCACCATCGGCCTGTTCATCGCCGCCGCGATCCTGCTGACCGCCTTCCTCGTGGTCGAGCGCGTGGTGAAGGCCCCGCTGCTGCCGCTGCGGGTGGTCCTGGACCGCAACCGCGGAGGCGTCTACCTGTCGCTCGGCCTGGCCGTGATCGGCATGTTCGGCCTGTTCCTGTTCCTGACCTACTACCTGCAGATCGTGCTCGACTACAGCCCGGTGCTGACCGGCGTGGCCTTCCTGCCCATGGTGGCGGGCATGATCACCGGCTCGACCCAGATCGGCGCCCGGCTGATGACCCGGGTCCCCGCGCGCTACCTGATGGCGCCCGGCTTCCTGGTCGCCTCGCTCGGCCTGCTGATCCTCACCCAGATCGGGCTGGACACCTCCTACCCGGCGCTGATCCTGCCCGGCCTGGTCCTGATGGGCCTCGGCATGGGCACCGCGTTCATGCCCGCGATGAGCCTGGCCACGCACGGCGTCCAGCCGCGCGACGCGGGCGTGGCGTCCGCCATGGTCAACACCTCGCAGCAGGTCGGCGGCGCCATCGGCACCGCGCTGCTGAACACCATCGCGGCCAGCTCCACGGCCACCTACCTCGCCGCCCACCTCGGCGGCGCGACCAGCCCGGACGCGGCCAAGGCGCTGCAGTTCCAGGGCATGGTGCACGGCTTCTCGACCGCGATCTGGTGGTCGTTCGGGATCCTGGTGGCGGCCTCCGCCATCGCCTTCGTCCTGATCAACGCCGGCCGGCCCGGCAGTGGGGCCGAGGGCTCGGACGCGTCCGAGGGCGCGGGCAGCGCCAACGACGTGCCGGTGCTGGTGCACTGACCCCTCGGGGCGACGCGGGTGCGGAGCGGCCCGTCCGGTGTTTCGACACCGGGCGGGCCGCTCGCCGTTTCGAGTCCGAAGCGGCGACCCGTCCGCTTCGGCCCGCCCGGGCCGCCTGGTCCGCGTCGCCCGGGCCGCACCCGGGCGGCTCCGCCCCCTCGATCCGGCGGCCGCGGTGGACCAGAATGGAACCGCCCACCCGGCCGGGGCGGCGGCCCGAGCACCGGCCGGTGGCCGCGTACCTGCCCGGCCCGGCAAGGGAGGACATCGTGCCCGACCGTACCGACCAGCTCGCCGACCACAGATACCTCCTCCTCACCACGTTCGACGAAGACGGTGGCCGGGTGCGTTCGCAGATCTGGGTGGTCGCCGACGGTACGGCGCTCGGCATCTGGACGCCCACCCACTCGGGCGAGGCCGAGCGCATCCGCCGCCACCCCCAGGTGCTGGTCGGCCCGTGCGACTCCCACGGGCGCCCGACCGGCCGCCAGGTCCCGGCCCGCGCGGCGGTCTGCGACGCGGACGCGACGGCGCGCTACCGCACCTCGTTGCTCAACAAGTACGGCATGACGGCGCTGATCGCCCTGGCGCGCAGCCGGTTCCGGCTCGGCCTGGCCGGGACGATCGGCATCCGGATCACCCTCAACGAGCTAGAACGGCGGCTGATCGGCCCGGAGTGGCAGCTGCCGGCCACGTACTGCCCGAACTGACGCTCGGCGCGCGGCGCGACGCGTGGCGGCCCGGCCGCGGGTGGTCAGCCCGCGGCCGGGCCGTCCTCCGGCGGGCCGCCCCCGCTCCCGGGCGATTCGCTCCCGCCCGGGTCGCCCCCGGGCAGGCCGCTCCCGGGCTCCCGCGCCAGGTCGGCCGGCTCGCACGCCTCGCGGCCGGTGCCCGCGTGCACGACCTTGACGGCCCGCTCGGGGCCGCCCGGCACGACCTGCTGCTCGCGGCCGCACCGCGGACAGATCAGGGGAATGCTCGGCATCCGCGTCTCCCTCCGCCGGGGACCGGGTCGCACCGGTCAGGTCAGGGGGTGGGTCGGGACCGGGCTGACGGCCTGGATCTCGCCGTGGGCCTTGGTGAGGAGCTGCGACGCCAGGTCGTTGAGCGCGCGGGCGGCCGCGATCTCCTCCCCGACCCTCAGCTGTTCCGGGTCGGACGGGTGACGGCTGGTGTAGCCGTGGGCGCGCAGCTCGGAACCGTCGCCGAGCCGGAGCAGGGCCGCGGCGGCCGTCCTCGCGCCCTCCTCGCGGAACTCCATCTCGATGTGCCAACCGACCAGAGTCTGCATGGCGGATCACCTCCATCGGTTACCACCTCCAGAGTGCGCCGCACCCAGCGTGAACACCAGGGCAGACCGGTCCGGGTCGAGTTGAACGCGTTCAATCCCGGGGCGTAGAGTCACCGCCGTAAGGATTTGAACGCGTTCAATGAAGGGGGTGGGACCGCCATGGGCCCAGGCACCGCGGAGCTGGTCAACCTCATCGTCCTGCTCGGCATGGGCGCCGTGATCCCGCTCGGCCTCACCCTGATCGACGAGCCCGGACTGGCCCGGCTGCGCCGGTACTGGCCGCTCGCCGCCGTACCCGGCGCGCTCTCCCTCTGGCTGCCGCGCGGCGGACTCGCCACCGGCTGCGCCGCACTCTACGCGCTCGGTACCCTCGTCCTCGCCGCCCGCGCGCCGCTGCGGCTGTACCGCACCCGCTCGCTCGCACCGCGGGAGGTCGCCGTGCTGACCGCCCTCGCCACGCCCTCGGTGGCCGGGCTCGCGCTGGTCGCCGAGCGCTCCGGTCACCGGCTGTTCGGCTTCGACCTCGACATCCTGGCGCTCACCGTGCCGCACTTCCACTTCGCCGGGTTCACCGCCGCCCTAGTCGCCGGGCTGGTCTGCCGGACCGCGCCCGCCACCAGCGCCGCCGCCCGGTTCGCCGCCCTCAGCGTGCCGCTCGGCACCCTGCTGGTACTGGCCGGATACTTCGTCGACGACTGGGCCGAGCTCGCCGGAGCCGTCGTGCTCACCATCGGGATGTGGCTGGTCGGCCTGCTCACCTGGCGCGACCTCCGGCCCCGTGCCCGCACCGCCGACCGGACGGCCGCCGCGCTGCTCGCGGTGTCCTCCGTCGTCCTCGCCGCCACGATGCTGCTCGCCCTCTGGTGGGCCCTCGGCGAGGCCGCCGGAATTCCCCACCCCACGCTGGGCTGGATGGCCGCCACCCACGGCGTCGGCAACGCGCTCGGCTTCGCCCTCTGCTCCCTGCTCGCCTGGCGCCGGCTCGGCGCCCCCACCGAGGAGACCCCCCGATGAACGACCCCGCCCGCCCGCAGGCCCGCCCCGGCCTCGACCACCCCGACCTCGCCCGCCCGCAGGACGGCCTCGACCACCCCGACCTCACCTACCCGGAGCTCGGTGCCAGCCGCACCGGCGGCCCCCTCCCGGCCGGGTACAACCACCTCCGCCACCGCGTCCTGATCGGCCACGGCCGCGCCGCCCTGGACGCCGCCGGCGCCGCCGTCCTCGGCTGGCGGATGCACCGCGCGGTCGGCGTCCTGGTCACGTCCGAGGCCGACCGGGCCACCCCCGGAGCGGCCGTCGAGTGTGCGATCGGCCTCGGTCCGCTACGGATCGGCGCCCCCTGCCGGGTGGTGTGGACGGCCGACGGCCCCGACCGCTACGGCCTCACCTACGGCACCCGGGCCGGCCACCTGGCCCTCGGCGAGGAGACCTTCCTGGTCGAGATGGGCCCCGACAAGGCCGTCTGGTTCAGCGTCACCGCCTTCAGCCGCCCGGGCCGCCCGTTCGCCCGCCTCGCCGGCCCCCTCCTCCCCCTCGGCCAGCACCTCTTCGCCCGCCTCTGCGGCCGCGCCCTCACCCGCGTCGCCGCCTCGGCCACCTCGGCTGCCTCGGCCACCGCCCGCGGGGAGGGGTCCCGGTCCTGAGAGGGCGGCTCGCGCGGGGCGGGCGGGTGTGCCAGGTCCCGGCGGGTGTGCCAGGTCCCGGCGGGTGTGCCGGGTCCTGGCGGGTGTGTCAGGTGCTGATGGTGGCGACGGGTTCGAGGCCGTAGGTGCGGGCGTAGCCGTTCTCGGTGCCGACGAGGAGGTCGACGACCTCGAAGTAGCGGTCCCAGAACGGGGTTTCGCGCAGTGCGTCGACGAGGAGCCGGTAGGCGTGGTGGTCGTCGGCTTCCCACACCCAGACGTCGGTGACGCGCGCGGAGTAGAACTCGGTGTCGTAGAAGCGCGACCGGACGCCGGTGGTCCTGGCCTCGATCACGGGCAGCACCTCGGTGGTGAAGGCGTGGAGGCGTTGCCGGACGGTCAGGGCGAGCCACTCGGGCGTGGTCTTGACGAGCATGAACGCCGTGACCGGCGGTTCGGTACGTTCGGCGGACATCGGTTCAGCAGACATCGGTTCAGCGGACATCGGTTCAGCGGACATCGGGTGCCTCCAAAGGGGCGGGTGGGTGGCGGGCTTCAGGAGAGGACGGCGGGCCTGAGCGTCCGGGCGCACCACTGCTCGAAGCCGGTGGGGGAGGCGGTCTCCGGGGTGCGGGCGACGCCGGCGTCCAGGCCCTGGTCCTTGGCCCGCTTCATGTCGACGATGCCCCGGACGAACGCCTCGTTGAGGCCGTAGCCGACGAGGGTGCGGTGCATCTCGTCGAGCGGCTGGTACTCGTAGCGGACGGGGCGGCCGAGCTGTTCGGTCATGATCCGGGCCAGGTCGTTGGGGGACAGGTCCTGCGGGCCGAGGACCGGGACACTGTCGGTGCCGGTCCACGAGCGGTCCAGCAGCAGGCCGGCGGCCACGGCCGCGATGTCGGCGACGGCGACGAAGGGGGCCCTGCGGTCCGCGTCGACGGAGTCGGTGAAGACGCCCCTGTCACGGATCGAGGCGGCCTCCTCCAGGAGGTTCTCGAAGAACGACGGGTTGGCCAGGGCCCGGTAGGCGACTCCGCTGCCGGCGATCAGGTCGTCCAGGGCGAGGGAGGCGGTGACCAGGCCGGCCCGGTCGGCGAGCGGGGTGCCGCGGCCAAGCGCGGAGACGCCGACGACACGGCCGACGCCGTGGGCGGCGAGCGCCCGCACGGCGGGTGCGCTGAAGCCGCTGTAGGCCTCGTACGGGGTCAGGGCGGCGTCCGGGGGCGCGAGCCAGAAGACGGCGTCCGCGCCCTCGAAGGCACGGTCGACGACCTCGGCGTCGCCGTGCGAGCCCGCGACCACCTCGACCCGGCCGCGCGCCGAGTCCGGCAGCCGGGCGGGATCGCGCACGATCACCCGCAGCTCCTCGCCAGCGGCGGGGGCGGACTCCAGGAGCCTGGAGAGCAGGTGACGGCCGATGTTCCCGGTGGGAGCGGTAATGACGATCATGAAAACCTCGCAGGTCGTGCCGGTCGGTACACCCCTCATCCTGCGAAGCGGCACGGTGTTGCCACAATGGGAACTTCAGCACGGAATCATTGACTGAAACGGAATGATGCTGGTGAACAGCCCGGATTCGGCCCTCGACGCCAATCTCGCCGTCGCGTTGGACGCCCTGCTGGCCGAGCACAGCGTCACCAGGGCCGCCGCCCGCCTGCACACCTCGCCCGCCGCGATGAGCCGCACGCTCGCCCGTCTGCGCCGCACCCTGCAGGATCCGCTGCTGGTCCGGGCCGGGCAGACCATGGTCCCCACCCCGCGCGCCCAGGCCCTGCGCGAGGAGGCCGCGGCCGTGGTGCAGCGCCTCGGCGCCCTGCTCAGCCCCGACACCGGAGTCGACCCCGCCACCCTGCGCAGCACCTTCACCCTCCAGGCCGCCGACCTGGTCGGCGCGGCGCTGGCCCCCGGGCTGATGCGGCTGGCCGAGCAGGAGGCGCCGGGGGTCTCCTTCCGGCTCCGGGCCGAGGACTTGGAGGCCGGCCCGGCCCTGCGCGACGGCCGGATCGACCTGGAGGTCGGGTCCATCGACCACGTGGACCCCGAGACCAGGGTCGAGGAACTGGTCAGCCTCCGGATGGTGGCGGCCGTCCGCCCCGGCCATCCGCTGACCGAAGGTCCGCTGACCCCGGCCCGGCTCGCCGCCGCCCAGCACGTCGCGGTCAGCCGCCGCGGCCGGTTCACCGGGCCCCTCGACGCCGCCCTGGCCGAGCAGGACCTCCGGCGGCGGGTCGGCATCGTCCTCCCCAGCCACCTGGCCGCCATGGCCCTCGCCGCCCGCAGCGACGTCGTCTGCCTGGTACCCGCCGCACTCCCCGGCGCCGCCCCCTCACCCCTCACCGGCGACGCCGTCGCCCTCGGACTGCACCTCCTGGACATCCCGCTGGCGCTGCCGCCCGTGACCGTCGGCATGGCCTGGCACCCCCGCCACGCAGCCGACCGGGCCCACCACTGGCTCCGCAACGCCGTCCGCCGGACCCTCCGCACACCCGGAAGCCCGCCCGCGTGACCCGGCCGTCGGCACCAGGTGGCCACCTGGCCGTCGGCGAGGAGGCGTTCCTGCGGCCGCGTCCTCAGCCGCATCGCCTCCTCGGCACCACCGGACCGGAGTGGCACGGGTTCTAAGCTGTTCGATGTGGCCGTAGGGGAAGAAGCACACCAGAAGGGGTTCGACGGCGTCCGTCGGGCCAAGCGTTGGCTCGAAGGCACGATGCGCATCTCCAGTGCCTACGCGAACACCGACTCACCTGTGTGGGCCGAGGCTCTCTCCCGTACGTGGCCGCAGGGTGGCGAGCCCTTCTCCTACGACATGGGCGGCACGCTGCGAGGGGCCGACTACGACGGCGACTTCTTCTGCGCCGAGGTCAAGAACTACCAGGGCAGCGGCGATCAGGGCACCGAGTTCTACGCGTTCCTGGCCAAGTGCTACGTGGCCCGGCAGCAGAACTACATGCTCGGCCGCCACTTCATGTGGATCACCTGGGCGCCCTTCCTGGTCACGGCGTGGTCCCAGCTCGACTCGCCGGAGAAGGTCAAGGAAGCGGTGGTCCGCCACCGCAACCGGATCTTCGGCGACGTCTCGGAAACCGAAGCCGCCGGCCTGGTGGACGACGCGGTCGCCGCGTCCGTCGCCGACCGCCTCTGGCTGATCGTCCTGTCCCGCAAGCAGGAGAACCTGATGCCCCTGACCGAATGGCGGGCGATCGTCGAAGCCGAACTGGTCAGGAAGGGGAAGGACTGGTGAGCACCGCCCTGAGCACCCTGACGGAGGCCCTGGTCTCGCCCGATCCCCGCGGCGCCTTCTCCGGCGTCAAGAACGCCGTCGCCGGAGTGCTGAAGGATCTGGACCCGCACCTGCGCGTCGTGACGACCGGCTACTTCAACCACAGCCACGTACCCGACATGCTGCTGCACTGGCCGGGACAGGACTCCACGACCGACCGCCACCTCCACCTGCGGACGACCCGGATCAGGGACGAGCTGGGTGGGGATCTCCAGCTGCTCGACCGCGGGAACCGGCCGATCCTGCTGTGCCTCGGCGCGCTGGATGACGGCACAGACCTCCTCCAGGCCGCCGGCCGGAAGGACGCACTCCTGCTCGACGTGCCGGCCCTCGAAGTGCTGGTCGGGGCGGCGAGGCGCTCCGTCGCCCTCCGTCTGACCGTGTCGGACCTCGTGGAGCACCGCAGCGGCGTATTCGACGGCGCCGCGGCAACGCAGTTGGTGCGGCAGGCGTCGAGCCGTCCGGCGTCCGGCGCGTCCGAGGCGAGCACCCGTCGCCTGGGCCTGGTGGCGGAGCACATGCCTGATCTCCTGCGCCGGTACCGGACCGAGGAGTCGTACGCCCGCTCCTTCCCGCTCGGGACACCGACGGCGACCGAGACGACCGGCGCCGGCCGGGTCGACGACCTGGCCCTGCGGCTCCTCCTGCACGAGGACGAACCCGATCCGGCCGTCCTGGAGCGCACCGCGGGAACGGTCCCGTTCGAGCAGATCCTCGAACAATCGGTGGCGGACACCGAGGGCCTGCAGCGCCTGGCCCGCCTGGGCCTCGACCAGTGGCAGGCGCGGGCCTGCGAGATCGCCGCCGAGTACGGCACGGGTTCCCCATGGCGCTGGACGCTCGACGGCGGGCGCCTCGCACTCCACGGGCCGGGTTTCGCGATCCGGATCGCCGACCGGGCGGGAGCCCTACGGCGGGATCGCGAGTACCGGCAGCCGTCCTTGGACGCACTGTGGGAAAGGATGTCCAGGGCCCCTGGGCGGCTGTCACAGGTGACCCTCGTCCGGGGCACCCAGAAGGTCACCTACGGCGGGGCCGGGGACGCGATCGTGCCAAGCGTCCTTCAGCAGATCGAGGGGAGCCTCGGTCCCGATGCGAGCGTCTCGAACGCGGAGGTGGTGGCATCGTCCGGCGCCAGGCTGCTTCTGAACTTCCGCCGGAGGAGCGCGACCGTGCGCAGGCCCCGAAGCGGCGCGCCGCTGGGAGAGCTGGCACTGCTCTGCGCCTGCGCCTTCCTCGACCCGTCGGAGGTGGACTCGGGCCGTCTCGCGGCCGTACTCGGTGCGGACGAGCCTCACGCCCTGGGAGAACTCCCCCACGGGTCGAACTCCGAGCTCCAGTAGTACGGGCGGCGGCCGACGGCCCGGATCGAAGGTTCTGCGGCCTTCGATCCGGTGCCGCGGTGGGGCTCAGGCGGGGCGGGCGGGGACGGAGACCAGCAGGGTGGCACCGTCCAGGGTGCGGATCTCGAAGTGGTCGATGTCGCCGGGCTGGAGGGCCGCGCCGCCGCCGGTGCGCAGTGAGCCGGGCTTCGCCGAGGTGCCGTAGCCGGCGGCGGGGACGGCCCAGGTGGTGACGGTCTGGCGTTCGCCGGCCCGCGACACCGCGACCAGGTCGCAGGTCAACGGCCCCTGGACGTGGGAGAGTTCGAGGCTGATCTGACTCCCCCAGGCCTTGCCGTCGACGCCGATGACGGCGCTGGCCCCGGTGGTGGGGTCGGTGGCGCTGAACTGGGCGACGGCGACCGCCGCCGGTCCGGAGTCGGCGGTGACCACGGCGGCCGTGACCGCGGGGCCCGCCACCACCAGGACGGCCGCCGCGGCGACCAGCACCAGCCGCCGCACCCGGCCCCGCCGGCGGCCGGCCGCGACCTCGCCGACCAGCCGGTCCAGCAGCAGCGGGCTCGGGCGCGGCGGCGGGTCCGCCGGGTCGAGACCGGCGGCCTCGGCGGAGGCCGAGTATTCGGCCAACAGCGGCTCGACGAAGCCGAGTTCGGCCACCTGACCGGCGCACTGCGGGCAGCCCTCCAGGTGGGCCTCGAAGGCGGCGCGCTCCGCGGGTTCGAGCAGGCCGAGGACGTACGCGCCGACGTCGACGTGCTCGCCGACCGGTCCGGGGCCGCCGGCCGGGCCGGGTCCGCCGATCGGGTCGTGCCCGCCGGCCGGGCCGTGGTCGTGCTCGGGGCCGACTGGTCCGGGCTTGGACGATGTCACGATGTCACTCCCCGTTCCTCCAGCGCGAGCCTGAGCGAGCGCAGTGCGTAGAACACCCTGGACCGCACGGTACCGGCCGGGATGCCGAGTTCGACGGCCGCCTCGTTGACGGTGCGGCCCTTGAAGTACGTCTCGACGATGATCTCCCGGTGGGCGCCCGACAGGTCGCCGAGCGCCTCGGAGATCGTCATCAGCCTGAGCGCCCGGTCGAGTTCGTCCTCGGCGGGGAGCAGCTCCAGCGGCGACGGGTCCACCTCGTGCGGCCGGGCCCGGCTGCTGCGGTGGTCGTCGATGACGATCCGCCGCGCCACCGTGACCAGCCAGGGCCGCAGCGAGCGGGCCGCCGGGTCAAGCCGGTGGATGTTGCGCCAGGCCCGGACCAGCGTCTCCTGCACGACGTCCTCGGCGCGCTGGCGGTCCCCCGCGACCAGGTGGAGCACGAAGCCGAGGAGCGGTCCGGCGTGCTCCTGGTACAGGGCGCGCATCAACTCCTCGTCGGGCGCGCCCGTACCGCGTGCGGCGCCACCACCGCCGGGGTGCTCCTCGGTCACGACGCCATCCTTGCGCACCCGTACCTCCGGGTCGAGAGTTCCACGTCCGGTTCGGCCACGGCTGCCCGCCGGGCTCGGTGAGCGGGCTCAGTAACCGCCGTACCCGCCGCTCGGGGTGGTGGGCGCGGCCGGTGCCGCCCCCGCCTTGCCGCCGGTCGGGGTCAGCACGAACCAGGTGCCGCCGACGCCCTGGCCCAGGGTGTCGCCGGGCTTCTTGTCGGGCGCGTAGCGGTAGGCCGGCCAGCCGTTCAGGGTGAGCTGCTTGGTGCCGTCGGCCCGGGTGACACTGCCGACCAGCTTGCCGTCGATGCCCTTGACGGTGACCGAGCCGTCGGCCGGGACGGGCGGCCAGGTCGTGGCGCAGGCGCCGTTGCAGTTGGACATCGGAGGCGTGGCGGTGTCCTTGTCGAAGCGGTACAGGGTGAAGCCGTTGCCGTCGGTGACGATGGCGCCGAGCTTGGGGTCGTTCGCGGCCTGCAGGCCGGCGGCGGCCGGGCTCGCCGGTGCGCTCGGGCTCGCGGGACCGCCCGGCGTCGCGGGCGCGGTGGCGGTGGCCCCGGCACCGGAGGGTGCCGGGGAGCCGCTGCTCCCGGAGCCGGAGGACCCGCAGCCCGCGACCAGGGCGACGGTGGCGATGCCGGAGGCGGCGAGGACGGCGATGCGTCCCCCGTTGCTGAGTGTGCGCATGGTGTTTCTCCCCCAGTGGATGCGCGGATGTGGACACCCTCCAGTACGGACGGGAGCGGCGGGCTGCTCAACGGTCGGCCGAGATTTTTTCGGCGGACCCGCGCAGCCCCCAGGAATAGCGGGCGGAGCGGGGCCGTTGTCGCGGGCACATGGCCTGAGCCGCCTCCTCCGGAAGGGCAGGAATCGCGAGATGAGCAGCACGGTCGAGCTGACCAAGGAGAACTTCGACGACATCGTCCCGGGCCCGGACGGCAAGGACTTCGTCTTCATCGACTTCTGGGCGGGCTGGTGCGGCCCGTGCCGGCAGTTCGCCCCGGTGTACGAGAAGGCGGCCGACCGCCACCCGGATCTGGTGTTCGCCAAGGTGGACACCGAGGCGCAGCAGGAACTGGCCGCGGCCTTCGGCATCCAGTCGATCCCGACGCTGGCGATCATCCGTGAGGGCGTGCTCGTCTTCTCGCAGGCGGGTGCGCTGCCCGAGGCCGTTTTCGAGGACCTGATCGGTCAGGCCCGGAAGCTGGACATGGACGAGGTGAAGCGCAAGGTGGCGGCCGAGCAGGAGGCGGAGGCGGACCGGAAGGTCTGAGTCCCGCGGGTCCGGGAGGGCACGTCGGCGCACGGCGGCGGCCCGGGGTGTGAGGCACCCCGGGCCCGCCGTCGTGCGCGCTTGCGTATCTGCCGGAGGGCCGCCGGACGGCGCGCGGCAGCACGGTGACAGTCCGGCGGCAGGCCCCGGGCGTCAGGCCCCGGACGTCAGGGGGTGCGTGCCGCGAGGCCGTCCAGGAGTAGCCGCAGGGCGAGTTCGAAGCCCCGCTCGTCCAGACCGGACGCCCCCGGGCCGGGCCCGCCGCCGCGTTCGGCGGAGGCCTCCAGTGCCCCGGCCAGGGCCGGGTAGCGCGGGCGGTAGTCGGCCGAGCCGCGGGTGAACCCGGCGGTGAAGGTCTCCAGCGCCGAGCCGAGGACGAGGTAGTCGAGCGCGGCGGCCGCCTCGGCGGCGTCGGCGGGCCCGAGGCCGGCCCGGCCGAGCGCCCCGAGCAGGGTGTCGTAGCCGAGCAGTTGGCGCTCCGCCTCGACCCGGCGGCGGGCGAGCAGCGCGATGGTGTTCGGGTGGCGCAGGAAGACCCCGCGGTAGCCGCGCGCATAGGCGGCGATGCCGTCCCGCCAGTCGGCGCCGCCGGTCCGGGTCAGCGGTTCGAGGTCGATCTCGGCGTTGACGAGCTCGGCGAGCGCGTCGATCAGATCGTCCTTGCCGCCCATGTGGTTGTAGAGCGAGGCCGCCTTGACGCCCAGGCGGTCGGCGAGGGTGCGCATGGTGAGGCCGTCCGGGCCCTGTTCGTCGACCACGTCGAGGGCGGCCCTGGCGATGATCTCCCTGCTCAGCAGCGCCCTGCTCGGTCGTCCCACGGTGCTCCGCCCCTCGCCGCCCACTGTCTCAGCCCCTGCGTCGCCCCACGTTATTACAGCCTGGTGTCGACTCTTCCCCTGCCCGGGGGGCACGGGCTACCGTCCCGAACTAACAAAGTTAGTTTTCCGTGGCGGGCCTCCCCCCGCACGGCGGGAAGGCGGACCGCACCATGACCGAGAACCCCCCGAGATCCGGGACCAGCACGGGCCCCGGCCCCACGACTGCCCCGGGCGCAGCCCCGGGAACAGCCCCGGACACGACCCCGGGCACGACCCCGGGCACGGCCCTGGACGGGGCCGCGGGCACAGCCCCGGACAGGACCGCGCACGGAGCCGGCGACGCCGACCGGCTCGCCGCCCTCGGCTACCGCCAGGAGCTGCGCCGCAGCCTGGGCATCCTCGGCAACATCTCGATGGGATTCGCCGTCGTCTCCCCCGTCGTCGGCCTGTACGCCGTCAGCCAGGTCGGCCTGAGCGTGGCCGGCGGCGCCTGGGTCTGGGCGCTGCCGGTGTGCCTGCTCGGCCAGATGCTGGTGGTGGCGGTCTACTCCGAACTCGCCTCCCAGTGGCCGCTGGCCGGCGGCGCGTACCAGTGGAGCCGACGGCTGGCGGGCCCGACCTTCGCCTGGCTCACCGGGTGGATGTGGCAGTTCGCCGTGATGTTCGCCAACACCACCGTCGCCTACCTGGCCTCGCCGTGGTTCTTCGCCCTGTTCGGGCTCACCCCGACACCCGCCCGACTGGTGCTGGTCTCGGTGGTGTTCATGCTGTTCTGCACCCTGGTCAACGCCTACGGCATCAACCTGCTGCGCTGGTTCGTCTCGCTCGGCATCGCCGCCGAGCTGATCGCCTCGGTGCTGGTCGGCTTCGCCCTGCTGCTGTTCTTCCGGGTGCACGGCTTCGGCCTGCTGACCGACCTCCTGGACGCCCCCGCCACCGCCGGGGTCTCCACCGGGGCCGCCTTCCTGGCCGTGGTCGCCGTCGGCGGCTGGGCGTTCATCGGCTTCGACGCCTGCGTCTCCACCGCGGAGGAGACCAGGGACGCCGGCCGCCAGGTGCCGCGCGCGATGTGGTGGGCGCTGCTGAGCGTCGGCGTCGTCGTCATCCTGAACGCCGTCTCGGTCGCGCTCGCCCACCCCGACCCGGCCGCGGTGGTCGCCGGCCGGGACCTCGACCCGGTCACCACCGCCGTCACCACCGCCTTCGGCGACTGGTCCGCCAAGCCCTTCGTGGTGGTCGTGCTGATCTCCTTCACCGCCTGTCTGATGGCCTCGCAGGGCGGCGCCGCACGCGGCCTCTACTCGCTGGCCCGTGACGGCGTCTTCCCGTTCTCCGCCCAGGTCCGCCGGGTCAACCGGCACAGGGCGCCGATCGGCGGACTGGTCGCGGCCACCGTGGTCAGTGCGGCCGCGCTGCCGCTCGGGCTGGAGGCCACCGCTATGGGAAGCCTGATCACCTTCGGCACCGCCGCCACCTTCCTGCCGTTCTTCCTGCTCAGCGTCGCCGCCCTGACCGCCCGGCTGCGCGGCACCTGGCGACCGTCGGGCGAGGTCTCCTACGGGCGGGCCGGGACGGTGATCAACGCCCTCGCGGTGCTCTGGACCGGCCTGGAGGTGGTCAACATCTGCTGGCCGCGCGCCATCCTCGCCCCGCCCGGAGCGCCCTGGTACCAGGTGTGGGCGGCCCTGCTCGGCGTCGGCCTGGTCAGCCTGGCCGGCCTCGGCTACCTGCTGGTCCGGCGGCCGCAGCGGCTGATGCGGGACGGCGCGCTCACCGACCGGCCCGTCGGCGACGAGCTCGCCCCGGCGGTGCACTGACCCCGCCGTGCACCGCCGGGTCAGTGCGCCGGGTCAGTGCGCCGGCCCGGCGGTACACCGGCCCGGCGGCGGCTTGGCGGGCCGCCTGGTCGCCCGCCTGGTCGCGCGCGTACGGTCGCCCCGCGACGGGGTGCCCGGGGGTGCTCACCCGGCAGCCGGGTCGCTCCACCCGGTGAGGCGGGCGGCGAGGGCGCGGACCTCCTCGCGCAGGGCGTCCGGCCGCCGGACGGCGAACGGCCAGCCGAGGCCGGCCAGCATCATCGCCATGCCGTCGAGCCGCTGCGCCCGGGCCTGCAGCAGGACCCGTCCGTCGTCCGTCCCGGTGAGCGTCCCGGCGGTGGGCGGGATGCGGTGCCGGGCCTCGGCGAGGGTGGTCGTCAGCACCACCTCCACCTCGTG
The DNA here is from genome assembly GCF_042883905.1 of Kitasatospora sp. NPDC058170. NCBI lineage: Bacteria > Bacillati > Actinomycetota > Actinomycetes > Kitasatosporales > Streptomycetaceae > Kitasatospora > Kitasatospora sp. NPDC058170. The sequence continues at coordinate 43,694 of NZ_JBHVUV010000019.1, forward strand.
CGTCCACGGCACCGCGGCCAGTGACTCCACCACCCGCTGGACCGGGTCGAAGTCCTCAGGCGCCTCGAAGGCGGCCTCGCGGGGCTCGACCGCCTCGATCCGGTCCAGCCGGAAGGTGCGCAGTTCGCCGCTGCGGTGGTCCAGCCCGGTGGTGTACCAGCGGCCGGAGTGGAAGACCAGCCCGTACGGGTCGAACTCGCGCTCGCTGGGCTCGCCCGCACGGTCCCGGTAGGCGAGCCGGACCCGGCGCCGGCGGCGCGCCGCCTCGGCGAGCGCGAACAGCGCGGCGGCGGCCGGACTGGGCCCGGCCGCAGGGGCCGCGGTCAGTCCGAGCGTCTGCTCGACCGCCGCGACGCGCTCGCGCAGCTGCGGGGGCAGCACCCGCTGGATCTTGGCGAGCGCCGACTCCGCGGCCTGTTCCCCCACCGACAGCCCCGAGCTGCGCCCGGCCAGCAGCCCGAGGACCACCGAGGCGGCCTCGTCCCCAGTCAGCATCAGCGGCGGCAGCCGGTACCCGGGGAGCAGGCGGTAGCCGCCATAGCGGCCGCGGTCGGCCTGCACCGGGATGCCGAGGTCCACCAGCCGGGCGGTGTAGCGGCGGACGGTGCGCTCGTCCACCGCCAGCCGCTCGGCCAGTTCGGCACCGGTGAGGCCCGGCCGGGCCTGGAGCAGTTCCAGCAGGGCGAGGACCCGGCTGACCGGGTGGTCCATGGCGTCCTCCTCTCCGGTTGTTCGTGCACTTTTCCGGTTGTTCGTGTCGCGCTCGCTCATCCGGGCGGGATCTGTCCGGATTCGATCCTAGAGTCGGTCGTGACGGTTCCCCCTACCAAGGAGCGCCCCCCATGAGCACGTTCGTACTCGTCCCCGGTTACTGGCTCGGCGCCTGGGCGTGGGACGCGGTGGCCGAGCCGCTGCGCGCGGCCGGGCACACCGTCCACCCGGTCACCCTCACCGGTGTCGCCGAGCGCTCCGGCGAGGGCGGGCCCGCGGTCGACCTGGAGACCCACATCGCCGACCTCACCGACCTGCTGACCCGCGAGGACCTCTGGGACGTCGTCCTGGTCGGCCACAGCGGCGGCGGCGCCCCCGTCACCGGCGCGGCCGACCGGATGCCCGAGCGGATCCGCCGGGTCGTCTACCTCGACAGCGGCCCGCTGACCGACGGCGCCGCGCTGCGCGACCTGTGGGAGCCCGAGTACCGCGCCCGCGCCGAGGCCTCCGTGGTCGACGGCTGGCGCTACCCGATGCCGTCCTGGGCGGAGCTGGCCGCCTCCGGGGCAGGTCTGGACGGCCTGGACGACGCCGCCCTCGCCCGTATCCGCGAGCACACCACCGACCAGCCCGCCGGCGGGTTCGCCCAGCCGCTGCGGCTGACCGGCCGCGGGGACGCGCTGCCGAAGGCCCTGGTCTCCTGCTCCTTCCCGTTGGAGCAGGTCCGGGGCATGATCGCCTCCGGCCACCCGTACTTCGCGGCGCTCGCCGGGCCGGAGTGGGAGCTGCGCGAACTCCCCACCGGCCACTGGCCGATGTTCTCCCGCCCGGACGACACCGCCGCGCTGCTGGCGGAGCTCGCCGCAGTGTGACGGCCGGTAGCGCGGCCGGGGCGGCGGCCGGTGCCGCGGCCGGGGGCGTCCGCGGCGCCCGCTCGGCTGCGTCGTCGGCTGCGTGTCCGGCTGCGTGTTCGGCTGCGTGTTCGGCTGCGCGGGGTAGCCCGAACAGCGCAGGATGGGGCACGGCGCCACGGATCCGGCGCCGTGCGACACCGTGAACGAGAGCGAGGCGTGCCCGCCATGAGCCAGACCCCGACCGGCGCAGCGACCACCGAGGAGGCCTCCGGCGCACCGGAGTTCCGACGCGTCACCACCGCCCTGGTGACCGGCAGCGCCGACGCCGCGCCCTTCCACGTGGAGGTCAGGGCGGGCACCCACCAGCTGACCGCCGACGAGCCGGTGCGCCGGGGCGGATCGGACAGCGGCCCGGAGCCGTTCGCCCTGCTGCTCTCCTCGCTCGGCTCGTGCACCGCCATCACCCTGCGGATGTACGCGGAGCGCAAGGAGTGGCCGTTGGAGGCCGTCCGGGTCAGGCTCGGATACGAGACGAACGGCAGCACCGGCCGGATCTCCCGTCGGGTCGCCCTCACCGGCGCCCTCGACGCGGACCAGCGCGCCCGGCTGCTCGACATCTGCGAGCGCACACCCGTCACCCTCGCCCTGCGGGCCGGGGTGGCGATCGAGACCACGGAGGACCGCGCGTGACGACCACACCGGAGGAGTACGACGTCATTGTGGTGGGTGCGGGCCCGACCGGCGAGAACGTCGCCGACCGGACCGCCGCCGCCGGGCTGCGCACGGTGATCGTCGAGGCCGAACTGGTCGGCGGCGAGTGCTCGTACTGGGCCTGCATGCCGAGCAAGGCGCTGCTGCGCCCGGTGGCCGCGCTGGCCGCCGCCCGGGCGGTGGCCGGTGCGCGGGAGGCGGTCGGCGGCGGCCTGGACGCCGCGGCCGTGCTGGCCCGGCGCGACTCGTTCGCCTCGCACTGGCAGGACGACGGCCAGGTGCAGTGGCTGCGCGACACCGGGATCGACCTGGTCCGCGGGCACGGCCGACTGGCCGGCGAGCGGACGGTCACGGTCGAGGCGGAGGACGGCAGCGAGCGGGTGCTCACCGCCCGGCACGCCGTCGCCGTCTGCACCGGCAGCCGGCCGGTACTGCCGGAGGGCGTCCCCGGTCTGGCCGAGGCCCGGCCCTGGACCAACCGCGAGGCCACCGGCGCCCCCGCGGTGCCCGGCCGGCTCGCGGTGGTCGGCGGCGGCGTGGTCGGCGTGGAGATGGCGACCGCCTGGCGGGCGCTCGGCTCGGAGGTCGTCGTGCTGGTGCGCGGCGACGCCCTGCTGCCCCGGATGGAGCCCTTCGCGGGCGAGCTGGTCGCGGACGGGCTGCGCGCGGCCGGGGTGGAGCTGCGGTTCGGGGTCTCGGTGGCCTCGCTGGAGCGGGTGGACGGCGTCGGGGTGGCGCTGCTGCTGGAGGGCGGCGAGCGGCTGACCGCCGACGAGGTGCTGTACGCGACCGGGCGCGCGCCGCGCACCGCCGATGTCGGGCTGGAGCAGGTCGGTCTGAAGCCCGGCGGCTGGATGGACGTGGACGACAGCTGCACGGTGCTCGGGGTCGAGGGCGACTGGCTGTACGCGGCCGGGGACGTCAACCACCGAGCGCTGCTCACCCACCAGGGCAAGTACCAGGCCCGGATCGCGGGCGCGGCGATCGTCGCCCGCGCCCAGGGGCGGACGCTGGACACCGCGCGGTGGGGCGCGCACGCCGCCTCGGCCGACAGCGCCGGGGCCCCGCAGGTCGTCTTCACCGAACCGGAGGTCGCGGCGGTCGGGCTGACCCTGGACGCCGCCGAGCGGGCCGGGCTGCGGGTCAAGACGGTGGACCACGACCTCGGCGCGGTCGCGGGCGCCTCGCTCTACGGCGACGACTACCGGGGCCGGGCCCGGGTGGTCTTCGACCTGGACCGGCAGGTGCTGGTCGGCGCGACCTTCGTCGGGCCGGGCGTCGCGGAGCTGCTGCACTCGGCGACGATCGCGGTGGTCGGCGAGGTGCCGATCGACCGGCTCTGGCACGCGGTACCGGCGTACCCGACGATCAGCGAGGTGTGGCTCCGGCTGCTGGAGGGGTGCCGGGGCTGACCGTGGCCGGTCGCCCCGCGGGGCGGACGGCGCGGCGGGGAGACCGGCGCGGCGGGGAGACCGGCGCGGCGGGGAGACCGGCGCGGCGGCGGGTGGGCACCGGGCGATGGAGAGGAGACTGACCCGGTGGAGGTATTTCCAGTGGGAACCGTTTTACCGACCAGGTGGTGGTGAGGCATGACCGAGGTGCTGTTGGCCGTCGGAACCGAGAAGGGCCTCTTTCTCGGCCGTAGCCGCGACCGGCTGAACTGGGAGTTCAGCGGGCCGCATTTCCCGATGAACGCGATCTACTCCGTCTCCATCGACCGCCGGGCCGGCCGGGTCCGGCTGCTGGTCGGCGCCGACAGCAGCCACTGGGGCCCGTCGGTCTGGCGCTCGGACGATCTCGGCGCGAGCTGGTACGAGCCGCCGAAACCCGCCATCCGCTTCCCCGAGCACACCGGTGCCTCGCTCACCCGGGTCTGGCAGCTCCATCCGGCCGGGGACGAGGCGCCCGGCGTGGTGTACGCGGGCACCGAGCCCGCGGCGCTGTTCCGCTCCGAGGACGGCGGCGAGACCTTCGCCCTGGTCGAGTCGCTCTGGGAGCATCCGCAGCGGACCGAGTGGGGCGCCGGGTACGGCGGCCAGGGGCTGCACACGATCCTCACCGACGCGCGCGACGCCGGGCAGTTGCTGGTCGCGATCTCCAGCGGCGGCGTCTACCGGAGCAAGGACGGGGGCGCCGCCTGGGAGCCGTCCAACACCGGGCTGCGGGCGGAGTTCCTGCCGGAGGAGAGCCAGTACCCGGAGTTCGGCCAGTGCGTGCACAAGATCGCCGCGGACGCCGTGAACCCGGACCGCCTCTACCTGCAGAACCACGGCGGCGTCTACCGCAGTGACGATGCGGGCCTGAGCTGGCAGTTCGTCACCGACGGGCTGCCCGCCGACTTCGGCTTCGCCGTCGCCGCCCACCCCCGCCGGGCCGACACCGCCTACCTCTTCCCGCTCGGCGGCTCCGATGACCGCGTGCCGCCGGACCGCCGCTGCCGCATCTTCCGCACCGAGGACGCGGGCAACAGCTGGCACCCGCTCGCCAAGGGCCTGCCCGGCGAGGACCACTACGGCGTCGTCCTGCGCGACGCCCTGCGCACCGACGACGCCGAACCGGCCGGCATCTACTTCGGCAACCGCACCGGCGACGTCTACGCGAGCCCCGACGAGGGCGAGAGCTGGTCGTTGCTGATCTCCCATCTGCCGGACGTCCTGTGCGTGCGGGCGGCCGTGGTGGGCTGAGGCCCACCCGGGAGCGGGCGGACACATGCGGTGTCCGCCCGCTGCCGCTGCCGATCCAGCTGTCGCTGCCGATCTGCGGGTACCCGGATGCGCCTGCACTGCGGGCCCGGCTGCGGGCCCGGCTGCGGGCTGACGGCCGGACAGACGCCGGGGAAAACGGCTCGCCAGGGGTGCGCGCCGACTGGCAGGGTGCGCTGCATGTCAGCCCAGCCAGCCCTCTACCAGGTCCGTGCCGACTACGACGCCCGGACGATCGTGGTCTACCAGGCGTACACGCCCGCCGTGGCCGACCCGGCGGTCCGGGCGCAGCGGTTCGTCCCACCGTTCTCCTTCAACCGGATGACGTGGATCAAGCCCTCCTTCCGCTGGCTGATGCACCGCAGCAACTGGGCCCGGAAGGCCGGGCAGGAACGCGTCCTCGCCGTTCGGATCACCCGGGAGGGCTGGGAGGAGGCGCTCTCCCAGGCCGTTCCGACCACCTCCGATCCGGCGTTGGTCGCGCGGGCCGCCGTCCACGTCCAGTGGGATCCCGAGCGCTCGCTGCGGGGGGCCGCGCTCAACCACTACAGCATTCAGGTCGGCGTCGGCCGGGGGCTGATCCGGACCTTCGCCGAGGAGTGGGTCGTCGGTATCACCGATGTCACTCCTCAGGCGCGGCGGGTGGCCGAGCTGATCCAGGGAGGGCAGGCCGCGAAGGCGCAGCGGCTGCTTCCCCCGGAGCGGGTCTACCCGGTACCGGTGCCGACCGGCCGACGGCTCCTCCCCGGTACCGGCTCCGGCACCGGCACCGGGTAGGCGCCCGGGCCGGGGCTTCTGGCCACCTCGCTTTCAGGGGTGGGCGAGCTCCAGGACGGCGATCCCGGCCAGGACCGCCGCACTGGCGGCCATCCGCAGCCGGCCGAGCCGTTCGCGGAAGACCACCGTGGCGATCAGCGCGGCTATGACGATGCTGGTCTCGCGCAGCGCCGCGACCGTCGCCAGACTGCCCCGGGACTGCGCCCAGACCACCAGTCCGTAGGCCGTCAGCGAGAGCACCCCGCCGACGATGCCCACCCCCGCCACCGGCCGCAGCCCGGTGGCCAGCGCGCGGCCCCGCCGGGCCCAGGCGATCAGCGCCAGCGCTGGCCCCTGGAGCAGGAAGAGCCAGGCGACATAGCCGCCGACGGTGCCCGCGTGGCGGACCCCGCTGCCGTCCAGCACGGTGTACGCGGCGATCATCACGCCGGTGCCGGCGGCCGCGCCGAGCGCGGGCAGCTGCGCCCGCCCGGGTATGCCCTTGGCGAGGGCGAGGCCGATCAGGCCGAAGGAGATCACCGCAACGCCGAGCAGCTCCCCGCCGGCGAGGGACTGGCCGAGCACCACCACCGAGAGCAGGGCCACCAGCAGCGGTGCGGAACCGCGCGCGATCGGGTACATCTGCCCGAAGTCCCCCAGTTGGTAAGCCCGCAGGAGCAGTATCTGGGACGTCACCTGCATCACCACCGAGGCGATGAGGTAGGGCCAGGCGGCAGCCGCCGGCAGCGGGTTCAGCACGACCAGGACGACCGCGCAGGCGGTGTAGGTGAGGTTGATCAGGGCGAAGCCGACCAGCTTGTCGTGGATCCGGTGCGCCAGCCCGTTCCAGACGGCGTGCAGGACCGCGGCGACGAGGACGACGGCCGGCACCGTCACCGTGTCGCCCGGCGACGAGGACGCGAGTGCGGACATGGCGAAGCTCCCCTCCAACGGATCTGGAATCGAATTCCAAGGTATCCTAGATCCATGGAAGAGCGTTCCGAATTTTCGGTACTGGAGTCACAGCTGGCCGCCCACATCCGCGCGCGGCTCGGCGAGCTGCGCGGCACCGAGGCCCGGGTCGCCCAAGTCGTCCTGGACAAGGGCGTCGACCTGGTGCACCTGAGCGTCAGCGACGTCGCCGCGCTGGCCGGCACCGCCCCCTCCTCCGTGGTGCGGGCCTGTCAGCGGCTGGGGTTCCGGGGCTACCAGGAGCTCAAGATCGCGGCCGCCCGGCAGGCCCCGCACCCCGTCCCCTCGGTGGCCGAGGAGCGGGATCCGGCGGCCCGGGCACTCGCCGACACCGTCCGCGCCGCCCGGGAGGCCCTCGACGGCATCGCCACCACGCTCACCGCCGAGGACCTGAGGGAGGCGGCGGCGGCACTGCACGGCGCGAGCCACGCGGTGGTGGTCGGCGCGGGCCTCTCCGGCGCGGTGGCCCTGGACGTCGCCTACCGGCTGCGGGCCCTCGGCATCCTCGTCGACTCCCCCGCCGACCCGATCACCGCCCAGCTCGCCGCGGCCCAACTCCCCTCCACCGCCGTCTGCGTGGCCATCAGCCACACCGGCGCCACCCCGACCACCGTCGACGCCGCCCGGCGGGCGCGCACCGCGGGCGCCACCGTCATCGCCCTCACCAGCTACGCCCGCTCGCCGCTGAGCGAGGCCGCCACCCACACCCTCGTCGCGGGCGGCCAGGACCTGGTCTTCGGTCTGGAGACCACCGCCAGCCGCCTCGCCCACCTCACCGTGGTCGACGCCCTCACCCTGACCCTGCAGGCGCTGCGCGGGCCGGCGGCCGAGCAGGCCCTCAACCTCTCGGCGGACGTGACGGCGGACCACACCTACTGACGGTCCGGCAGGAGGAGCTCCGCACGGGCCGAGGACCGCGCACGGACGGGGACTTCCCGCACCGGCTCGGACCCCGCCGGTTGAACGCCACAGATTGAACACGCAGGTTGAACCCCGCCGGTTGAACCACGCCGGGGTGGCGGTGCAGGGTGGGCGCATGACGTGGACGGCACCACAGGTCGAGCGCACCACACAGCTGGGCGAGTTGGGCGACGTGCCCGAGCGCAGGATGCTGGAGGGCTGGCTGAACTGGCACCGGGAGACGCTGCTGGCCAAGGCCTCCGGGCTGGATCCGGACCAGCTGGCCCGGGCGGCCGTGGAGCCCTCGGACCTCACCCTGCTCGGACTGGTCCGCCACATGGCGGAGGTGGAGCGATGGTGGTTCCGGCGCAGCTTCGCGGGCGAGGCCGTCGGCGAGGTCTTCACCGGCCCGTCGGACGGCAACGAGGGGCTCGACGGAGTCGACCCGGCCTGTGCGGAGCGGGACTTCGGCCTGTACCGGGCCGAGGTCGGGGCGTGCGACGCGGCGGTGGCGGGGCGCGGCCTCGACGAGACCTTCCCGTCCCCGCGCGGGGTCCCGCTCAGCCTGCGCTGGGTCTATCTGATGATGATCCAGGAGTACGCCCGGCACAACGGCCACGCCGACTTCCTGCGGGAGCGGACCGACGGGGTGACGGGCGACTGAGACCGCAGAGGGCCTACGGGGCACCCCGGCCGGGCGGGGCGGCCGAGGCGGCGGGCACCCGGGTCAGGCGGGGTTCCGGGTCAGGCCGGGTTCCGGCTCGCCTCCCGGCGCTGGCGCTTGCCGAGGGGCGCCTGGGAGAGGTCCTCGGCCTGGGAGCGCAGGTTCTTGAAGCCGTAGCCGCGCCCGGTCATCCAGGCCTCGGCCGCGGCCTCGGCGCGCTCGGTCGCGAGGAGGATGTCCTCCTCCGCCTCACCCTCGTCGAGGAAGCGGAAGGTGAAGGCGGGCCGGGCGGCGATCTCGTAGCTGAGATGGCCCTCGGGGGTGAAGGCCGCGTGGAGCACGTCGTGTTCCGCGGCGCGGGCCTGCAGCTCGGCCCGTTGGTCGGCGCCGAGCCCGTCGAAGACGCCGCGGACGGTGATCCGGAAGGTGCGAGTGCTCATCCCCGGACCATAGACGGCGGGAGCGGCACGGTTCCACCGGGTTTTCGCACCCGGCGGATCGCCGCCCGCAGTCCGGCCGGGCGATTCCGGCCGGGCGGTTCCGGCCGGCGTCAGCCGTCCCCGCGGACGAGTTCGGCGGCGAGCAGGTCCATCAGCAGGCCGTCGTGCCAGCTGCCGTCGAGACCGCGCTCGTACTGGCGCATCGTGCCCACCGGCCGGAACCCCACCTTCTCGTAGCAGCGGATCGCCGCCACGTTGTCGGCGGCCGGGTCGATGATCAGCCGGTGGTAGTGGTGCTGGTCGATCAGGTGGCGGGCCAGCACGCGGACGGCGTCGGTGCCCGCGCCGTGGCCGTGGCAGGCCGGATCGAGGTAGATGTCCATGCCCGCATGGCGGTACTCGTCGTCGTTCTCCGCGTACCACTGGATGGCGCCGACCACCCGGCCGCCCAGCTCGATCGCGAAGATCTCGGTGTCCGGGTCGTCGAGGTCGGAGGCGACCTCGCCGGTCAGGTCGTCGCCGCCGCGCCAGCGGGCGTAGACCTCGGGCGTGCCGCGGATGGCCGCGAGGGCCGGGATGTCGTCGGCGGTCGCCGGGCGCAGAGTCACCAGGGTGCCGTGCAGTGTCGTCCCCACCTAGGCATGTTTGCACGGAAATGCGTACTCGGCGAGCCGTTTCCTCGTTGCGTCAACCGGCTCCCACCAGCCATGATTCGCCTCCGTGACGTACTTCCTGGCCGCTCTGACGGCGATTCTCCTCATCCTCGCCGTGAAGAAGTCCCGCAGCACCAAGGCCAGGGAGTGGGCCGCGACCGGCTTCGAGCCGGCCGCCTACGGCCTGGTGCCCCGCGACCGGCTCAACCCGCACCGGGCCGGGCCGCCGATGTCCACCGAGCGCATCAAGCAGTCCCAGGCCGTCGCCGACGCCGCCTGGGGCGGGAACTGGCGTCCGGCCGCCGCGCACGTGGAGGCGGCCGGGCAGGACTGGGACGAGCGGTGGTCGCGACTGGAGCTGCTGGCGAGCATCGCGGAGGAGAACGACGCCTGGCTGACGGCCTGGCGGGCGGCCGACCCGGACAGCTGCGACGCGGCCACCCTGGAGGCCCAGCGGATGGTGCACCACGCGTGGGAGATCCGGGGATCCGGGTACGCGCCCGACGTCCCGGCCGCGAACATGGCGAAGTTCCGGGAGCTGCTGCCCGCCGCGATCGAGGCGGCCCGCCGGGCGACGCTGCTGGCACCGCAGGACCCGGCCCCGTGGGTGGTCATGGTGACGGCGGCGCGCGGTGCCCGGTACAAGCCCGCGCAGTTCAGGCCGCTCTGGGCCGGGCTGGCCGCCCGCGCCCCGCACCACTACGAGGGGCACTGGCAGGCCATGCAGTACTGGTGCGCCAAGTGGTTCGGCTCCGACCGGAAGATGCTCGCCTTCGCCAAGCGCGCCATGGACCACGCGCCCGTCGGCAGCCCGCTGCCGGGGATCTACCTGCACGCGCTCGTCGAGCTGGAGAAGCGCAACACCCACCACTCCTCCCTGGCCGGGGAGTTGGGGAGGCAGCGGCTGCGGAAGGTCGCGGCGGCGCTGGCGGCCGTCCCCGAGGAGGACAAGCGGCTGCCCATGCTGCGACACCTGCTCGCCTACTACTGCGGCAAGGCCGGGCTGCACACCAAGGCGCTGGAGCAGTTCCGGCTGATCGGCCGCTGGTGCGGCGCGACGCCGTGGACGGCCCAGGGCGACCCGGTCGCGGCCTTCGACCTCGCGCGCGGCATGGCGGTGAAGCTGTCGAACGCCCGGCCGCTGCCCCCGGAGATGCGGCCCGCCAAGGGCGACGCCCATCACTACAAGGTGTGATCAGTTCCCCGCCGCGTCGGCTGGGGGCCCTGGTCGCCGAAGTGGGCTGAGCAGCCCTTGACGTACCGTAGTCGGGACGCGCAGCCTGGAACTGTCAGGGATTTCCCTGCCGACATCCGGCGTGCACGTACAAATCGGCGCGACCGGAGAAGTCCACATCGAGGCGATTACCGTGGACAGCAATCATCCGCCCATCATTTACGTCACCGGGGATCCGACGATCGACTGGGCCATCACCGTGTCACCGAAAGGCTTACCGGATATCGGCCAGCGCCTGAAGGTGGCAACCCGCGCATGTCAGCACCACGGGGGTGCCATCCTGCTGCACAGGCTCGTGACCAGATCCACCGAGCGCGTCTATCTATCCAAAGGACTTCCGCCGACATCAGATGTCAGATCTCCTTTCGCTATCACATATCCAAAAATAGATGACACCACCCTTCATCACACTTACAACACCATTCGGGAAACCGCCCCTGAATCGACAGGCCCGGCTAGTGAAAAGCCCGCAAGGTGGCGAATCGACCAGTTCTTCGGAATCACTCGCGCCCACAGCCTGGACAAGTACCAGGTCCGGCTCGGCAAGCGGTCGGACGGGCAGCGCCTCGCCGTCGTGGTCGTCGACGACGCCGGACTGGGATTCGGCGAGAGCGCCGCCAAGGAAGGGCTACTCGAACTCGTACGCGGTGAGCCCACCTGGATCGTCTACAAGCTCGGGTGCACCAGCATCAGTAGCCGGCGGAGGGACTCTCTCTGGAACACCATCGCCAGGGAACTCAAGTCGCCGGACAACTCGCTGGCGTCCAGGCTGATCGCCGTAGTCAAAGTTGCCAGCCTTCGCGAAGCCGGAGCGGAAGTGAGCGCAGACCTGTCCTGGGAACGTTCCGCCCAGGACATCCTGGCCGAGATTCAGAGAAATCCGAACCTAAAGACCCTCCAGACTTGCCCTCGGATAATCGTATCCTTCGGCCCGGTCGGCGCACTGCTGATCGACAATTTCCACCCCGGGAAGTATTCTCTCTATTTCGACAGCCAACTGATGGAGGGTCCATGGCTGCGAAAGCAAAAGGGTACCGGCCACATGTTCGGCTACGGTGCCGCACTGGTTGCAGAGCTCGCCGCACGACTGTCAGTGTGCCCTCTGAACAGCTCACCCGACACCGAATCCCGGCGCTCGGAAACACTGGATCCGATGGCCATTCATGAATGCCTGGATGCAGGAATCAAATCAGCCCTGGCGGAAACGGCTAAGATAGACGAGGGATTCACCAAGGAGGCCGGGCCGAAGCTCCTCTTTCCTCTAGACACCGGAGCCCCCCTCGCCGATGACGAGATCGAGGCAGCGGCATCCAGGATCGGGGTGGCACGGCGGGTTCCGAATCCAATCCTCACCGATCCGCCACCATCTGCCAGCTGGTCGATCCTCGACAAGAGACTCCGGGGAGGGAATCCCTATGATCTCGCCGTGCGCGTCATTCGCGACGGACCGAAAGCTCTGGTAGACGTCCCGATCGCGAGATTCGGCAAGCTGGTCACGGCAGATCGCAACGAGATAGAGGGGCTCCGATCCCTACGCAAGCTCATCACGGAGTATCTGGACGACGATGGGAAGACCAAGCCCAGGTCGGTCGCGGTCTTCGGGGCCCCCGGAGACGGTAAGAGCTTCGCTGTCAGTCAAGTCGTCGCCGAGCTGGAAAGCGAGCGAGGAAAGAAGGAGGACGGGCCACCTCCTCTTCAGTTCAACCTCTCCCAGTTCAGCGAAACAGACAATCTGATCGACGCGTTTCATCAGGTTCGGGACCGGTCCCTCCGGGGCGAGATGCCACTCGTCTTCTGGGACGAGTTCGACACCTCGTTCCGGGGCGAGCGCCTCCCGTGGCTCCGATACTTCCTCTCCCCGATGCAGGACGGAAGCTTCCAGCAGGGACAGATCGTGCGCCCGATCGGGCGCGCCATCTTCGTATTCGCCGGAGGAATCTTCAGCACATTCAAGGACTTCAACACGGCCGTCCTCCAGCCCGAGTACATCGATTCCAAGGCCGTCGACTTCATCAGCCGCCTGTCCGGATATCTCGACATCGCCGGGCTGAACGCGAGCGACGACAAACTCATCGACGAACCCAGTCGCCTGATCCATCGCGCACTACTGTTGCACGGACTCCTGGAGGACCTGAGGAAGTCCGGTCGGATCACCACAGTGGAGGACGACGTCGAGTACGGGGTTGCCCGAGCCTTTCTGGAGATCCCGCGATACCGGTACGGCGCCCGGTCCATGCGCACCATCGTCGACATGAGCGACCTGCGCCCCGGCGAGAAGTACTCGCGATCCTCGCTGCCACCGCCGACGCAGCTCCAGCTGCATGTCGACGCGGAGGAGTTCGCACGGATCGCACGGCGCCCCGAGGGCTGGCCGAAGTAGCCAGCCCTCGGACACCTCTCAGGCGTGGGCTGGCGTGGGGCACGCGCGGCGTGCTGCGGGCTCCAGTTGGAGGGTGGTGTGGGCGATGCCGAAGTGGTCGGCGGCGCAGGTGCGGAGGCGGGTGAGGAGGTCGGCAGGGGCCTCGGCGGCGACCACGTGGGCGGTCAGGACGGGCATGCCGGAGGTGACCGTCCAGGCGTGCAGGTCGTGGACCTCCTCGACGCCGTCCTCGGCCAGCAGGTGCGTCCGCAGGGCGGCCAGGTCGACGTCCTCGGGGGTGGCCTCCAGCAGGACGCGCAGGGCGTCGCGGAGCAGGAGGTAGGCCCGCGGGAGGATCATCACGCCGATGAGGAGGGAGGCGATCGGGTCGGCGTACTGCCAGCCGGTGAGCTGGATGACGACGGCGGCGGCGATCGCCGCGACCGATCCGAGGGCGTCGCCGAGGACTTCGAGGTAGGCGCCGCGCAGGTTGAGGCTGTGGTCCTTGCCGCCGCGCAGCAGGGCGACGCCGACCAGGTTGGCGGCCAGGCCGACGAGCGCGACGACCAGCATCAGGCCGCCCTGGACCTCCACCGGCTGGCCGAGGCGCCGGACGGCGCCGTAGGCGACCCAGACGAAGACGCCGATCAACAGGAGGGAGTTGGCCAGCGCGGCCAGGATCTCCAGGCGGTAGTGGCCGAAGGTGCGCCGGAGGGTCGGCGAACGCTGGGCGATCTGGACGGCGACCAGGGCGAGGGTGACACCGGAGAGGTCGGTGAGCATGTGCCCGGAGTCGGCGAGCAGGGCGAGGCTGCCGGAGAGCAGGCCGCCGACGACCTGGAAGACCAGGACGGTGGCGGTGACGGAGATGGTGAGCAGCATCCGGCGGCGGTAGGCACCGCTGACGGTGGCGGGGGCAGGGGCGTGGTTGGCACCCATGTCAGTGCTCCTCCCGGGCGGGGTCGAGCGGCAGGACGGCTTCGAGCAGGTCCCGCAGGGCGTGGGCCAGGCGGTCGTCGGCCAGGTGGTAGCGGGTGCGGCGGCCCTCGGGGACGGTCCGCACCAGGCCGCAGTCCCGCAGGCAGGCGAGGTGGTTGGAGACGTTCGCCCTGGTCAGGCCCAGTTCCTCGGCGAGGTCGGCCGGGTAGTGGGGGGCGGCGAGCAGGGCGAGCAGGATGCGGCGCCGGCTGGTGTCGGCAAGGGCCTTGCCGACCCGTTCCATGGCCGCTTCCTGCGCCTCGGAGGGGAGGTGCGGGATACGGGTGGGGCTGGTCGGTTCCATGACTCCACAGTACAGCGATGGCTGAATTCAGCAAGCGCTGTACTGATGCTGAGCTGGCGGCGGCCCGCAGCTGAGAGGGTTGCGCGCGGAGCGCCCTGGCAGCTGCGATGGGCCGTCAGAACCGCTCTGACCTGGTCTTTCCTTGCCCCTAGGGTGGGAGGCGGCACGATCGGGACCGCTTCATTCCATGATCGAGAGAACGAGGAACCACCATGAGCCTGAGCATCCGCAACCAGATCCCCGGCACGGTCACCGCGATCGCGACCGGCGAGGTCATGGCCACCGTGAAGGTGCGCCTCGCCTCCGGGCAGCAGCTCACGGCCGCCGTCACCCTGGACGCCGTCAAGGAGCTCGGCCTCGGCGAGGGCAGCGAGGTGCGGGCCCTGGTGAAGTCCACCGAGGTCTCGCTGGCCACCGGCCCGGTCTCCGGGCTGTCGATCCGCAACCAGATCCCGGGGACGGTGTCGGAGATCGCCACCGGCGGGGCGATGGCCGGGGTGAAGGTCACCGTCGAGGGCGGCGAGCTCACCGCCGCGATCACCGCCGACGCCGTGGCCGACCTGGGCCTGAAGGCCGGCTCGCCGGTCGTCGCCCTGATCAAGTCGACCGAGGTCTCGCTCGCGACCGTGTGAGTGCCTCGCGCCGGCGCCGGACGCGAGCGTCTCACCTGAGCGCCCAGCGCGGACACCCCGCCCGAGCGGCCCGCCCGAGCACCCCGCACAGGCACCCCGCGCGGGCGCCGGGGCTCAGGCCGCCGGTTCGCCGAGCGGGCCCAGCCAGACGGCGGTGACGCCGCTGACGTAACGGGCACCGCAGTGGTCGTCGGGGACGACCAGCTGCGGGCCCGTGTCGTCGAGCGGGGCGCCGTCCATGCTGGTGGCGAGGAGGATCCGCTGGGCGCCGAAGTCGGGATCGATCTCGGCCCAGGAGACGACGGCCCGGTGGCCGTCGGCGCCGGTCACGGAGAGCAGGAAGCGCAGCCGCTGCTTGCGGCCGGTGAAGTCGATCCGCGGGCCGGCGGCACGCAGCACGTCCCACAGGGCGGGACCCTCGTAACCGTGGCGCTGCTCACCCTCGCCCAGGCAGTCGAAACTGACCTCCACCCGGTGCGCGGGCAGTGCGCGCAGCTGGTCGACGGTCAGCTCGGCGGGCTGGTCGAGGTGGCCGTGCAGGCGGACTCTCGCGGACGCTCCCATGCCGGACGCTCCTCCCGGGCCGCGCCGGTGCGGCCCGGGAGAGGTGCTACCCGCCAGAAGTTACCAGCACTCGCAGATGCGGCGATGAAAGGAATATTTCAGCCGCATGTGCGATGGCAAGTAGCCGATCAGGTCGCAGCTGCGACAAGTGGGACGTGTGGACGCGGGGGGTGTGGGGCGCACCGGAGGAGACACTGCGGCGCGCCCCGCACTGATTGAAGCAAGGCGGCAACGGTGCGGACGACTGGTTCCGGACACCATCCGCGGGGGCCTGCGCTGGATGATCCAACAAGGAGGATTGCCGCTCTCCGGCTTGCATTTACGATGCCTATGCGCACCTGAAGCTTGCACCTGCAAGCTGTTGTCCCGCGCGGAGGCACAAGGAGCCAGAGATGATCGTCGGAGACCTAATGCACCTGGACGACCTGGACATCCGGCTGGCCTGGGGCACGCCGGACCTCCTCGCCCGGCAGGTCGCCGGTGTCAGCTCCACCGATCTCCAGGACCCGGCCCGCTACCTGCAGCCCGGCGAGGTCGTCCTCACCGGGCTGGTCTGGTGGCAGCCCGCCGACGCCTCCGGGGCGCTGCGCTTCGCCACCGCGCTGCGCAGCGCGGGCGTCGCGGCGCTGCTGGCGGGCGAGGGCACGCACGGCAGCGTGCCGCAGAGCCTGGTGGACGCCTGCCGCACCCACGGCATCCCGCTGCTCGCGGTACCCGCAGGGACGAGTTTCCGGGCCGTCACCGACCGCGTGTACCTGCGGCTCTGGGGCGACCTGCGGGCCGGCGCGCAGGACGCGGCGGCGATCCCGGACACCGTGCGGCGTGAGCTCGCCGAACTGACCCGTGCGGGCGCCGGGGCCGGGGAGGTGCTGGCGCACGCGGTGGGGCGGCTCGGGGTGCCGGACTGCTCGGTCCTGACGGCCGGCGGGCGGCTGGTGGCGGCCACCGCCTCGCCCGCGCCGCCGGCCGAGCGTGGGGACGGCGGGCCGGCGGTCGGGCCCCAGGACGGCTCGCCGTTCGACGGGTGGCGACTGCGGCCGCACGTCCGGGACGCCGGGGCCGAGCCGCTGTGGCAGGGGCTGGCCGAGCTGCTCGCCCCGCTCGCCACCAGGGCGCACGCGGAGGCGGCGGTGCGACGGCTGGCCGCCGGGCGACTGCTGGACGTGCTCGGCGGGGACGGGCCGGCCGACCTCGCCGAAGCGCTGGCCGCCTGCGGTCTGCCGGGGCCCGCGCCGCTGGTCGCGGTGACCGCGCGGATCGACGGCGGGCGGGCCGGCGAAGTCCCGGCCGGGTGGGCCGCGCAGGCGCTCGCGGAGGCGTTGGAGCCGCTGGGCGAGCCGTACGCCGCCGGGGCGGACCGGGCCGGACGGGCGGCCGCACTGGTCGCCGCCCCCGCCGAGCGGGTCGCCGAACGACTGCGCCGGGCGCGGCCCGCGCTGCAGGCCCGGCTGACCGGGCGGCGCACCCTGCGGGTCGGGGTCGGCCCGGCGGCACCGCCCGCCACCGGGCCGCTGCGGGCCGCGCTGGTGCAGGCCCGGTACGTGCTGGAGGGCTCGGCCGGCCCGGTCGGCAGCGCCGCCGAGCTGGACTCGCTGGCCGGGCTGCTGCGCGGCATCCCGCCGGAGGTCACGGCGGCGTTCCACGCCCGGCTGCTGGCACCGCTGGCCGCGCACGACCGGGAGAACAGCGTCTCGCTGCTCGGCACGCTGGCGGTCTTCCTGGACCACGACGGCTCGTGGGCGCGGACGGCCGAGTCGCTGCACATCCACGTGAACACGGTGCACTACCGGATCCGGCGGATCGAGGAGCTCACCGGCCGCAACCTGGCCCGGCTCCAGGACCGCCTCGACCTGCGGGCGGCGCTGCTCTGCGCGCCGGAGCGGCCGCCCGCGCCGGTGGCGGCCCCGGCCCGCTAGATCCTGTCCGGCCTCAAGGCGGCGGCAGCGGCTCAGGAGGCCCGGCCGCCGCTCCGGTGGCCCGGTCGAGGACTTCTCGGAAGAATTCCGGGGCGGCCTGTCGATCCGGCCGTCTCCCGTTCGACGCAGGGGTGAGAGGCGGGGAAAGGCCCCGCCGCTCGTACCGAAACGCACCGAACGAACCGCATCGCACCGAGGAGTCACCATGCCGCGCTTCATGACTTCGAGCAATGTTGCGGCACGTGCACACCAGGAGGCCAGCGGTGTTACCCCCGGCCAGGAGAACGTGCGTTGCCCGGTTGGTTCGGGTTGTATCACGATCCATCAGTTCCGCGTGCGGGTTGGCCTGCGATTGCCTCGATCGTGGTGCAATCACTGCACCAGTGTCGCGCGCTACGCATCACCGTGTGGAAGGTACGGCCCTGTACCAGAAACGGAGGGTGACGGATGGGTCGAAGTGCCTCAGGGGGCTCGGTAGCTGTTCCGGGCGTCGCGACGCTGCATGTGCTGCCGGGTGTGGCGATGCTCCGCCCCGAGGAGGCTGTCTTCGAGAAGACGCTGCAAGGCTTCGCGGACCACCACCGGGCTCGTCGGCTGTCCTGGGACACGGTCAACACCAGGGCTCGTATCACGCGCCAGGTCCAAGCGATGTCCGGCGGGTATCCGTGGGAGCCGGCCTGGGACAGGCGGTTGTTCGACCGGTGGTCGGCGATGCTCGCGGACACCGTCGCCACGTCGACGATGCGCAAGTATCAGAACGACCTTGCGCTCTACCTGAGTTACCTGAGCGATCCGGCCTACGAGTGGCCGCAGGTGTGCCTGAGCACCTTCGGGATGTTCACCGGCTTCGCGCTGCGGGACCTGAACGCGGTCCGGCACGCGCAGGAGTACATCGGCCAGCAACGCCGCCCCCTGTCTGCGCCCCTCAAAGACCAGGAGACCCCCTAGCTCTTCCCCCACCTTCGCCCCTCCCGTCCGCTCAGCTCGAACACGCTGCAACAACGCCTCCAACGCCTCGGTATCCCCAGCGCCAGCAAGGCACGCAACGGTGCCTGGCTGGCACTCGTCGGCGCGGTCCACTGGAAGATGTTCGCCGATCTCCTGGGCGCCGCCGACAGCACCGCCCACCACTGGCACAAATGGAACGGAGGGGACCGCGCCAGCTGCGTCGCCAGCCGCTTCCAAGCAGCACAAGCCCCGACGAGTCCCGAATGATCCTCTACTGGCTCTTAACAAGAAATGCTGACCCAGCGCGGATATAGCGAGCTGGCTCGCCCACCACTCAGATCGGGGTGGCGGCGGTAACTCAGCGCTCCGATAGTCACCCTATGCAACGCTGAGAGATTCCAGGTGATTCGGCGAACGGCCGGCTCCCCGCGCCAGCGGGGATGGCCTACAGCCCTATATCTCCAAGTTGCCGCGACGGTACCTTTGTGCTGCGCTAGTGAAAAAGAAAACTAAGCTCCGGATCGCCACGGTTGCGTCGATGCGCCTACACTGTTAGGGCGGAGAAGGCGAACTGACGACCATTTTGAGCTGGAGCTGACGACGACAGTACCCGCTTCGTCTCGTCTTTCCCCGGCGCGACTCTGCCGTCCCAGTACCAAACCTCTGCGCTCTCGGGGGCCACGAATGCGGTCCTCGATTGAGGAAACCATAGAGGTTGATTCCCCGTGCCCATCAGCAGGAGGTGCTCTGATGGATATCGTTACCCTGCGCGCGGCGAAACCCATCAACGCCGGCCAGGCAGTCCGGACCACAGGATCCCCTACTACCGTCACTCCCGCAGTAGAGCCAAAACTCTTGCACACCGGCCCGTTTTTCGGTGTCGCACTCGACTCGGCAAATAGCGGGCAAAACGTCAAGGTTCAAACTGGGGGAATTTTTGGCGGGCTAGGTAATGGCCTCGCTACCGCAGTTGGGGTCAACGATTCGGGACAACTCGTCCGCGCTACGGATGCGCACTGCACGAGCGCACCAAACTGGATAGGTGATTGCGACGCCTCAGGTACGGTGACAATCAGACCACGCCTCAACAGTCGCCTGAGCGTGCTGGAATTCGGCGCTGTCGGAGATGGCGCGGCCCTCGACAGGGAAGCGATCCAGCGGGCCTTGGATTGCGCGGCGCGAAGTGAGATAGGTGGGCTTGAGTCGCAATCCTTCGGAAAAATTGTCTACCTGCCCCCCGGCGACTATCTCATCGATAAACCTCTAATCGTCTCAAATAGCTGCGTTCTGGAAGGTGCAGGCGCCGGGCTCACCGCAAATAATTTCGGCGGCACCACCCGCATACTGGCGGATATGGAGCATGGGGATTTCAGCCTTTCCAGTGCTAGCGGAATCGGACAAGTCGACGGGAAGGAAATCTTTTGTGCCGTAGCCCTGACGGGCTGGGAGACGGGCGCTGCGATGACGGAACCTGATCCTGTCCACGTCCCCACTCGTCATCGCGGTCGCGCAGACTGGGGCATCATTCGCCAATTCGGCCTGCAACCGCGCCCCGGACAGGGAATGTCGGCCCAGAATCCCGAGATGGACGGCGTGCGCGTCATGGCGCATGGCCCTTTGCTTGAAAATGTGGCCGTTAACGGCTTCAGACGCAATGGGATTACAATCTACTCGCACTTCGTTCCGCCAGTAGTAAATACGAACTGCACACAGATATACGGCTGCCTCCTCTATTTCAACGGACAGCATGGCCTGGATATCGGCAGCCATGGGAACGATAACACCAATTCGATGCTCGTCATGGGTGTCGATGCCTCGAACAATGGCCGTGACGGAATTCATGACCATTCATTTTTGGGCTGCACCTTTGTCGCCTGCCACGCCCAGGCAAACAATGGGCGAAACTACTACTGCGATCGCACCGACGGACCTACATGCGCCACGTACATCGGGTGCTATGCAGAAGGACGCGAGCCCTCGCTCTTCCGGGGAGTAAATGTAGTCGTAGTGGGAGGCGACATAGAGATTTCCCGGGATTCTTGGTACTGGGGCTACGGGCCTATGGTTCAAGGCCCTCCCAGCATGGGCGTCAGAAATGGATATTCGTCTACACCTCCCTACCGAGGCACAGGCGAAAGCGGCATTGGAGTTCAAATCGAACTAGATGAACTATGCGAGCCCGGAAATGGATATTGGTATCGGGCAATTAGGGCGGGGCGCACATACGGAAGTAAGCGCATGCCCCCCGAAAATCCTCCCGACTGGCAGAGCGCAACCGTAACCGGGAATACCGTGTCCGAGCATGAAGGGTTGGTATGGAGATGCGAAGGCTCCTACGTCAATAAGCCCGCGACATTCAACTGGCTCGGAGGTACGCCTCACCCGCCAGGACCGGCCATAATTCAGGATTTCGGCTTCGAAAAGCCGGACGGTACATCAATCCCCTTCTTCCGTACTGAAGTTTCGCCCCACACGCTCGCCCAGGGGCAGCGACTGCAAACGGGACTCACAAGTGGAGCGTCACTCCTCCCCGCATACTGGCATACCATGTATGAGCATGGCCCCGCCCCCGGCACTCTCATGTTTCCGGATATCTGGATAGGATCCATCTACTACGGCGAACGGCGCATCGCTGTCTCCCATACGGGGAGTCCCCTCGTCGCCAATACCGGTAGCATCGGTAGATGCAATTTCTACGCCCCGGGCGACTTGATCCTCAACGGCACCGGATTCGCGAAGCGTAACGAGGGCATCGGGTGGGCAGTGAAGGCGGCATGCGGAAGGGCCACTAACTCATGGACCAGTAAAAAGCACTACGCCATAGGGCAGACAGTCAAGCCAGCGCATCCCAACGGCAACGCGCATGTCTACCGGCTGCTCTCATACACCACAGACCCACCGTCGTATCCCCTGTCCAAAACGTCCGGCCAGACAGAGCCGCTTTGGAATCCAAACATCGGCGGCACAACCACGGATAAAAATCTGATATGGCAAACACTCTACGATCTGGATGCCCCTAAAAACTCCTGGGCCATAGAGCCGCTGCCGCAACGCGCGAAAAACCAAGCCGATTCCACAGCGACGACCATCGCCGAACTGAACGCGAACTTCAACTCACTTCTTGCAAGCATGAGAGCGGCGAACCTGTTGGAACCCTAGTACTCCAGTGAGACTTCTTCGTTTTCCCTGGTCAGCGGCCTGGTGGCGGTGAGTGTAGCCGGGCTGCGCCAGGGACGGAGGGGTGTTCGCGGGGATGTCGCGCGAACGGGTGGCCGCGCCGCATGTATTGGCAACGCCGCGGACAGCTCATCGCGTGAGCGACGATCTGACGGATGCACGGGATCGGGAACTGGACGAACTCCTTCCGCGGATCGAGGCCCGCTTCACGCGGGTCGAGCCCCGGACGCCGAATGCGTGACTACGTGCAGGGCTGCTGGGCCCGGTGGACCGCACCGGTACTCGACCATCCAGCGCAGATCGGGTGAGACCCGATGGCTGTCCCGCCCTCGGTCACTGTTCGTGAGTGCGCCGCGGACGCATTCGGCGCAATCGAGTATTGCTCTCCGCCAGCACGCTGATCCGCATCAACGAGCAGGACGCCCCCACCATGACGCCCGACGCTGTCGGAGCAGGCCAGGATCGCGCTCACGCTGCGGCTGCTGGGCGGGCTGACCACCCAGGAGATCGCCCGGGCGTTCCTGGCCGCCGAGTCGGCCGTCGCCCAGCGGATCGTCCGCGCCAAACGGAGTCTCGCCGCGGCGCGGGTGCCCTTCGAGGTGCCGTACGGCGCGGACCGGGCGGCCCGGCTCTCCTCCGTGCTGGAGGTCGTCTACCTGATCTTCAACGAGGGGTACTCGGCCACGGCCGGCGACGACCTGCTGCGGCCGGCGCTCTGCGAGGACGCCCTGCGGCTGTCCCGGGTACTGGCCGCGCTGATGCCCGAGGAGCCGGAGGTGCACGGCCTGGCCGCGCTGCTGGACTTCCAGGCCTCCCGCACGGCGGCCCGCACCAGCCCCGGCGGGCGGCCGGCCTGGAGCTGCTGGACGCGCTGACGGACGTCCTGGCCGGGTACCACCTGCTGCCGAGCGTGCGGGGGGACCTGCTGGAGCGGCTGGGGCGGGGCGGGGAGGCCCGGGCCGAGTTCGAGCGGGCGGCGTCGCTGACCCGCAACGCCCGGGAGCGGGAGCTGCTGCTGGAGCGGGCGGCGCGGTGCTCCGCCGTCACGCCCCGTCGTCGAGCCGCAGACGGGCGCTGACCTCGCCGAGGCCCTCGGCGAGGACGGCGAGCTGCTCGCGGCTGAGCACGTCGATCAGCAGCTCGCGGACCAGCGCGACGTGCCCGGGGGCCGCCTGGCGCAGGGCCTCGCAGCCCTGTTCGGTGAGCTCGGCGAAGACGCCGCGCACATCGCTCGGGCAGGAGCGGCGGCCGACCAGGCCCATCCGCTCCAACTGGGTGACCTGGTAGGTCAGACCGCTCTTGGAGGTGACCAGCTTCTCCGCCAGCTCGGTCATCCGCAGCGACCCGGCCGGGGCGGCGGAGAGGTGCACCAGGACTTCGTACTGGGTGTGCGAGAGGCCCGAGTCCTCCTTGAGCTGGCGCTCCAGGCGGCGGTTGAGCAGGTTGCTCGCGGTGACGAAACCCCGCCAGGCGGCCATTTCGTCCTGGTCCAGCCAACGGGGGTCGTTCAGGGAGGGCATGGGGGAATCGTACTCCTGTTGTTCAAATTCGAACCAAGGTGTACCGTCGAGGTGTCAAGGTTCAATATTGAACTACCTGCGACCCGCCGGGGTCCACCTGGGACCGGAACCTCGCGGAGCCCCGAGGAACCCGAGGAGAGACGCCATGAGCACCGCAGCCCCCGAGCGTATGCCCACCCTCTACCTCTCGCACGGCGCGCCGCCGCTGGCGGACGACCCGGTCTGGCCCGGCGAGCTGGCCGCCTGGTCGGCCGGCCTCCCGCGGCCCAAGGCCGTCCTGATGGTCTCCGCGCACTGGGAGGAGGCGCCGCTCGCACTCGGCGCCGTCACCACCGTGCCGCTGGTCTACGACTTCTGGGGCTTCCCCGAGCACTACTACCGGGTGCGGTACGCCGCCCCCGGCGCGCCGGAGCTCGCCGAGCGCGTGCGCAAGCTGCTGCGCGCCCCCGGCACCCCCGTCCAGGACATCCCGGACCGGGGCCTGGACCACGGCGCGTACGTGCCGCTGGTCGAGATGTTCCCGGACGCGGACATCCCCGTCCTGCAGGTGTCCATGCCCACCCTGGACCCGCAGCGACTGCTGGAGATCGGCCGCCGGCTCGCCCCGCTGCGCGACGAGGGCGTCCTGATCGTCGGCAGCGGCTTCTTCACCCACAACCTGCGGGCGCTCAGCTCGGACGGCCGGGTGACGTCCGTGATGGCCGAGTTCGACGACTGGGGGCGGCGCGCCCTGGACTCGCAGGACCTCGACGCGCTGCTCGACTTCGAGCAGAAGGCCCCGGCCGGGCGGCTCGCCCACCCGCGCACCGAGCACTTCGCCCCGCTGTTCGTCACCCTGGGCGCCGGGGAGGCCGACCTCGGCAGCCAGCGCAGCGTGATCGACGGGTTCTGGATGGGGCTGGCGAAGCGTTCGATCCAGCTGGGCTGAGGCCCTGGGGGCCTGGCTCTCGAACCACGGCAACCAGCTCCCCGGCCGATCCCCGGATCGGCCGGGCGCGACGGGCCGGGCCGGATCGCCGGCCCGGCCCGCCGGGGCTCCCGAGCCCGCGTCAGCCGCCGGTCGCGGCCCGCTCGGCGGCGCTGCGCTCGACGCAGAACTCGTTGCCCTCCGGGTCCGCGAGGGTCGCCCAGCCGCTGCCGTCCGGCGCGCGGTGGTCCTCGACCAGGGTCGCGCCCAGGGCCAGCAGGCGCTCCACCTCCTCGTCGCGGGTGCGGTCCAGCGGCTTGAGGTCCAGGTGGATGCGGTTCTTCACCGATTTGCCCTCGGGCACCACGATGAACAGCAGCCCGGCCCCGGCCGACTCCACCAGCACCTCCGGGTCGCCCGGCTCGTCGCCCTCGCCCAGCTTGCCGTCCAGCACCTTCACCCAGAACTCGGCGAGCGGGTAGGCGTCGGCGCAATCGATCGTCACGTGTCGTACAAGAGAAGCCATGAGGCCACTCTGACCCGCCGCTCCTCCCCGGTCCAGCCGTTATCCGGCGGGCACCGCGGCACGGCTGTGCAGATGGCCGTCCAGCGGGAACGGCGGCCGGGCCGGGAGCACGGTCTCGAAGCGGTATCCGGTCTTCTCCGCCACTTGGCAGGAGGCCCGGTTGTCCACCTGGTGCAGCAGGTCGAGCCGGACGAGGCCGTCGGCGGCGAAGGCCTCGAACGCCCAGCGGGTGAGCGCCTCCAGCGCACGCGGCGCCACGCCGCGGCCGCGCGCGGCGGCCGCCGTCCAGTAGCCCACCTCGGCGCGGGGGCCGCCGGCGGCGCCGCGCTTGAGCACCACGTTGGCGACCAGGGTGCCGCTCTCCTCCTCCAGCACCGCGAAGCTGCAGCGGTCGCCGTCCGCCCAGCCCCTGCGCTGGACGTCCAGCCAGCGGGCGGCGTCGGCCTCGTCCGTCACCGGGGCCTGGGTGAAGTGCCGCAGCACCGGATCGCGGTAGACCTCGACCAGGGCCGGGGCGTCCTCGTCCCGGAACGGCCGCAGGAGCAGGCCGGACGCCGCCGGAGCGGGGCCGGTGAGCGGGGCCGTCACTTCTCCAGGCCCTCCCAGCCCCAGCGCGGCGTCGGGCCCGGGTCCCCGAGGTCCGCGCCGACCGGGGCGCCCGAGACGTCCCTGGCGATCCTGGTGCCCCAGTCGAAGTACTCCAGCACCCGGCGGCGCAGCAGCTCGTCCTCCGGCAGCTCCTTGCGGACCGCGACGGCCATCAGCTCCATCCAGCGCTCGCGCTGCTCCTCGGTGATCGACAGGCCGAGGTGCCTGCGGAGCAGTGCCTGGTGGCCGCCGAGCTCGCCGGTGAAGCGGGCCGGGCCGTCGAAGACCTCGGCCAGCCAGACGGCGACGTGCTCGATGTGGGTGGTGGTGAAGTTCGCGAAGACGGGGGCCAGCAGCGCGTCCGCCAGCACTCCGTCGTAGAAGGTGTTGCTCAGCCGCCGCAGTGCCTCGATGCCGCCGACGGCGTCGTACAGACTCCCGGTGTGTTCGTCCCGTTCGTCGCTCATGCGTGTCTCCCCGTGGGATCGGTGCGCCCGGTGCGTGACTGCCGGGCGGGTGGGCTCGGCGCCGTGCGCGGGTGTGTGCCCGACCTTCCTAACAGTCGGTGGGCCCGCGTGACTCCCGCTCCCCCACCCTGTTCGCGGCCGGCTCAGCAAACGGACGTGCGACTTCCTTTTGCCGGGGCCTTGACCTTGACACTGGCGGCAGGGTTGCACTCTTTGAAACATGAACTTCTCAGCACAGCCCTCCACCACCCCGAGAGTCGTCCTGGTCACCGGTGCCGGGACCGGGATCGGGCGGGCCACCGCCCACGCCTTCGCCGGACAGGGGCCCGAGGTGGAGGTGGTGGTGGTCGGGCGGCGGGCCGAACCGCTGGCGGACACCGCGCGGAGCCACCCCGGGCGGATCCACCCGCTGGTCGCGGACATCACCGACGCCGAGGCGCCGGAGGCGGTCGTCCGCGAGGTACTGGACCGGCACGGGCGGCTGGACGTCCTGGTCAACAACGCCGGGATCGTCCGCAGCGGCGGGATCGGGAGCCTCACGGCGGACGGGATCGAGGCCCAGCTGGCGACCAACCTGATCGCCGCCGTGCTGCT
This sequence comes from Kitasatospora sp. NPDC058170, assembly GCF_042883905.1. Taxonomy (NCBI): domain Bacteria; kingdom Bacillati; phylum Actinomycetota; class Actinomycetes; order Kitasatosporales; family Streptomycetaceae; genus Kitasatospora; species Kitasatospora sp. NPDC058170. The sequence goes on from NZ_JBHVUV010000019.1 coordinate 69,771, forward strand.
CAGCCAGGCCGCGCTGCCGGCCCTGGAGGCGAGCCGCGGCGTGATCGTCAACGTCAGCACCTCGGTGGGCCAGCGGGGTTGGCCGGGGAACTCGGTGTACGCGGCGAGCAAGGCCGCGCTGGAGGTGGTCACCCGCAGCTGGGCGGTGGAGCTGGCGCCGCGCGGGGTGCGGGTGGTGGCGGTGGCGCCCGGGGCGATCGAGACCCCGATCGGCGAGCACTCCGGGCTGAGCCGGGCGCAGCAGGACGCCGTCCGGCGGTGGCAGATCGGTCACACCCCGCTTGGACGGATCGGCCTGCCCACCGAGGTGGCCTGGGCGATCACGCAACTCGCATCCCCGCAGGCCTCGTTCGTCACCGGAGTAGTGTTGCCCGTGGACGGAGGCGCCGTCGTGGGGTGACGGGCCGCGCAAGGATGGGGCGAGGACAGGTGCGGATCGGAGAGCTGGCCCGGGCGACGGGCACCACGGCACGGGCGCTGCGCCACTACGAGCAGGCCCGGCTGATCAGCTCGGCCCGCGCGGCCAACGGCTACCGGGTGTACGACGCCTCGCAGGCGGTGCGGGTCCGCAACATCCGCTCCCTGCTGGACTCCGGGTTCACCCTGGAGGACATCCAGCTGCTGATGCCCTGCCTGGACGGCGACGTGCTGGCCAAGCCGCCGAGCACCGAGCTGCTGCGGGTCGCCCGGGAGCGACTGGCCGTCCTGGAGCGCCGGATCGCCACCCAGACGGCGGCCCGGGACCGGCTGGCCGCGGCCCTGGCACGGGTGGGCGGGGACGCCTGAGCGCACCGGTCCCGCCGGGCCGGTCCGCCCGACGGCTGCCGTACGGCTGCCGTACGGGTGACACCCCCGATCGGGGGTGTGCAGCGGGCGGCGCGCGGAGGACAGTGGGCGCATGCAGATTCCACTCTCCGTGATGGACTTCCTCGACCGGGCCGAGCTGGTCTACGGCGACCGGGTCGGCATCGTCGACGAGCCGGACCAACCCGCCCGGTCCTGGGGCGAGCTGAGCTACCGTCGGATCGCCGAACTGGCACGGGCACAGGCGGCCGGACTGGACCGGCTGGGCGTCGGACCGGGCGAACGGGTCGCGATCGTCTCGCACAACTCGGCCCGGCTGATGACCTCGATGTACGGCGTGAGCGGGCACGGCCGGGTGCTGGTGCCGGTCAACTTCCGTCTGAAGGCGGAGGAGGTCGCGTACATCGTCGAGCAGAGCGGCGCGTCCGTGCTGCTGCTCGACCCCGAGGTCGCCGACACGCTGTCCGGGGTCACCGCCAAGCACACGTTCGTGATCGGCGAGGACAGCGACGCCCTGCTGTACGACTTCGACCGTGCGCCGCGCCGGTACGAGATCTCCGAGAACGACACCGCCACGCTCAACTACACCAGTGGAACCACCGCGCGCCCCAAGGGCGTTCAGCTCACCCACCGGAACATCTGGCTGAACGCCGTACTGATGGGCCTGCACTTCGGGGCCGGCGACCGGGACGTCTACCTGCACACCCTGCCGATGTTCCACGCGAACGGCTGGGGCCTGCCGTTCGCGCTCACCGGCCTGGGCGCCCGGCACATCGTGCTGCGCAAGGTGGACGGCGCCGAGATCCTGCGCAGGATCGACGAGCACGGCGTGACCTTCCTGTGCGGGGCGCCCGCGGTGGTCTCGATGGTGCTGGACGCCGCCGCCGACTGGGACGGACCGATCCCCGGCCGGGACCGGGTGCGGATCATCGTGGCCGGCGCGCCGCCGCCGACCTCGGTGGTGCAACGCATCGAGTCCGAACTCGGCTGGGAGTTCCTGCAGATCTACGGCCTGACCGAGACCTCGCCGGTGGTGACGGTCAACCGCACCCGCGCGGAGTGGGACGAACTGCCGTCCGCCGAAAGGGCGGAGAAGCTCGTCCAGGCGGGCGCCCCGGCCCTCGGCAACCAGCTGCGGGTCGACCACCAGGGCGAGGTGCTGGTGCGCTCCAACGTCGTGATGGACGGCTACTGGCAGCAGCCGCAGGAGACTTCGGAGGCGGTCCGGGACGGCTGGTTCCACACCGGGGACGGCGGGACGCTCACCGACGGCTACCTGACCATCTCGGACCGGAAGAAGGACGTCATCATCAGCGGCGGGGAGAACGTCTCCTCGATCGAGGTGGAGGACTGCCTCTACGACCACCCCGCGGTGGCCGAGGTCGCGGTGATCGGCGTGCCGGACGAGAAGTGGGGCGAGACGGTCAAGGCGCTGGTGGTGCTCAAGCCCGGGCAGGACGCCGGGGAGGCGGAGCTCATCGCGCACTGCAAGCAGCGGCTGGCGGGCTACAAGTCGCCCACCTCGGTGGAGTTCCGGGACACGCTGCCGCGCACCACGACCGGCAAGCTGCAGAAGTTCCGGCTGCGCGAGCCGTACTGGGCCGGGCGGGAGCGCAAGGTCAACTGAGGCGCGCGCAGCCGGTCTGCCGGGTCGGGCGGCCTGCTGGATCAGCCGCTCTGCCGGGTCGGATCAGCTCAGTCGGGTCAGCCGATCAGGCCCGACTCCCGGGCGACGAGCGCGAGTTCGGTCCGGTTGCGGGCGCCGAGCTTGTGCATGGCGCTCTTCAGGTAGCCGGTCACGGTGTTGCAGGTGAGGCCCAGCTGGGCGGCGATCTCCGGGTTGGTCCGGCCGGTCGCCGCCCAGCTCAGCACCTCGTGCTCGCGCCGGGTCAGCGCGGCCCGCGGCGCCGCGACCGCCGGGCCGGCCCAGGCGGCAGCGCCGGCCAGCGCCCGGGTGGCGGCCGCGGCGAGCCTGCTGACGGCGGCGATCCGGACGTCCCCGAACGGGACGACGGCGCGCAGCGAGGCGTACACCACGCCGTGCACCGTGCCGCCGTGCAGCAGCGGCACGGTGAGCATCGCGTAGAGGTCCTCGGCGGTGACCGCCGCGTCGTAGTGGTGCGAGATGGTGGTGGCGGCCCGGTAGTCGGGCACCCAGCTGGGGGCGCGCTCGGCCAGCGCCCGGCCGCCGAGGCCGGTCCCGGCGGGGACGGCGAGGTCGTGCAGCAGATCGGCCCGGGTGCCGGCCCAGTGGCACAGCACCATCCCCGCGGGGCCGGCCGCCGCTCGGCCGGTGCCGGTGCCGGTGCGAGCGCCGGTGCCGGTGCCTGGCACGCCGACCAGGCCGACGTCGGCGCCGCAGTCGGCCACCACCCGGCGGGCGAGGTCGCCGAGCACCGCGTCCCGGACCAGCTCGGCGGCCCTGGCGGCGAGATCGCCGGCGGGATCCGCAACGGGATCCACGGCGGGGCCCGCAGGGCCGCCGGGGCAGGCGGGAAAAGCGGGGTAGGCGGTACGGGTGGCGCGCGTGGCAACGCCGTCGGCCGCCCGGAGGGGGGTGTCCGCAGCCCTGGTCATCGCGCGATTGTCACACGCGGTGCGGCCGGTGGCGAGAGCCGTGACGCAGGTCTTGGCGAGGGTCGTGACGCGGCTCGTGACGCGGCTCGTGACGTGCGTGTTCGATGGAGTCCCCGGTGGAGCCGCCCGGCGGCCCGTAGGGTGCGGCCTTGGGTTACCGATGGGTCAGCACTGACCGATGAGAATGGGGATGCCGATGACGAGCCCGAGCCCGAGCCCGAAGCCGAAGGGTCCGAACGTCCTGGACGGCCTGCTGGCCGACCTGCGGGCCGAGAGCGAGGTGCTGGACGGCCTGGTGGCCGGGCTGGCGCCGGAGCAGTGGGCCCTCCCGACACCGGCCGAGGGCTGGACGATCGCCCACCAGATCGCCCACCTGGCGTGGACGGACGACTGGGCCACCCTGTCGGCGCGTGACGCGGAGGCCTTCGGCGAGGCGATCGGCGGGCTCTTCGGGGAGCTGCTCGCGGCTGGCGCCGACCCGGTGGAGGAGGGGGCGGCCCGCGGTGCGGCCGAGGAGCCCCGGGCGCTGCTGGCGCGCTGGCGGGCCGGTCGGGAGCAGGTGCTGGCGGTGCTGGACGCGGCACCGGCCGACATCCGGCTGCCGTGGTTCGGGCCGCCGATGAAGCCGGCCTCGATGGCCACGGCCCGGCTGATGGAGACCTGGGCACACGGACAGGACGTCGCGGACGCGCTCGGCGCGGTGCGCGAGCCGTCGGCGCGGCTGCGGCACATCGCACACCTGGGGGTGCGGACGATGGGGTTCGCCTTCACGCTGCACGGGCTGCCGGCGCCCGAGGCCCCGGTCCGGGTGGAGCTGACCGGGCCCGACGGGGAGCCCTGGGCCTGGGGCCCCGAGGACGCGGTGGACCGGGTGAGCGGGCCCGCCCTGGACTTCTGCCTGCTGGTGACCCAGCGCCGGCACCAGGACGACCTTGGGCTGACCGCCTCCGGCGAGGTGGCGACGGCCTGGCTGCCGATCGCCCAGGCCTTCGCCGGTGCGCCCGGAAAGGGGCGGGACGCGGGTGGCGCCTCCGCCTGAGTCATCGTCAAATACCAGGAGGGAAAAGCCAAACCACTCCTTCCGGCGATAGGCAGAGTTCGTTGACGAATGATGGAATTCCCCCTGCGCCGCGCCGTACCACCGGACACCGGGCTGCCGCCCCGGGCGGCACAAGTCTGGAGGTCACAGCCCGATCCGCAGGGGGCTGAGCCGGGTGGCGACCAGGTTGGTGGCGCCCCGGTCGCGTTCGATGTGGCCGTGGACCAGCAGGCCGGCCCGGTCCAGGGCGGTACGGCGCTGGGACTCCCAGACCGGGCGGCTGCAGATCACGTTGATCAGACCGGTCTCGTCCTCCAGGCTGAGGAACAGCACCCCGCCCGCCGTCGGCGGCCGCTGGCGGTGCGTCACCAGGCCGCCGACCACGACGGCGGTGCCCTGCGCGATGTCCGGCAGTTCGGCGGCCGACAGCGCGCCGCCGCGTTCCAGGTGCGCCCGCAGGTGCTGGACGGGGTGGCTGGTGGCGGAGGAGCCGGTGGCCCAGAGGTCGGCGATGGTCTCCTCCACCGGGGTCATCCCGGGCAGCGGCGGCGCCTCGGTGCCGGGCGTGGTGCCCGGGAGCAGCGCCGCCGAGACCCCGGCGAAGGCGCCCGCCGACCAGAGCGCCTGCCGCCGGTTCAGTCCGAAGCAGCCGAACGCGCCCGCCGCGGCGAGGGCCTCCAGGGCCGGCGCGGACAGGCCGGTCCGGCGGGCGAAGTCCTCCAGGTCCGCGTACGGGCGCCCGGCCGCGATCGCCTCGGCCTGCGGTGCGCCGATGCCTCGGACGGTGTCCAGGCCCAGCCGGATCGCGGGCTGCGGCCGCCCGGCGGTGAGCGGCGGGCTGGGGGTCGGCCCCTGGTACGGCTCCAGGGTCGGCCGGGCCGCGCTGGCGTTGACGTCCACCCCGCGGACCCGTACGCCGTGCCGCCGGGCGTCCGAGATCAGGCTGAGCGGCGCGTAGAAGCCCATCGGCTGGTTGGCCAGCAGCGCGCAGGTGAAGGCCGCCGGGTAGTGGTACTTGAGCCAGGCGCTCGCGTACACCAGGTAGGCGAAGCTGATCGCGTGGCTCTCCGGGAAGCCGTAGTTGGAGAAGGCCTCGATCTTGGTGTAGACGTCCTCGGCGACCTCCGGCGGGATGCCGCGCTCGGCCATGCCCTCCAGCAGTCGGCCGCGCAGCCGGGCGACCCGTTCGTGGGAGCGCTTGGAGCCCATCGCCTGGCGGAGCCGGTCGGCCTCGGAGGGGGTGAACCCGGCGCAGTCGATGGCCAGTTGCATCATCTGCTCCTGGAACAGCGGTACCCCCAGGGTCTTGCCGAGCGCGTTCTCCATCAACGGGTGCGGGCAGCCGGCCGGTTCGACCCCGGCGCGGCGCCGCAGGTACGGGTGGACGGAGCCGCCCTGGATCGGGCCCGGGCGGATCAGCGCGACCTCCACCACCAGGTCGTAGAAGTGGTCCGGCTTCAGGCGCGGCAGGGTGGCCATCTGGGCGCGCGACTCGACCTGGAAGACGCCGACGGTGTCGGCCCGCCGGAGCATCGTGTAGACGCCCGGGTCGCCGTCCGGGACGGTCGCCAGGTCGTAGCGCTGCCCGTGGTGCTCGGCGATCAGGTCGCAGGCGTCGTGCAGCGCGGAGAGCATGCCGAGGCCGAGCAGGTCGATCTTGACCAGCCCGGCGCCGGCCGTGGAGTCCTTGTCCCACTGCAGCACCGAGCGGCCCGGCATCCGGGCCCACTCGGTCGGGCAGATCTCACCGATCGGCTCCCTGGTGAGCACCATGCCGCCCGAGTGGATGCCCAGATGGCGTGGCAGGCCGTGGAGTTGGGAGGCGAGTGCGAACACGTCGGAGGGGATGACGGCGTCGGCGCCGGGCGGGGAGCGGAAGTCGCTCTGCCGGCTGAACGCGTCGACCTGCCCCTGCGGGTAGCCGAGCACCCGGGCGGCGTCGCGCAGCGCCAGCCGGGGCCGGTAGGTGATCACATTGGCGACCTGGGCGGCGTGCTCGCGCCCGTATCGGCGGTAGACGTACTGGATGACCTCCTCGCGGCGGCGGTTCTCGATGTCCAGGTCGATGTCGGGCGGCCCGTCGCGGGCGGTGCTCAGAAAGCGTTCGAAGAGCAGTCGGTAGTGGACCGGGTCGACCGCGGTGATCCCGAGGGCGTAGCAGACCGCCGAGTTGGCCGCCGAACCGCGGCCCTGGCACCAGATGGACTCGCGGCGGCAGAAGTCCACGATGTCGTGGACGATCAGGAAGTACCCGGCCAGGTCGAGCTCCTCGATGACGTCCAGTTCCTTGGCGAGCTGTCGGCGGGCGGGTCCGTTGCCGGGGCCGAAGCGGGCCGGGCCGCCCTCGGCGACCAGCGCGCGCAGGTGGCTGATCTCGGTGTGCCCGGGCGGGACGGGGAAGCCGGGGAGCTCCGGGTCGAGTCTCGCGAAGTCGAAGGCACAGGCGCGGGCGAGGTCGACGGTGGCCTGCCGCACGCCGGGGAAGCGGGCCAGCCGGGCGGCCATCTCGCGGCCCGACCGCAGGTGGGCGGTGCCGGACGCCCGCGTCCAGCCCGCCGCGTCCTGCAGGGTGCGGCGCTCGTGCAGCGCGGCGAGGCTCTGCGCCAGCCGGCCCTGGGCCGGGCCGGCGTGGTGGGCGTTGGTGGAGGCGACCACGGGCAGGCCGAGCCCGGCGGCGAGGGCGGCCAGGGCGTCGTTGCGCAGGTCGTCGCCGGGCTGCCACTGGTCGATCAGTTCGACGTAGACGTTGTCGCGGCCGAACGCCTCGGTGAGGGTGCGCAGTCGCTGTTCGGCGGCGCTCCCGTCCGGCGCGCCGGCCAGGGCCGCGGGCACCCGGCCGAGGCGGCAGCCGGTGAGCACCGCCCAGTGGCCGTCGTGCGCGTCGGCGAGCGCCGCGAAGTCGTACGCCGGCCGCCCCTTGGCCCCGCCCGCGAGCTGGGCCGCGCTGATCGCCGCGGAGAGCCGGCGGTAGCCGGCCGGGTCGCGGGCCAGGACCAGCAGGTGTTCACCGTTCTGACGAAGCGTCAGCTCTGCGCCGAACACCGTGGCGATGCCCGCCTCACGGGCCGCCTCGGCGAAGCGGACCGCGCCGTAGAGGCCGTCGTGGTCGGTGAGGGCGAGTGCCTCGATCCCGAGCCGGGCGGCCTCCGCGACCAGCGCCTCGGGGTCGCTGGCGCCGTCCAGGAAGCTGAAGGCGGAGTGGACGTGCAGTTCGGCCCAGGCGGGGGAGGGCGCACCGGAGGGTTCGGCGGGGCCTTCGGCGGGACCGGTGGCGCCGGCCCGGGCGCGGCCGCGCAGCGGGACGACCTCGCCACCCTCCGGGCCCGGCCGGCCGCCGGCCAGGCGTCGGTGCAGTTCGCTCCAGGGGAGCGTGGGGTGGCTGGTGAATCCCATCGGGGGCTGTCTCTCCGGTCCTGCCGTGTCTGTCTGCCGCCCCCCTCGTTCTTTTCGCTTCGCGTTCTCTTCGCTTCGCGCTTCCTTCGCTTCGCGCCTGGCTGTCGCCTCGGTCGCCCGCCTCTGTCGCCCCCCTCGGTCGTGCCCCTCGGTCGTTCCGGTCAGTCGTAGCCGGCCTCCACGAACCACGCGCCGCCCTCCACCGTGAGCAGCAGCGCCCGGCCGCCCTCCACCGCGACCTGGAAGCGCGCCCGGCGGCGGGCGAGCGACTGGTCCCACCAGTACTCGACCGCCGGCCAGGGCCCGGTCCAGCCGTCCACCACCAGCTCCCGCCCCCGCACCGCGACCCGGGCCGGGCGGGCCGACACCCCGGCCCGCCCGTCCACCGTCACCGGGCGCCCGTCCGCGTCCAGCACCACGGCCGGCAGCGGGGTGCGGTGCACCACGGCCGGCCAGACGTCCCGCAGCCGCCCCGGCCAGGGCGCGTCGGCCGGGGCGGCCGGCTCGTGCACCTCGCCCCACGGCACCCGGACCGCCTGCTCCTCGGGCCCCCGCCCGCCGGCCGGCTCGATCCGGCGCAGCCCGGCGTGCCCGAGCACCGCCTGGACGCGGGCCACCGCCCGCTCCACCCGGTCGTCCGCGACGGCCTGTCCCCAGAGCGCCAGCTGCCGCCCCTGGTCGGGGGCCAGCCCGTCGGGGGCCAGCCGCAGGACGGTGAAGCCCGCGTCGGGCCCGGCGGCGGAGGTGCCGGACGTGCCGGACGCGGCTGACGCGGCTGACGCGGTGAACGTGCCCGCGCCCTGCCAGGCCTGGAGCTGCCAGCGGACCCGTTCGGCGAGCGCCCCCGCCGACAGCCCCTCGTGCCGCCAGAGCCGCGAGGCCGTCCGCCCGTCGGCGCACGCCACCTCGACGGCGACCCGCCGACAGGTCAGCCCCGCCCCGGCGAGGCGCTGGTGCAGCCGCTCGGCGAGGGCCCGGGCGACGAACACCAGCGGCTCGGCCAGTGGCTCGGGCGGGTCGAAGCGCTGCTCGACCGAGAGGTCCGGCTCCTCCGCCCGCGGCACCAGCGGGCGCGACCGCAGCCCCCGGGCCGTCCGGTGGGCGGCGGTGCCGGCCGGGCCGAAGCGGTCCGCGACCGCCTCGGCGGGCAGCGCGGCGAACGCCCCGACGGTGGGCAGGCCCAGCCGGTCCAGCAGTTCGGCCAGCCCCTCGTCGCCGAGCGCCGCCACCGGGTAGGGGGCGAGGAACTCCGCCGTCCGCCCGGCCGGCACCAGCACCCCGGCCCGCGCGGCCAGCACGGCGGCGAACAGGCCGTCGGCGACGCCGACCAGGGACTCCGGGATCTCCGGTGCCTCCGGCGCTTCGGCCGCCGCCGCAGGCCCGGGCCCGGACGCCGGGTCGTCCGTCTCCGGACCGCGCCCTTCCGGCAACTCCGGCCCGGGGTGGGCGCGCCCGGCCGGGCAGGCCTCGGCGTCGGCCGGGTGCACCTGCACCACCGGGGCCGCCAGCGCGTCCGCCACCGCCGTACGGACCTTCGCCGCCAGCGCCTCCTCACCACCGAAGTACCGGCCCGGGCCCTTCACCGGGATCGCGCACAGGCCCGGGCGCAGCACCTCCACCCGGGGCGTGAACGCCTCCACCGCCGCGACCACCGGTTCGAACCGCCGGGTCTCCGCCTCCGGGTCGCGCTCCCGCAGCTCCAGCGCGGGGCAGAGCCGCTGGGCGAGCTTGAGCCGCTGGCCCTGCCGCACCCCGGCCGCCCGGGCCGCCCGCGAGCAGGCCAGCACCCGCCCGCCGGCGGTCACCGCCACCGGGCGGTCGCCGCCGAGGCCCTCGACCGCCGCGACCGGCCAGTCCGGGCACCAGACCACCAGCACGCGTGGACCGTCCGCCATCTCACACCACCGCCATACGTTCGAGGCCCGCTCCGGCCCCCGACACCGCGCCCTCCCCCGCCGTCCCCACCGCCCGCACCGGATCCACCGTCCGCACCGGATCCACCGCCGGCTCCGCCACCGCCCGCACCTCGCCGTGCTCGTCCGGCAGCCAGAGCCGCGCCGTCCGGCCGCGCACCGCCGCGCCGCGGCCCTCGGCCACCACCTCCACCTGCCGGCCGGTGAGCTGTCCGTGCCCGTCGCCCAGCCCGAACCACCGCCCGGACCGCACCCCCAGCCGCAGCCCGGCCCCCGGCCACGGCCCGGCCACCAGCAGCACGCAGCCGCTGCGGCGCAGCACGGCCGCCAGCCGGGCGGCCAGCCCGGGGGCCACCGGCCCGTCCGGGCGCAGCATGATCAGCTCGACCGCACCGGCCAGCACCGAGACCACCTCGGCCCAGTGCGGCCCGGGGTCGTCCGCCACCAGCAGCCGCCGCAGGTCCAGCCCGTACCCGGCCGCCGCGGCCAGCCCGAGGTCCGGCAGCCCGACCGCCGCGGCCCAGCCACCCCCGGCCACCGCGTCCTCCCCCACCGCCCCGGCCGCCAGCGCCAGCAGCAGCCCGGCGTCCCCGCCCCCGACCGACACCACCGTCCCCCGGCGCAGCCCCCCGTCCGGCAGCACCGCCCCCAGCGCGGGCGGCACCGGCAGCACCCCGCCCACCCGGCCGCCGGCGCCCGGCGCAGCCGTCGACACCACCGGCCGGAGCGTCGGTCGCTCGGCGGTGGAATCGAAAGCAGATTCGAAAACAGGCACACCCCCAGGATCGAACATCTGTTCGCAAAGATTCAAGTCCGAATCCCCCACCCCGGCGATTACGCTGAGTTGCCGCTGTCCTGTATCGGCGACGTTTGATCGCGGGGCGCAGCGCACGTTCCCTGAAGGCCCCGGAATTCCGGAAGAGAGGGGGCTCGGCGCCCTTGACGGTCGAGGAGACGTGCCGGTGAGGCCGCCCGGCCGCCTGTCCGACGGGCAGTCGGCGAACCGGGCCACCTGACCCGCCGGCGCGTAGGATCATCTGCTCATGGACGCAAGCGCATGGGACGGGATGGTCGCCGTCCCGCCGGGGGTGGTCACGCTGTCGGACCGGCGGACGCAGCGCAGTTGGTCGGTGGAGGTCGCGCCCTGTCGGGTCGCGGCGTTCCCGGTCACCCAGGGGCTCTACGCGGAGGTCACCGGCCAGTGGCCGGGGGCCGGGCGGGGGGACCGGTTGCCCGTCGAGGGGGTCTCCTGGTGGGACGCCGTCCGGTTCTGCAACGCCCTGTCCCGACGGGACGGGTTCACGCCCGCCTACCGCCTCGGCCCCGACGGCGGCGAGGGCGGCCCGGAGGACGGCCGGGAGGACGGCGGCGACGGGGACGGGGGCGTCGTGTGGGACGTGTCCGCCGACGGGTACCGGCTGCCGACCGAGGCCGAGTGGGAGCACGCCTGCCGCGCCGGTACGGCCGGGCCCCACTACGGGCCGCTCGACGAGATCGCCTGGTACCGCGGCAACTCGGCGGAGCGGATCCACGAGGTGGGCGGCAAACGGCCCAACCCGTGGGGCCTGCACGACATGCTCGGCAACGTCTGGAACTGGTGCTGGGACGTCTACGACGCCGAGGTCTACGGCAGCTACCGGGTGCTGCGCGGCGGCGGCTGGTTCGACGAGCACTGGAGCTGCCGGGCCTCCGCGCGCCGCCGCAGCCACCCGAGCCTGCGGATCGACGACGTGGGCTTCCGGGTCGCGCGGTCCGCGGCGGGCTGAGCGCGCGGCCCCGCCCGGTCAGCGGGGCGCGCTGGAGCCGGGGGCGGTGGAACCGGGCGCGGTCGTCGGGATCCGGTGGGTGAAGAACATCGCGAGGAGCCCGGCGAGGGCGAGGACGGCCAGTGCGGCCCGCAGGCCGTCGACCCTCGCCTCGGCGTTCGCGTCGAGCACGGCCGCGGCCGTCTCCGGGCCGGCGCCCGCCTGGTCGAGGGCCGCCGTCAGCTGGGCGTCCGACAGGAAGGGCGCGCCGCTTTCGAGTTGCACGGAGGCCTGGCTCTTGACCGCGGTCGGGACCGCCGGGTTCTGCTCGACGGCTGCCAGGAACGAGGAGGTCAGGGTGGCGATCAGGATCGACCCGGCGAGCGCCGTGCCGATCGAGGAGCCGAGGTTGGTGACGGCGTTCTGGATGCCGCCGACCTCCGCGCTCTGCCCGTCCGGTACGGCGGACACGGTGACCGCGCCCAGCTGGGACGCCAGCGCGCCCATGCCGAGCCCGATCAGCAGCAGGGGGACGGTGACGACCTCGGCGCCCGCGTCCGCGTCGAGCGCCGCCAGCAGGACCACCGCGCCCGCGATCATCAGCAGGATCCCGGTCCGCACCACCCGCCGCGGCGAGATGCCGGGCAGCAGGCGGGGGATCAGGACCGCGGCGGCGAGCAGGGTCAGCGAGAGCGGCAGCAGCCGGGCCCCGGTCCTGAGCGCGGACAGGCCCAGCGCGACCGACAGGTAGAGCGGGACGACGAAGAACACGCCCATCTGGACGAGGTACTGGAAGAAGAACATCACCAGGCCGCCGCTGAGCTGCCGGTTCCGCAGCAGGGCCGGGTCCACCAGCGGCTCCCCGCCCCGCTCCACCAGGCGGGCCTCCCAGCGGAGGAAGAGCTGGATCAGGACCAGGCCGGCGAGCACCAGCCACACCACCAGCGAGATCCCCAGCCAGGAGGGTGCGTCGGGCTTCGGCAGGAACCAGCCCCATTCGCCCGAGCGCAGGATGCCGTAGACGAACACCCCGAGGCCGAGGGCGGAGAGCACCGCTCCGAGGAGGTCGATGCGGGCGCGCCCCTCGGTGGGCGCGTCGGCGAGGCGGCGGGCCAGGACCAGGATGCCGAACACGACCACGACCTCGCCGGCGAAGACCCAGCGCCAGGAGAAGTACGTCGTCGCGACGCCGCCGATGAGCGGTCCGACGGCGATCGCCACGGCCCCCGCGGCGGCGACCAGCCCGTAGGCGGCGGGCCGGCGCCGGGCGGCGAAGTTGCCGGCGACCAGCGCCACGATCGCGGGCAGGATGAGCGCCGCCCCGAGCCCTTCGAGCAGCGACCAGCCGAGCAGCAGCACGGTCAGGTTCGGGGCGAGGGCCGTCGTCAGGGAGCCGCAGCCGTAGACGGCGCAGCCGATCATGAACGCCCGCTTGCGGCCGATGAGCGCGCCGACCTTGCCCCCGGGGATCATGAACATCGCCATCACCAGCGTGTAGGCCGTGATCGCGCCCTGGATCCCGGTCACGGTCGTGCCCACGTCGTCGGCCACCGTCGCGATCGAGACGTTCATGACGGAGCTGTCGAGCGCCATCAGGAACTGACCTGCCGCGAGGGTGGGCAGGACGAACCCCGCCGTTGCCGAACGCTCGGATGTACCTGTCCCGGCTGCCATGGGCGCATCGTGCCAGCCTCCCCCGCCGACGGGCCCCCGACCCGCCCCGGCTGTCAGCCGGTTGGCGCCCCGCGGGCGGTGCCGTGCCCCCCGGCCGCCGGCGGGGGCGGCCCGCGGGCGGCAGGGGCCCGGTACCGGCGAGGTCACCGCCGTCCCCGTCTCCCGTTAGGGTCGGGGCCGCAGGAATCACCGATACAGGGGGGCGGCACCCATGGACACCACCACCATGGACACCAACGACGCGGAGGCGGCCGGGGAGCGGCCGTACCCGGTCGATCCACAGGCGCTGCCGGCGGGGCTGGCACACGGTCCCAGCCGGAGCTTCCTCGTCCGGGACGGGCTGCCGGAAAGGGGCGCCTTCCTGGACTTCGGCGACCTGGCGGCGGACGGGCCGTCCCTCTACGAGCCCGGCGGCGAGGGCGCGGGGCCGCTGTTCCTCCTCGGTGAGACCGACTACTTCCCCCACATCGCCTTCGCCGGCAGCAGCGTGGTGCTCGACGGCGCGACCGGGGAGGTGCACCTCGCCGAGCGGGTCGACGGCGGGCTGCGGCGGGACCTGCTCGCCTCCGACCTCCCCGCGCTCGCCGCCCTGATCCACGAGACCGAGGCGGTGGCGCGGGCCGCCCGGCAGCCCGACGCGTACGAGGGCCTGCGGGGCCCGGCGGTGGTCGCCAAGGTGATCGCGGCCACCGGGCGGCGGATGCGCGCCATCGACCCGCGGCTGTACGACGGCGGCGCCCCGCCCGCGCACTGGGACACCGCGCTGCGGGTCCGCGCCCTGTGCTGGGGCGCCGGGCCCGGCGGGCCGGACGGGCTCCGGTACGAGCTCGACCCCGGGCTGGTGGCGGAGATCGCCGCGCTCACCGACGAGGGCGCCGTCCGCCGCTACGTGGAGGCCGAGCTGCCGGCCGGGCTCACCCACGCGCCGACCCGGCGGCTGCTCACCGAGGTCGGGCTGCCGCTCGGCGGCTGGATGTTCGCCGTCCACGAGGGCCCGCTGCTCACCATGGCGGAGGAGTACCCCGAGTACTTCGGCGAGGCCGACGGGCCGCAGGACGCCGCCGAGGAGCGGGACTACCAGCGCGGCTACTTCGCGCTCGCCTCCTGGCCGACCGACCTGGAGGTCGCCCTCGACGGCGCCACCGGCCGGCTGGAGCTCCCGGACTGGTACGACGACGGCGAGCCCGCCGCCTACCTCAACCGCGACCTCTCCGCGCTGCTCTACGCCCTGTGGACGTACGAGCGGCTGCGCGAGGAGTGGGACCGCTGGGAGGACGGCGGGCCCTGGGCGGTGTTCGACCCGCAGGCCCTGCTGCACAGCGCGGTGGACGCGGCGGTGGCGGCCGTCGACCCGGAGGCCTTCGCGACCCCCGGCCACTCCTGGCAGCTGCTCGCCGACGACGCGCACGCCGGCGGCCTCCTGTCGTGACCCGGCGGCCCGGGCGGCGGCGGTCGGCCGGGCAAGCGGGCGGCCCGGCAGACAGGCAGGCGGGCAGTCAGGCAAGCGGCCAGGGCAGCCGTCAGCCGGCGCGGACGGCGGTGAGCACCGCGACCCGGACCCGCTCGGGGTAGGTCGGGCCGGGCGGGAGGGCCTGGCGGATGCGGGCGGCGAAGGCGGGGCGCTGGGACGGCGCGGGCAGCTCGCCGGTGGGGATCGCCGAGTAGAGGGTGCCGAGCAGCTGGGGGAAGGTCAGCTGGTCGTCCTGGTCGATGACGGTCTCGCGGACGTCGCCGAAACCGGCGTCCGCGAGGGCCCGGGCGTAGCGGGCGCGGTCGGCGGCGGCGGTGCCGCAGGAGTTGTCCGGGGCCTGGCCGAAGTGGCGTTCGAGGACACCGCGCAGGGCCCGGGACCAGTCGGAGTCCTGCGCCCAGATCGGGGTGCCGTTGGCGATCACCGCGACGCCGCCGCCGGGGCGGGTGAGCGGGTGGAGGGCGGCGAAGAGCTGCTCGGGACGCATCCAGTGGATGGCGTTGCCGACCGTCGTCAGGCCCAGCCGCCCGGCGAGCAGCGGGGCGAGGGCCGGGACGTCCGCGTCCGAGCCGAGCAGCCAGATCGCGTTGCCGACCCCCCGGTGGGCCGCCGCCGCCCGGGCCTGGCGAAGCATGTCGGGCTCCGGGTCCATACCGAAGACCGTGCCGACCCGGCCGGCCAGCGGGAGGGCGAGCTGGCCGGTGCCGCAGCCCAGGTCGAGGACGAGGTCGTCGCTGCCGAACGCGCAGGCGGCCTGCAGCGCGTCGATCACCGGCGGCGGGTAGCCGCGCCTGAACTTGGCGTAGTACTCGGCCACTTCACCGCCGAAGCCGGGGGTCTCCGAGAGCGTCGTCATAACCGCACCCTGTCACGGATGCACGGGGGCGGGGGCGGGGATCTCGGAAAAAGAGCCGGTCGGCCCGCCGGGGGCGCGGCGGCGCCCGCGGACCGCTCCCGGCCGCGTTGACCCGTCCCTGACCGGACCCTATGGTCTGAGGGTGAAGCGATACGACTGGCTGAAGAAGATTCAGCAGCTGGATCCGGAGACCGAGTTCATCCAGATCTACCGGATCAGCAGCTGGTACGAGTTCCCCTGGGACACCACCCAGTCGCTCAGCTTCGCGCTGTACCGCACCTACGCCGTCCCCGGCATCGGGCGGCTGCTCGCGCAGACCCGCGAGTTCACCGACCGCGCGCAGAAGCGGTACGACGACACCACGCTGATCCTGGAGGCCGTGGTCGAGCACGGCTTCGGCTCGGTGCAGGGCCGCGAGGCGATCCGGCGAATGAACCAGATGCACCGCCGGTACGACATCTCCGACGACGAGTACCTGTACGTGCTCGCCACCTTCGTGGTGGTCCCCAAGCGCTGGCTCGACGACTACGGCTGGCGCCCGTACTCGCGGCACGAGGTCCGCGCCGCCACCAACTACTACCGCGAGCTGGGCCGCCACATGGGCCTGAGCGGCATCCCGGAGACCTTCGAGGAGTTCGAGCAGTTGCTCGACGACTACGAGCGCGAGCACTTCGGCTTCGACCCGGGCGGCCGGGAGGTCTCCGACGCGACGCTCGGCCTGATGGCCTCCTGGTTCCCGCCGCCGCTGCGCCCCTCGATCCGGCTCTCCTCGGTCTGCCTGCTCGACGACCCGCTGCGCGAGGCCTTCGGCTACCCGGCCCCGCCCGCCGTGGTCCGGCGCGCCGTCCGCGCCGGCATGCGGCTGCGCGGGCGGGCCGTCCGGCTGCTCCCGCCCCGGCGGCGGCCCAGCCTGGCCCGCAACAACCGCCAGGTCCGCGGCTACCCGAACGGCTACCGGATCGGCGAGCTGGGCACCTTCCCGGACGCCCCCGCCGCCCCGGCCGCCGGCGGCTGCCCGTTCCCGCACGCGAAGGCCTCGGCGGACGAGGCCTGAGCGGGCGCGCCCGGGCGTGCCCTAGGGCGTGTTTGCAAAGTCGCGTCGGACCAGGCCGCGGCGTTGGGCGCCCGGCTGGGCGTGCGCCCGGATCGCCCTCGTACTGGATGTACTTGGGTGATTCGGGCGTACGTCCAGGCGGGATGCCCGGCGTCGCGGACCCGGCGGGACTTTGCAAACACGCCCTACGCCCGGTCCTGCCGCGGCACGGCGGCCGCCCCGGTCGCCGTGCCGGGCGGCCCGGCGACCGTCCAGGCCGTGTCCGGCTCCCGTCCCTCGGCCACCAGCCCGGCCAGCAGCCGCAGCGCCGCCTCGGACGGCGAACCGGGCTCGGCCGTGTAGACGGCCACCCGCTGCTCCTCGTCCTTGGGCAGCGACAGGTACTCGGTGGTCAGCTCCACCGGGCCCACCAGCGGATGCCGGTAGACCCGGGTGTCACTGCCCGGGCAGAAGACCGCGTGCGAGGCCCACAGCCGGGCGAACTCCTCGCTCGCCATGGACAGTTCGCCGACCAGGGCGGCCAGCTCCGGCGTGTCCGGGTGCCGCCCGGCGACCAGCCGCAGGTCGGCGACGACGCCCCGCACCTGGCGCGGCCAGTCCGCGAACAGCTCGCGCACGTGCGGGTCGAGGAAGAGCAGCCGGGCCAGGTTGGGCCGGTCGGCGGGCCGCTGCGGGGCGGTGGGGTCGAGGTGGCCGGCCAGCAGGGCGTGCGCCATCGGGTTCCAGGCGATGATGTCCAGGAAGCGGCCGAACACCAGCGCCGGGACGTCCCGGAGCGACTCGACCATCATCTGCACCGTCGGCCGCGCCCGCTCCGGCCGCGCCGCCCGCCGGCGCGGCCGCTGGACCGGCCGGGCCAGCGCGTACAGGTGGGCCCGCTCGTCGGCGTCCAGGCGCAGCACCCGGGCGACGGCGTCCAGGACCGCGTCCGAGGCGTTGGGGCTCTGCCCCTGTTCGAGGCGGGTGTAGTAGCCGGCGCTCACCCCGGCCAGCTGCGCCAGCTCCTCCCGGCGCAGCCCGGGGACGCGCCGCTGGCCGCCGTACGTGGGCAGTCCGACGTCCTCCGGCCGCAGCCGGGCGCGCCGGACGCGCAGGAAGGCGCCGAGCTCCTGGCGCGGGGTGCTGGATACCTGTGGACTCATGGCCCCCAGTCTCGCCGCTGCGGCCCGGCCGTGCCTGCACCTGTCGGGTGTAGCCACGGCAGGCGGGCAGCACGCGGGCGGCATGCGGGCGGCACGGCGCGGAGCACCGCGCTCCGGAGCGCTACGCCTCGGTGAGGTGGCGCAGCAGCGGGCCGGGGTCGGGGGTGCCGCAGGCGGCGCGGACGGCGGCGTCGTGGGCGGCGGCGAGGGCGTCGAGGCGGGTGAGGCGGGTGTGGCCGCGGCGGGAGAGGTGGGCGGTGACGCGGCGTCGGTCCTGCTCGTCCTGGCGGCGGTAGGCCCAGCCGGCCTCGGTGAGGGCGTCGACCACGCGGCTGAGGCTGGCCTGCGGGATGACCAGGGCCTGGGCCAGCTCCCCCATCGCGCAGCCGGCCTCGTGGGCGGCGAGGGCGCGCATGACGCGCCACTGGTCGAGGGTGCAGCCCTCGGCCTCCAACTGGGCGGCCAGGCCCCGGGCCAGCCGGCGCTGGGCGACGGTGAGGAGTTCGATCAGGAGCGGCTGGTCGACGACGGCGGGGGCGGTGCCGGATGGTGTCATCGCCGTGCCTCTTTCGCCGCCGTGGTGCCGCCGTGGTGCCTGCCGCTTGCCGGATCCGCCGGCATGACGATACTCGCAGGCAATGAGCGCCGACGTGAAGCTGCTGGAACCGCTCGACGCGCTGCACCTCCCCCGGGAGGGGCCGGCGCTCCGGGTGGCCCTGGTCGTACCGCAGTCCGGGCCGCTGGGGCTGACCGGGCCGTCGGCGCTGGACGGGGCGCTGCTGGCCGCGCACGAGGTGAACGCGGGCGGCGGGGTGCGCGGACTGCCGCTGGAGCTGGTGCTGGTGGACGGCGGCGGCCCGCCGGGGGCGGCGGCCGGGGAGGTGGCGCTGCTGCTGGACGCCGGGGCGGTGGACGCGGTGGCCGGCTGCCACTCCAGTGATGTGCACCGGGCCGTGGAGGCGGTGGTCTCGGGGCGTGCCGCCTACGTGTTCACACCGCCGCACGAGGGCGGGACCCGCCGGCCCGGGGTGGTCTGCACGGGGGCGGATCCGGTCCGGCAGCTGGACGGGGTGATCGAGCGGCTCACCGCCCGCCACCGGCTGCGCCGCTGGGCGCTGGTCGGCAACGACTACATCTGGCCGCGCGCGGTGCACCGGGCCGCCGGGGCGGCGGTGGCCCGGGCGGGGGCGGGGGTGGTGCTGGAGCGGCACCTGCCGTTCGGCACGGCGGAGCGGGCGCTGGAGCCGCTGCTGGACGCGCTCCGGGCGGCGCGTGCGGACGCCCTGCTGCTGAGCCTGATCGGCGCCGACCTGGTGCGGTTCAACCGGGCGCTGCGCCGCAGCGGCCTGCACCGGCGGCTGGTGCGGCTCTCCGGCGCGCTGGAGGAGAACAGCCTGGTCGCGTACGGCGGGGACGACACCGGCACGCTGTACGCGGTGATGCCGTCGTTCGTCTCGCTCGCCGAGGAGCGGCGGCTGCGGCTGGCCGAGCGGCACCGGGCGGTGTTCGGGCCGTACGCGCCGGTGCTGGACGCGTACGCGGTGGGGCTGTACGACGGGCTGCACCTGTTGGCGGCGCTCGGGTCGCGCGGCGAGCTGGTGCCGGCCGGCGGCCTGGCGCGGGCGGCGGCGCGGCTGTTGCACGGGGAGGGCGCGGCGGTCCGGCGGGCCTGGGCGCGGGCGCCGCTGGGGCCGGCCCGGGAGGGGGTGCACCTGGCGCGGGCGGAGGGGCTCGGGTTCACCGTCCTGCCCTGAGGTGTCCTGCCCTGAGGCGGCCGGAGAACTCCTCCGCGGCCCCACGCCTCGGCGCGGACCGGCGAGAACTCTTCCATTTGGAAATAACTGGCCCTACTGTCTCCCCCACCACCCCGGGTCGTCACGGAGGAGAGCCCCCATGTCCGAAGCACCCGCGCCCCAGAACATCGAGAGCTACGGCTACAGACAGGAGCTGCGCCGCTCCCTGCGCTTCACCGATCTGCTGGTCTACGGACTGGTGTTCATGGTGCCGATCGCGCCGTTCGGCATCTTCGGCAGCGTCTTCCAGGGCTCCGGCGGCATGGTCGCGCTGGCGTACGGGCTCGGGATGGTGGCGATGGTGTTCACCGCCCTGTCGTACGCCCAGATGTCACGGGCCTTCCCGATGGCTGGCTCGGTGTACACCTACGCGGGGCGCGGCATCGCGGCGCCCGTCGGCTTCCTGTCCGGCTGGATGATCCTGCTGGACTACGTGCTGGTACCCGGCCTGCTCTACCTGATCGCCGGGGTGGCGATGAACTCGCTGGTGCCCGCGGTGCCGGTCTGGCTCTGGCTGGTGGGCTTCGTGCTGCTGAACACCGCCGTCAACCACTTCGGCATCGAGCTGACCTCGAAGGTCAACAAGGCCATGCTGATCGGCGAGTTGGTCGTGCTGGTGGTGTTCATCGGCTTCGGACTGGCGGCGCTGGCGGCCGGCGAGGGCCGGGGCTTCGACCTCACGCCGGTCTACAACCCGCAGACCTTCTCGTGGAGCCTGGTGTTCGGCGCGGTGTCGGTGGCGGTGCTGAGCTTCCTCGGCTTCGACGGGATCTCCACCCTCTCCGAGGAGAACCGCGACTCCGCCCGGGCGATCGGCCGCTCGATGACCGCCGCGCTGCTGCTGGCCGGTTCGCTGTTCATCGTGCAGACCTGGATCGCCTCCCTCCTCGTACCGGATCCGCAGGCGCTGATCGCCGGGGGCGACCCGGACGGCACCGCCTTCTACGACGCGGCCCGGGTCGCCGCCGGCGGCTGGCTCGCCACGGTGACGGCCGCCGCGACCGCCGTCGCCTGGGGGTTCGCCAACTCGCTGGTCGCCCAGGCGGCCACCTCGCGGCTGCTGTACGCGATGGCGCGCGACCGGCAGCTGCCCGCGTTCCTCGCCAAGGTCCACCCGCGCCACCGCGTCCCGGTGAACGCCACCCTGCTGACCGCCGGGGTCTCGCTGGTCCTCGGGCTCTACACGGCCTCCCGCGAGGACGGCATCACGCTGCTCTCCAGCCTGGTCAACTTCGGCGCGTTGACCACGTTCCTCGTCCTGCACGTGTCGGTGGTGGTGCACTATCTGATCCGGCGCCGCAGCCGGGACTGGTGGCGCCACCTGGTCGCACCGGCCGCCGGGTTCGCGATCCTCGCCTACGTGGTCGTCAACGCGGACATCGCCGCCCAGCGGCTCGGCTTCGCCTGGCTGGCGGTCGGCGCCCTGGTGCTGACCGGGCTGGTGCTCACCGGCCGCCGGCCGCGCCTGGCGGTGGCCGGGGACACCGCGACCGCCGCGGCATCCCCCGACCCGACCGACTCCCCCGCCGTCAAGGAGAACCCGTGAACCTGCCCGACGCCGTCTCGCTCTCCCCCGCCCCGGACGAGTACGCCTACACCTTCGGCGGACGCGCCCCGCTGGTGACCGTCCGGCCCGGCACGGTGGTCGAGTTGACCACCGAGGACTGCTTCGGCGGGCGGGTGCGCGGCATCGGCGACCTGCCGAGCGCGGTCTGCGAGTTCCCCTACCTCAACCCGGTGACCGGCCCGATCGCGGTGGCCGGCGCCGAACCGGGCGACACCCTCGCCGTGCACTTCGTGGAGATCGTCCCGGCCCGGGACTGGGGGATCTCCAGCACCTTCCCGCACTTCGGCGCGCTCACCGCGACCCACACCACGGCGATGCTGCACGCACCGCTGGAGGAACGGGTCTGGGTGTACGAGCTGGACACCGCGGCCGGGATCTGCCGGTTCCGGGCCCGGAACAGCGACTTCACCGCCGAGCTGCCGCTGGACCCGATGCACGGCACGGTCGGCGTCGCCCCGGCCGGCGGCGAGACGCTGATGTCGATCACCCCCGGCGCCCACGGCGGCAACCTCGACACCCCCGAGATGCGGGCCGGCACCACCGCCTACTTCGGCGTCAACGTGCCCGGCGGGCTGCTGGCCGTCGGCGACGGCCACGCCCGCCAGGGCGAGGGCGAGGTGTGCGGCACGGCCGTGGAGACGGCGATGCGCACCACGGTGGTGGTCGACCTCGTCAAGGGCGGCGGACCGGCCTGGCCGCGGCTGGAGAACGACCGGTACCTGATCTCCACCGGCTCGGCCCGGCCGCTGGAGGACGCCTTCCGGATCAGCCAGCACGACCTGGTCCGCTGGACCGCCGAGCTGGTCGGCCTGGACCAGCTGGACGCCTACCAGCTGGTCAGCCAGGCCGGGTTGGCCCCGGCGGCGAACGTGTGCGACACCAACTACACGATGGCCGCCAAGCTGCCCAAGGCCGTGCTCGGCCGCGCCCGCGCGTACGACGGCCTGCACGACCGGCTCCGGGAGACGGCCGCCGCCTACCTGCGGCACCGCTGAGCCACCGGCCTCGGGCCGCCCGCGGCCCCCCGGGCTACCCCCCGGCCGGCACGGCCAGCTCGCGCACCGTGCCGGACAGGGCGGCCCAGGAGTCGCGGGCGTCCTCGCTGTCGGTGTGCGGCGAGCGGAACCAGTGCAGGTAGGCGTCGACGTCCTCCAGCGCCCAGCGCAGGCGGTGGAGGGCGAGCGCCCCCGGGTCGGGGGTGTGGCCGGTGAGGGCCGCGTAGTGGGCGAGGTCCCCGTCGGTGGCACCGGTGAGCCAGAGGTCGCGTTCGGGGGCGGCGAGGGCGACGGTGTCCCAGTCGACCAGGCGGACGCACCCGGGGGTGCGCAGCAGGTTGCCGGGGTGGGGTTCGCCGTGGGTGACGACCCGGGGGCCGGCCGGGCGGGCGACCAGCTCGTCGAGTTCGGCGAGGCGGCGGCGCAGCGCGGGGGCGTGGCCGGCCAGCAGCTCGCGGACCCGGCCGGTGTAGGGGCCGCCGCTCCAGGGTGCGTCGAGGTCCGCGAGGGCGGCCTCCAGACGGGGGCGGGCGGACAGGTCGGGGTGGTGGACCGGGATACCGGCCGGGGGCCGGGTGGTGTGCAGCCGGGCCAGGGCGGCGATCAGCAGCGAGCGGTCGGCCGGACCGAGCGCCTCGCCGAAGCCGCCCGCGGCACCGGGCACCAGCGGGAAGACGCTCAGTGCGTACCGCGGGTCGGCGAGGCGCAGCACGCTCGCGCCGTCGGCGGCCGGCACCGGGGCGACGACCAGGTCGAGTGCGCGCAGGGCGGCGGCGGTGTCCATGGCGCGGCGCAGGCCCGCGAAGGCGCTCTCCGGCTCCGGTCCGCAGTGGCTCTTGTGGGCGAGGTCGGCGAGGGTGACGAACCATCGCCCGCCGTCCCGGTCGACCGCCGTCCAGTGGTGGTCACCGTGGCCGACCGGCGCATAGCCGAGCTCCGTGGCGTCAATACCGAACTCCCGCAGGGCAGTTCGGAGCTGCTGGTCGTCGAGGCCGTCCGGGCGGGTCTTCATGCGGGAAGGCTAGCGAGCCCGGGCGGCCCGGGCGCCGGATTATCCGCGCGGTGGGCGGTGTCGGTGCCCCCGAGCCGGGTCAATAGGGTTCGCCTCGTGCGTGTATTGCTGGTGGAGGACGATGAGCCGGTCGCGGAGTCGCTGCGGCGCGGGCTGGTGCGGTACGGGTTCACGGTGCGGTGGGTGACCACCGGTGCGGCGGCGCTGGCCGCGACCGAGCCCTACGACCTGGTGCTGCTGGATCTCGGACTGCCCGACACCGACGGGCTGGACGTGTGCCGGGTGCTGCGCGGGCGCGGGGACGTGCCGATCATCGTGATCAGCGCGCGCAGCGACGAGACGGACCGCGTCGTCGGCCTGGAGATCGGGGCGGACGACTACGTGTCCAAACCCTTCGGGGTGCGCGAGGTGATCGCCCGGATCAGGGCCGTGATGCGGCGGGTGCGGCCGAGGGCGCACGAGCCGGCCGGGCCGGACCGCTACGGCGCCCGGCTGACCGTCGACCGCAAGGCGGCCCGGGTGCGGCTGGACGGGGCCGAGGTGGCGCTCACCCCCAAGGAGTACGACCTGCTGGCCTTCCTCACCGAGGAGCCGGGTGCGCTGATGTCGCGCGAGCAGATCATGGAGGCCGTCTGGGACGCCAACTGGTTCGGGCCGACCAAGACGCTGGACGTCCATGTGGCGGCGCTGCGGCGCAAGCTCGCCGGGGCGGTGGTGATCGAGGCGGTGCGCGGGGTCGGCTTCCGGCTGGTGGTGGACGAGGGCCTCGGCGGGGCGACGGCGTGATCCGGCGGCTGATCGTCAGCTACGTGCTGCTGGTGGGGGTGGCGCTGGCGGCGTTCACCGTGCCGGTGGCGTTCACCCTGACCGCCCAGCTGCGCGGGGACACCGAGGAGTCGGTGCGGCGCGAGGCGACCACGATGGCGCTGCTGCTCGGGGACGGTGACGAGCCCGCCCGGCAGGCGCTGGCGCGGGTGGCCGGGGCGTACGCGGACGAGACGCCCGGCACGGTGGAGGTGGTGGCCGCCGACGGGGCGGCGGTACCGCCGCTGCCGCCGCCGGCGCACCCGGCGGACGAGGCCTTCGACCGGGCGCTGCGGGAGGGGCGCAGCACGGTCGACTGGGGGTCGCGGCTGGTCTGGGGCCCGCAGCTGGTGGTCACCGTGCCCGCGCACGCCCGGACGGGCGGGCCGCCGCCGGCTCCGCCACAGACCCCGGCGCAGGAGCAGACCCCGGCGCAGACCCCGGCACAGACGCCGGCACAGACGCCGGAGCAGGCCCAGGAGCAGGCCCAGGCCCAGGCGCAGGCCGACGGGAGGCCGGACGGGCCGCGGATCGTCGGCGCGGTGCGGATCCGCTACGCGACGGCCGACCTCAGCGACCGGCTCTGGCGGATCTGGGGCTTCCGCGCCGTCCTCGCGGTCGGCGTGCTGGCGGTGGCCGCCGGGCTCGGCGCGATCGTGGCCCGGCTGCTCACCAAGCCGCTGCGCCAGCTCAACGACATGGCGAGCCGCTTCAGCGACGGCGACCTCACCGCCCGCTCCCCCGTCACCGGCCCGCAGGAGACCCAGACCCTGGCCCGGACGCTCAACCAGGGCGCGGAGCGGCTCGACACCCTGGTCGCCTCGCAGCGGATCTTCGTCGCGGACGCCTCGCACCAGCTGCGCACCCCGCTGACCGCGCTGCGCCTCTCGCTGGACAACATCGCCGACGGCGTGGACGACGAGTTCCTCCGCGAGGACGTGGAGCTGGCGACCGCCGAGGTGGTCCGGATGAGCCGGCTGGTCAGCGGGCTGCTGGTGCTGGCCCGCGCGGAGGCCAAGGTGTCCGCGCCGGAGCCGCTGGCGCTGCGCGAGCTGGTCGAGGACCGGCTGAGCGTCTGGCGGCCGGCCGCCGACGAGCGCGGGGTGGCGATCGCGCTGACCGGCGACGTGGACGAGCGGCTGCACGTCCTGGCCGGGCCCGGCAACCTCGACCAGGTCCTGGACAACGTGCTGTCCAACGCGCTGGAGGTCTCCCCCGACCGGGGCGCCATCACCGTGCGGCTGGAGGCCGCCGGGGAGGAGGCGGTGCTGGAGGTGCTCGACCAGGGGCCGGGGATGTCCGCCGCCGAGCAGTCCCGCGCGTTCGACCGGTTCTGGCGCGGCCAGGGACTGACCGGCCGCTCGGGCTCCGGCCTGGGGCTCGCCGTCGTCCGGCAGCTGGTGACGGACGACGGCGGCACGGTGGCGCTGCGGGACGCGCCGGGCGGCGGGCTGTGCGTCCGGATCGGGCTGCGGACGGACGCCCGGGCGGGGGCGGGCCCCCGGACCGGGCCCAGGAGCGGGACGGGGCCGGGGCTCAGCCCTCGGCCGGGAGCACCGAGGAGTGGTGGTTGACGATCAGCCACTTGCCGCCGCGCTTCTCGTACTCGTACGTGTAGCGGGCCTCGACCGGCTTGGTCTCGCCCGTCTTCGGGTCGGTGAGGTGGAAGCGGTAGACGCCGGCGTCGATCGCCGAGTCGGCGTCCAGGATGTTGATCACCGAGCGGACCTTCTCGCCCCGCGGCTTCTTCTGCAGGAAGTGCGCGAAGTAGTCGGCGATCTCCTCGTGGTTGGTGCGGATCCGCGGCGAGGCGGTCGGCAGCAGCACCGCGTCGTGGGCGTAGCGCGCGGTGACCTTCTTCGGGTCGCCGCTCTGCAGGGCCGCGTTCCACTGGTCGAAGAGCGCGGCGATCTCGCGCTCGGTGGTCCTGCCGCGGCGGCTCTGCTCGTCGCCGGCCTGGGCGACGCCGACACCGGCGGTGAAGGTACCCAGCGCGGCGACGACGGCGACGCCGGCGACGGCGGCGCGGGTGCGGATCTTACGGTTCATCGGTGCTCCTGCTCGGGAGGGTCTGCGGTCTCGGGTGTGCGACCACTCTCCCGAGGGACGGGTTAGCGTCCGTACAGCGCAGGGCAAGGGCGCGGACAAGGCTCGGCCAAGAAGCCCCGGCGGGCGGGGCGGGCGGCGGGCTCTCCCGGGAGCCTCTTGGCAGGTTCAGAACAATGATGTCGACCCGGGGTCTCCCCGCCGCTCCGACCGTCATCTAGGCTGGTGACGTGCTCATACTCGTTCGCCGCCGCCACGTGGACCTGCTCCGCGTCACGAGCATGTCCTGTCGACGCTCCAGCTGAACCTCGCGCCTCCCACCCTCAAGCGCGGCCACAGCAGGCCGCGTCCCCCCTCCCGGCCCCCGGGGCACCCGCCGCATCAGGCGTGACCCCGGAGCCCCCGGTCGATCACCGGGACAGGTCGGGACGAGACCCAGCGGATGTCACCCATGACGCAGCAGCACCCCACCACCCCCTCCACCGAGACCGCAGCCCGGACGGCGCCCTCCGGGCTGGACAGCCTCCCGGTGATCGACCTCTCGCTCGCCGACGGCAGCCCGGAGGACCGCACCCGGCTGCACGACGAGCTGCGTGCCGCGGCCACCGACGTCGGCTTCTTCCAGCTCGTCGGCCATGGCGTCTCCCCCGCGCAGACGGCCACCCTGACCGCCGCCATGCGGGCGTTCTTCGCCCTCCCGGAGGCCGACCGCCTCGCCGTCGCCAACCTCAACTCCCCGCACTACCGCGGATACACGCGCACCGGCGACGAGCGCACCGGCGGCAGCCGGGACTGGCGCGACCAGCTCGACATCGGCGCCGAACTGCCCCCGCACGTCCCCGCCCCGAGCGAGCCCGCGTACTGGTGGCTGGAGGGCCCCAATCAGTGGCCCGAGGCGCTCCCGGAGCTGCGGACCGCCGCCCTCGGCTGGATCGACCGGCTCGGCGCCGTCGCCCGCCGGCTGCTGCACGAGCTGCTCGCCGCGATCGGCGCCCGGCCCGACTTCTACGACGACGTCTTCGCCGGCCACCCCCACCTGCGGCTCAAGCTGGTCCGCTACCCCGGCACCGCCCCGGACGGCGGCGGGCAGGGCGTCGGCGCGCACAAGGACTACGGCTTCATCACCCTGCTGCTCCAGGACACCGTCGGCGGACTCCAGGTGGAGCGCGCGGACGGCTCCTTCCTGGAGGTGCCGCCGCTGGAGGGCGCCTTCGTGGTCAACCTCGGCGAGCTGCTGGAGGTCGCCACCGACGGCTACCTGAAGGCCACCAGCCACCGGGTGGTCAGCCCGGCCGGCGCCCGCGAGCGCTTCTCCGTGCCGTTCTTCTACAACCCGCGCCTCGACGCCCACATCGCGCCGCTCGACTTCCCGCTCGCCCACCACGCCCCCGGTGCGACCGAGGATCCGGCCAACCCGCTCTTCGCGGAGTTCGGGCTGAACGAGTGGAAGGGGTACACGAGGGCCCATCCCGAGGTCACCCGCCGCCACCACCCCGAGCTGGCCGACGCCGCCCCGCGCTGACCACCCCTCCCGGACCCGTCCGGACCCCGTCCGGACCCTCCCGACCTCTCAGGACCGGCTCCGCCTCCCCGCCCCGGCGCGGACGCGGGCCGGTCCTGTCGTCCGCCCGCCCGGCCCCCGGGCATCACCGGCAGTGGACCGGCCGGGCGCACGGTGTCACACTCTTGCTGTTACAGCAGTGGTGGTACACGGAGGCGGAGGCGGGGCGGATGGGGGCCGAGGCGGCGGAGGTGCGGCTGACGGTGGACGAGCTGGCGGCGCGGGCGGGGGTGACCGTGCGCACGGTGCGGTTCTACGGGACGAAGGGCCTGCTGCCGCCGCCGGAGCTCGGACCGCGCCGGGTGGGGCTCTACGGCGCGGACCACCTGGACCGGCTCGGGCTGATCGAGGAGCTCCAGCGGCAGGGGCTGACCCTGGCCGCGATCGAGCGGTACCTGGCCCGGCTGCCGCAGGACAGCACCCCGCTGGACCTGGCGATCCACCGGGCGCTGGTCGCGTCGTGGACGCCGGAGGCCGCCGAGGAGCTGAGCCGGGCGCAGCTGGAGCGCCGCGCCGGGCAGGGGCTGTCGGAGCAGCAGCTGGAGCGGCTGGCCGCGATGGGCGCGCTGGAGCGGACGGCGGACCCGCAGGTGTTCCGGGTGGATCCGGGGCTGCTGCCGCTGGGCGTGCGGATCCTGGACGTGCCGATCCCGCTGGAGACCCTGCTGGCGGCCCGCGCGGTGGTGCTGGAGCACAGCCGGGCGACCGCGCACGAGCTGCAGCGGCTGTTCCGCGAGACGGTGTGGCGGCCGTACCGGGAGAGCGAGCCGGCGCCGGCGGAGCTGGAGCGGATGAAGGAGCTGACGGACCACATCCAGCCGATGGTGGCGCAGGCGCTGGTCACGGCGTTCCAGCGCTCGCTGCGCGAGGAGCTGGGCGGGGCGGCGCGCTCCACGGAGGACACCGACCCGCCCGCCCGACCGACCGTCAGTCGGTGAAGGTCCGGCCCTCGGCGGCGACCCGCTCCAGCAGGGCCGGCGGCGCGAACCGCTCGCCGTAGGCGGCGGCGAGCTCGCGGGCCCGGGCCGCGAAGCCGGCCGGGCCGCCCTCGTACCCGTTGATGTACTGGAACACGCCACCCGTCCAGGCCGGGAAGCCGATGCCGAGGATCGAGCCCACGTTGGCGTCGGCGACCGAGGTCAGCACGCCCTCCTCCAGGCAGCGGACCGAGTCCAGCGCCTCGCTGAAGAGCATCCGCTCCTTGAGGTCCTCGAAGGGGACGGCGGAGTCGGCCGAGGTGAAGTGCTCGCGCAGACCGGGCCAGAGCCTGCCGCGCCGGCCGTCCTCGCCGTACTCGTAGAAGCCCGCGCCGCCGCTGCGCCCCGGGCGGCCGAACTCGTCGACCATCCGGTCCACCACCGCGTCCGCCGGGTGGGCCGTCCAGCTGCCGCCGGCCGCCTCGGTGGCCCGCCGGTACTCGTCGCGGATCCGGCGCGGCAGCGTGAGGGTCAGCTCGTCGAGCAGCGAGAGCACCTTGGCCGGGTAGCCGGCCTGGGCGGCGGCCTGCTCGACGGAGGCCGGGTCGACGCCCTCGCCGACCATCGCCACGCCCTCGTTGATGAACTGGCCGATCACCCGGGAGGTGAAGAAGCCGCGCGAGTCGTTGACCACGATCGGCGTCCGGTTGATCTGGCGGACCAGGTCGAACGCCCGGGCCAGCGCCTCGTCGCCCGTCCCGGGGCCGCGGATGATCTCCACCAGCCGCATCTTGTCGACCGGCGAGAAGAAGTGCAGGCCGATGAAGTCGGCGGTGCGGACGACCCCTTCGGCGAGCAGGCCGATCGGGAGGGTGGAGGTGTTGGAGCAGAGCAGCGCGTCCGGTGCGACGACGTCCTCGATCTCCTGGAACACCTTGTGCTTGAGCTCGGGGTTCTCGAAGACCGCCTCGATCACGGCGTCGCAGCCGGCCAGGTCGGCGGCCTCGGCGGTCGGGGTGATCCGGGCGAGCAGCTCGTCGCGCTGCGCCGCGGTGGACCGGCCGCGCGCCACCGCCTTGTCCAACAGGCCGGCGGAGTAGGCCTTTCCGCGCTCGGCGGCCTCGACGGTGACGTCCTTGAGCAGGACCTCGATGCCGGCCGCGGCGCAGGTGTACGCGATACCCGCGCCCATCATGCCGGCGCCGAGCACCGCGACCCTGCGCACCTCGCGCCGCTCGATCCCCTTCGGGCGCCCGGCACCGGAGTTGACGGCCTGCAGGTCGAAGAAGAGCGCCTGGATCATGTTCTTGCTGGTCTGCCCGCAGGCCAGCTCGGTGAAGTAGCGGGCCTCGATCACCATCGCGGTGTCCACGTCCACCTGGGCGCTCTCCACCGCCACCGCCAGCACGTTGCGCGGCGCCGGGTAGGGCGCGCCGGCCAGCTGCTTGCGCAGGTTGGACGGGAAGGCCGGCAGGTTGGCGGCGAGGGCCGGGGTGGCGGGGGTGCCGCCCGGGATCCGGTACCCCTTGACGTCCCAGGGCTGGACGGCGGTCGGGTTGGCCGCGATGAAGGCGTGCGCCCGGTCGGTCAACTCCTCGGGCGTGGAGACGAGTTCGTGGACGAGGCCGTGCTGGAGCGCCTGCGCCGGCCGGTACTGGCGGCCCTCCAGCAGGAACTTCAGCAGCGCGTCGGTGATGCCGAACAGCCGGACCGTGCGGACCACTCCGCCGCCGCCAGGCAGCAGGCCGAGGGTGACCTCGGGCAGGCCGATCCGGCTGGCCGGGGTGTCCAGGGCGATCCGGTGGTGGCAGGCGAGGGCGATCTCCAGGCCGCCGCCGAGCGCGCTCCCGTTGACCGCTGCGACCACCGGCTTGCCGAGGGTCTCCAGCCGGCGCAGGGTGCGCTTGATCCGCAGGGACTTCTCGAAGACGGCGGCGGCGTCCTCGGGGCGGGCGGCGGAGAGCATCCGCAGGTCGCCGCCGGCGAAGAAGGTCTTCTTGCCGGAGGTGATGACGACGCCGCGCAGCCCGTCGCCGAGGGCGGCCAGGCGCTCGACGGCGGCCTCGAAGTCGGCCGTGAAGGCCTCGTTCATCGTGTTGACGGACTGGGTGGGGTCGTCGAGGACGAGGGTGACCACGCCGTCCTGGTCCTGCTCCCAGCGGATGGTGGTGTCGGACATGGGTTTTCGTCTCCAGGGAAGGCCGGGAAGAGAGGGGGTGCCGCACGACGCCCCGCCGGGAGGCGGTGGCGGGCGGAGCAGGCTCAGACGCGCTCGACGATGGTGGCGATGCCCATGCCGCCGCCGACGCAGAGGGTGATCAGGCCGTAGCGCAGCTCGCGCCGCTCCAGCTCGTCGATCACGGTGCCGAGGAGCATCGCGCCGGTGGCGCCGAGCGGGTGGCCGAGGGCGATCGCGCCGCCGTTGACGTTCACCTGGTCCGGCCGGAAGCCGAGTTCGCGGATGAAGCGGAGCGCGACGGCGGCGAAGGCCTCGTTGATCTCGACCAGGTCGATGTCGGCGGCGGTCAGCCCCGCCTTGGCCAGCGCCTTGCGGGTGGCGGGGGCCGGACCGGTGAGCATGATGGTGGGCTCGGAGCCGGAGACGGCGGCGGAGACGATCCTGGCCCGCGGGCGCAGGCCGTAGCGCTCGCCGATCTCCCGGTTGCCGATGGCGACCAGGGCCGCGCCGTCCACGATGCCGGAGGAGTTGCCCGCGTGGTGGACGTGGTCGATGGCCTCCACCCAGTGGTACTTCTGCAGGGCGACGGCGTCGAAGCCGCCGGCCTCGCCCATACCGGCGAAGGAGGGCTTGAGGCCGGCCAGGCTCTCCACGGTGGTGCCCGGGCGGATGAACTCGTCGCGCTCCAGCACGACCAGGCCGTTGCGGTCGCGGACCGGGACGACCGAGCCGTCGAAGAGGCCGTCCGCCTGCGCCTTGGCGGCGCGGGCCTGGGACTCGGCGGCGAAGGCGTCCACGTCCGTCCGGGAGAGGCCCTCGATGGTGGCGATCAGGTCGGCGCCGACACCCTGCGGGACGAAGTGGTTCTCGTAGTTGGTCATCGGGTCCATCGCCCAGGAGCCGCCGTCGGAGCCCATCTTCACCCGGGACATCGACTCCACGCCGCCGGCCAGGACGAGGTCCTCCCAGCCCGAACGGACCTTGGCGGCGGCCAGGTTGACGGCCTCCAGGCCGGAGGCGCAGAAGCGGTTCTCCTGGACGCCGGCCACCGTGTCGGGCAGGCCGGCCGCGATGGCGGCGATCCGGGCGATGTCGGAGCCCTGGTCGCCGATCGGGCTGACCACGCCGAGCACGATGTCGTCCACCGCCGCCGGGTCCAACCCGGGGAAGCGGCGGCGCAGTTCGTGGATCAGGCCGACGACGAGGTCGATCGGCTTGGTGCCGTGCAGCGAGCCGGTGGCCTTGCCCCGGCCGCGCGGGGTGCGGATCGCGTCGTAGACGTACGCTTCGGTGGTCACGGTGGAGAGCCTTTCGAGGGTCTGACCGGGCGGAGGGTGGTGGCCGGGCGGAGGCGGGCGCCGGGCGGGCTGGGCTGGGCCTAGCCGAGCAGGGAGCGGCCGACGATCTCCTTCATGATCTCGGTCGTCCCGCCGTAGATGGTCTGGATGCGGCCGTCGGTGAACGCGCGGGCGACCGGGTACTCGGACATGTAGCCGTAGCCGCCGTGGAGTTGGAGGCAGCGGTCGGCGGTGCGCTTCTGCAGCTCGGTGGCCCACCACTTGGCCATCGAGGCGTCCGCCGGGGTGAGCGCCCAGCGGTTGTGCTCGGTGATGCAGCGGTCGACGAAGGCCCGGGTGACGGCGCACTCGGTGGCGAGTTCGGCGATCTCGAAGCGGACGTGCTGGAGCTTGGCCAGCGGACGGCCGAAGGCCTCGCGCTGCTTGACGTACTCGGTGGTGATCTCCACCAGGTACTCGGCGCCGGCGATGGCGGCGGCCGCGATGGTCAGCCGCTCCTGGGCGAGGTTCTGCATCAGGTACACGAAGCCCTGGTGCTCCTCGCCGAGCAGGTTCTCCTTGGGCACCCGGACGTCCTCGAAGAACAACTCGGCGGTGTCCTGGGCCTTCTGGCCGATCTTGTCGAGGTTGCGGCCGCGCTCGAAGCCGGGCATGCCGCGCTCGACCACCAGCAGGCTGAGGCCGCGCGAGCCGCCCTCGGGGGTGGTCCGGGCCACCACGACCACCAGGTCGGCGAGGATGCCGTTGGAGATGAAGGTCTTGGCGCCGTTGAGGAGGTAGTGGTCGCCCTGGTCGACGGCGTGGGTGCGGATGCCCTGGAGGTCGGAGCCGGTGCCGGGCTCGGTCATCGCGATCGCGGTGATCAGCTCGCCGGTGCAGAAGCCGGGCAGCCAGCGGCGCTTCTGCTCCTCGGTGGCGAGCGAGGTGAGGTACGGGCCGATGATGTCGTTGTGCAGGCCGATCGCCAGGCCCGAGGCGCCGGCCCGGGCGAACTCCTCGGCCAGCACGGCGCTGTAGCGGAAGTCGGTGCTTCCGCCGCCGCCGTGCTCCTCGGGGGCGGCGAGCCCGAGCAGGCCCTGCCGGCCGGCGGCGAGCCAGGCGGAGCGGTCCACGATGCCGGCCCGCTCCCAGCGGTCGTAGTGCGGCAGCACCTCCTTGGCGAGGAACGACCGGACGGTCCGGCGGAAGTCCTCGTGCTCCTCGGTGTAGATGTCGCGTTCCACGGCAAGCTCCTTATCGGGCCTCGGAGTCCAGCGCGGGGACGCCCCAGTCGCGGGCGACCTCGGCGGTGTGCTCCCCCGGTCGGGCCGGCGGGCGGCGCAGCGCGCCGGGGGTGGCGGAGAAGCGCGGGGCGGGGGCCGGCTGGGTGATGCCGCCCGCCTCGACGTAGGTGCCGCGCGCCGCCAGGTGCTCGTGGGCGGCGGCCTGACCCATCGTCAGGACCGGTTCCACGCAGGCGTCGGAGCCCGCGAAGACGGCCTCCCACTCGGCACGGGTGCGGGTGGCGAAGCGTTCGGCGATCCGGGCCCGCAGCTCGGGCCAGCGGGCGGTGTCGTACTGGGCGGGCGCGTCCGGGCCGAGCTCCAGCAGCCGGGCGAACTCGGCGTAGAACTGCGGCTCCAGCGCCCCGACGGCGAGGTGGCCGCCGTCCGCCGCGCGGTAGACGGCGTAGCAGGGGGCGCCGCCGTCGAGCAGGTTGACGCCCCGGCGGTCCTGCCAGTGGCCGGCGGCGAGCAGGCCCCAGAGCATCGAGGTGAGGTGGGCGGCGCCGTCCACGATCGCGGCGTCGACCACCTGGCCGGCGCCGGTCGTACGGGCGTGGTGGAGGGCGGCGAGCAGGCCGACCACCAGGTAGAGCGAGCCGCCGGCGTAGTCGCCGAGCAGGTTGGCCGGGATCGCGGGCGGGGCGTCGGGGGCGCCGATCATGCCGAGCACCCCGGCCACGGCCGCGTACCCGATGTCGTGGCCGGCCCGGTCGGCGAGCGGGCCGTGCTGGCCCCAGCCGGTCATCCGGCCGTAGACCAGCGCGGGGTTGCGGGCCAGGCAGGCCTCCGGTCCGACGCCGAGGCGCTCGGCGACTCCGGGTCGGTAGCCCTCGATCAGCAGCTGGGCGCGTTCGACGAGGTCGAGCACCCGGCCCGGCCCCTCGGGGGCCTTGAGGTCGATCAGCACCGAGCGCTTGTTGCGGTTGGTGAGGTCGTACGCCGGCTCGACGCCCAGCGGGGACGGGCTGGGCCGGTCGACCCGGACCACGTCGGCGCCGAGGTCGGCGAGCAGCATGGCGGCGAAGGGCCCGGGGCCGATTCCCGCGAGTTCGACCACCCGCACACCGGCCAGCGGGCCGGGGCTGGTTGCGCCAGACACGGGCCACCGCCCCCTTCAGAGGTTTGACAGTAAAGCTGTAACACTCGCGATGATAGGGAAGCGACCCGCCGGTAACAAGACCCTCGGCCCAAGCGCGCCGGGGCACCGCCACCGGCCCCGGGCTCCGGCGGACGGACCCGCAGGGCACCCGGACGGGCCGGCGGTAGGAGGCGGCCGCCGGGCGGATCCCCCCGCAGGGGGAGGTGGATCGTGTGACGGGGGGAGGTGGGGGCGGGCCCGCCCGCGGGAGCGTGGGGGCATGACCACGAGGACCTCTGGCAGCACGGCGCAGGGTGTGGCGGCCGCACTGGCCGTCGCCGCGACGCTGCCCTACCTGACGCTCAAACTGCTCTGGCTGACCGGGCACCCGGTGGGCGCCGACGACCCGGCCGCACTGGACAAGCTGTGGCTGGTGAACCTGCTGACCTTCGGCATGGACGCGATCGCGGTCGTGCTCGCGCTCGCGTTCGCCCGGCCCTGGGGGCGGCGGGCACCGGCCGGGCTGCTGGCCTTCCCGATGTGGGTGGCGACCGGCCTGCTCGGCACCATCCTGGTCGCCCTGCCGCTGTACCTGCTGACCGTGCCGCTGTTCGGTACCGGCGAGGCGCCAAAACAGGACGACGGGCCGAGCGGGCTGGGCGACTGGGTGTTCGCCGTGGTGTACGGCGGGTTCAGCGTCCAGGGCATCGCGCTGATCACCGCGTTCCTGCTGTACGCGCGACGGCGCTGGGTCGGCCTGCTGCGCAGCCGGATCGGCGAGCTGCCCGACTCCCCCACGCTGACCGTGCAGCGCGCCCTCGCCTGCGTCGCCGCGCTGCTCGCGCTCGGGGTGGCCGCGGCCCGGATCTACTGGGCGGCGGGCGGCACCACGGGGCTGCCCCTCCAGTGGGTGGAGGAGCGCGGCCGCAGCATGGCCGTCCTGGACGGGACGACCGCGGTGATGGCGGTGGCCGCCCCGGCGGCGCTGCTGCTCCTGGTGTTCCGCCGCCTGCCCGGGCGGCGGCTGCGGGTGCCGCTGGCCACGGCCTGGACCGCGTCCGGGTCGCTGTTCGGCTGGGGCGCCTGGCAGTTGGTGGCGTTCGCGGCCACCACCGAGGTGCCCGAGGCCCGCAAGGCCGTACCCGGCCTGCTGCCGATGGTGGAGGCGCTGCAGGTGGTGGTGGGGCTGCTGGTCCTGGTGGTCGGGGCGGTCGCCCTGGTGGAACGGGCCGCTGCCCGCCGGAGCGCTGACGTAGAGTCGGCCCGGTGAGCACGGGGGCGGGCGCGGGGGCGGGCACGGGCATGACCGGCGGGGCACGGCGGGCGGGCAGCGCGCTGCTCGGGCGGCGGGCGCGGCTGCGCTGGGTGCACCTGGTGCTCGGCGGTGCGCTGCTGATGCCGTACTGGATGCTCTCCGTCGTCCTGCTCGGCGCGCTCGACCCGAGCCACGGGCAGCCGGTCCAGACCCTCCTCTACTTCGCCTCCCTCGGGCTGTCCCTGCCGATGGCCGCCGTCACCGCGCTGGTGCCGACGGTCCGGTCGCTGGAGGGGGCGGCCGCCCGGGCGCTCTGCGCGCCGGAGCGGGCCGAGGAGGTGTCCACCGGCCCGGCGAGGTCCTGGGCGGCGCGGCGCCGGACCGCCGCCTTCTACGTCCTGCACGTGCTGTTCGGCGGGGTGGTCAGCGGGATGTCGCTGGCCGGGACGCCGTTCGCGGTGGTGCTGCTGATCACGCCGCTGGGCGGGCCGGCGGTGGACGACGTGGTGCAGTTCTGGCAGGACCGGGGCATCCCTGGCCCGCTGCCCGCTCAGGTGCTCGGCCTCGCCCTGCTGCTGCTGATCATCGGCACCAGCGCCGGCCTCGGCGCACTGCTGGCCCGCTGGGCGCCGGTCCTGCTCGGCCCGACCCCGGAGGAGCGGCTGGCCGCCGCCGAGCGCCGGGCCACCGTGCTCGCCGAGCGCAACCGGCTCGCCCGCGAGCTGCACGACTCGGTCGGCCACGCGCTCAGTGCGGTCGGCATCCAGGCCTCGGCCGCCGCCCGGGTGCTGCGGACCGACCCGGACTTCGCCGCCGAGGCGCTGGAGGCGATCGGCGAGACCGCGCGGGCGGCCGTCGCCGACCTGGACACCGTGCTGGGCCTGCTGCGCGAGGAGGACCGGGCGGACCCGCGGCCGCCCGGTCCGACCCTGGCCGGACTGGGCGACCTGCTGCGCCAGCTCGCCCGCACCGGGGTGGAGGTCGACGCCGAGCTCGCCCCCGGGCTGAACCGGCTGCCGGCCGCCGTCTCCCGCGAGGCGTACCGGATCGTGCAGGAGGGCCTGACCAACGTGCTGCGGCACGCCGGTTCCGCGCCGGCCCGGCTGCGGGTGGGGCTGGCGGCGGGCCGG
Organism: Kitasatospora sp. NPDC058170; assembly: GCF_042883905.1. Classification (NCBI taxonomy): domain Bacteria; kingdom Bacillati; phylum Actinomycetota; class Actinomycetes; order Kitasatosporales; family Streptomycetaceae; genus Kitasatospora; species Kitasatospora sp. NPDC058170. The sequence goes on from NZ_JBHVUV010000019.1 coordinate 106,339, forward strand.
CTGCAGATCGAGCTGACCAGCCCGATGGGCCCGGCCCACCCCAGCCGGCCCGGCGGCGGCCGGGGGCTGCGCGGGATCGGCGAGCGGGCGGCGGTGCTGCGCGGCGGCTGCGAGGCCGGGCCGACGGAGGACGGGACGACGTGGCGGCTGGCCGTCTGGCTGCCGGTGGGAGGAGCACAGTGAACGACACGACCGACACGATCCGCGTGGTGATCGCGGACGACGAGCGCCTGGTGCGGACGGGCCTGCGGGTGGTGATCGACGCCGAACCGGACCTCACCGTGGTCGGCGAGGCCGCCGACGGCGCCGAGGTCGTCCCGCTGGTGCGCGAGCTGCGGCCGGACGTGGTGCTGATGGACGTCCGGATGCCCGGCATCGACGGCATCCGGGCCACCGAGCAGCTCGTCGCCGGAATGTCCGAGCCCCCGCGGATCCTGGTCGTCACGACCTTCGAGCACGACGACCACGTGTACGACGCCCTACGGGCGGGGGCCTGCGGGTTCCTGCTGAAGCGGGCCCGGGCGGAGGAGATGGTGCAGGCGGTGCGGCTGGTCGCGCGCGGGGACTCGCTGCTCTTCCCGGCCGCGGTGCGCGAGCTCGCGCTGCGGCGGGAGCCGGCCCGGCGGGCCGGGGCGGGCCGGACGGGGCGCAGCCCGGTCGAGCGGCTCACCGAGCGGGAGGGGCAGGTGCTGCGGCTGATGGCGGCCGGGCTGAACAACGGCGAGATCGCGGGGCGCCTGGTGGTCAGCCAGGAGACGGTCAAGACGCACGTCGGCAGCGTGCTCGCCAAGCTCGGGGCCCGGGACCGCACCCAGGCGGTGATCACCGCCTACGAGTCGGGGTTCGTGCTGCCCGGGTGACCGGGGGCGGACCGGGCGACCTGGGCAGCGCGGGTGACCGGGACGGCGCGGGCGGCGCAGTGACGTTTCTTCCGTCCCGTGGCTACCAGCGAGTAGAGTTCGGCCCTCAAGCCGTCCGATACCTCCCGTATCGCCTGAAACGAACTGGTGGCCGCATGTCAGTCCGGACCCGCCCTGCGCTCTGGTGGCGCCTGGGCATCGTGCTCTCGGCAGGCCTCGGCCTGACCCTCCAGACCGCGCCGCTGGTGTACTTCACGATCCAGAGCAACGTGATCGTGCTCGGCTACTTCATCGGCGCGGTGTACTGGATGGTCAAGCGCGGCACCGTCGACGCGCCCGCACCCCGGCTGCGCGGCGCCGCCACGCTGTACATCCTGATCACCGGCCTGGTCTCGCACGTCCTGCTGGAGCACGGCGCCAACCCGCTGCCCGGGCTGTTCGACGGGCCGGACAAGCTGGCCCACTGGTCCTCCTTCTTCCTGCACTACGTCACGCCGGTGATGGTGATCATCGACTGGCTGACGCTGAAGCCGCGCAACGCCTCCGCCTGGCGGGACGTCCCGCTCTGGCTGGCCTTCCCGCTCGGCTACGCGGCGATCGTGCTGGCGCGCAACGCGCTGTTCTCCAACTACCCGATGCCCTACCCCTACTTCTTCTTCGACCCGACCACCGAGGGCTACGCCTATGTGTGGGGTCAGATCGCCCTGCTGACGGTGGAGTTCGTGGTGCTCGCGGCGACCGTGATCGGGCTGGACCGGCTCGGCACCCTCGTCCGGGCCCGGCTGCGGCCGTCCGAGGCCTGAGCGCCCCGCACCCCTTCTTCCGCCCGGGGCGCCCGGGGATCATCGGATCCCCGGGCGCCCCGGGCATGCCGGGCGGCTACATCGGGTCCACCGCCCGCAGCTCGCCGTCCAGCTCCAGCCAGCGGGTGAGGCCGAGGCCGCGCAGGAACGGCAGGTCGTGGCTGGCCACGATCAGCGCGCCCTCGTAGGCGGCGAGTGCCTGGGTCAGCTGGCGGACGCTGGCCAGGTCCAGGTTGTTGGTCGGCTCGTCGAGCAGCAGCAGCTGCGGTGGCGGGTCGGCCAACAGCAGGGCGGCCAGCGTGGCCCGGAAGCGCTCCCCGCCGGAGAGCGTGGCGGCGGGCTGGTCGGCCCGGCCGCCGCGGAACAGGAAGCGGGCGAGCCGGGCCCGGATCGCGTTGTCCCCCGCCCTCGGCGCGAAGAGCTTGACGTTCCCGACGACGGTCAGCCCGTCGTCCAGCAGGTCGAGCCGCTGCGGCAGGTGGCGCAGCGGCACCGGGATGGTGATCTCCCCGGCCAGCGGGGCGAGTTCGCCCGCGATGGCGCGCAGCAGGGTGGACTTGCCGGCGCCGTTGCGGCCGACCAGGGCGACCCGCTCGGGGCCCCGCAGGTCGAGCTCGGCCGTGACGCCGTAGGGCAGCCGGACCTGGTCGAGGGTGAGCACGGTGCGGCCGGCCGGGACGTTCGTCCGCGGCAGGTCGATCCGGATCTCGGCGTCGTCCCGGACGGCCTCCTCGGCGGCGGTGAGCCGCTGCCGGGCGTCCTCCAGCCGCTCGGTGTGCATGCCCTGGAGGCGGCCGGCCGTCTCCTGGCCCTGGCGTTTCAGCTTGCCGGCGAAGATGTGCGGGTCGTTGCGGGTGACGGAGCGCTTCTTGCCGTAGCTGGCGCTGCGCTCCAGCCGCGTCCGGGCGTCGACCAAGTCCCGCTTCTGGCGCCGGACGTCGGCCTCGGCGGTGCGCAGCAGCCGCTCGGCGGTCTCCTGCTGGGCGGCGAGGGTGTGCTCGTACGCGGCGAAGTTGCCGCCGTACCAGGTGACGGCGCCGTCCCTGAGGTCGGCGATCTGGTCGACGTGCTGGAGCAGTTCGCGGTCGTGGCTGACGATCAGCATCACGCCGCTCCAGCCGGCCACCGTCTCGTAGAGCCGCTCGCGGGCGGCGCGGTCGAGGTTGTTGGTGGGCTCGTCGAGCAGCAGGACGTCGGGGCGGCGCAGCAGCAGGGCGGCCAGGCGCAGCAGCACGGCCTCGCCGCCGGAGAGCTCGCCGGTGGTGCGGTCGAGGCCGAGCCGGTGCAGCCCGAGCCGGTCGAGGGTGGCGCGGGCGCGCTCCTCGACGTCCCAGTCGTCGCCGAGGGCGTCGTAGTGGCGCTGGTCGGTGTCGCCGGACTCGATGGCGTGCAGTGCCTCGCGGGCGGCCCGGATGCCGAGCGCCTCGTCGACCCGCAGTCCGGTGTCGAGGGTGAGGCCCTGGGGCAGGTAGCCGAGCTCGCCGCCGACCCGGAGGGTGCCGCCGGTGGGGGTGAGCTCGCCCGCGACGAGTCGCAGCAGGGTGGACTTGCCCGCGCCGTTCAGCCCGATCAGGCCGGTGCGGCCGGGGCCGACGGCGAGGTTGAAGCCGTCCAGGACGGGCTTGCCGTCCGGCCACTCGAAGGAGAGGTCGGAGCAGAGGACGGAGATGGTGGGTTGTGCCATGGATGGCCTCCCGGTGGTTGCCGAATCTGGTCGAGGGAGCAACACGGGAGACACCGCGGGTGCGGCGGAGGTGCGGGAGCGCCCGCGCCCGGAGGAAGACCGGGCCGGCTCACCACTGAGGTCGCACACTCGCGCGGCGCACGCACAGGCCGATACGGCCGTGGCGCGGCGGGGCGGTGTCTCGGGACCTCAGTAGAGCAACGGCCTTCTCCTGTTCTGGCGGGTGGCACCGATCACGCTACGAAAGGCCCGCGCGGCCCCGCAACCGGTTTTCGGGCGGGGCCCGGAGGCGGGGGCCCGGGAGCTGGGCCCGGAGGCGGCGGTCCGGGGGCGGCGGTCCGGGAGCGGGGGCCCGGGAGCGGTGGTCCGCGGACGGGGGATTGTGCCCGGTGCCTGCACCGTGCCGATCCGGTGCCGATCCGGTGACAGGAGCGTCCCGGACACGGCCGCACGTCAGGAGCCTGCCGGTCCGCATGGCAGACTCCTCACCTGCCACGCCTGCGGCTCGAAGCGCAGGGGCACCGCTCACAGGGGGAACTGATCCGATGTCACCGATATCCCGTACGAAGCGTGCTGCGCTGGGCGCGTCCGTCGTCACCCTGACGATGGTCCTCGCGACGGCCTGCGGCCCGGACAACGCCGACCCGGCCGGCGCGCAGACCGCGGCCCCGACCGCGGCCGGGACGGCGTCGACGCCCGCCGGCAAGACCGGTGCCGCGCCGATCAAGCTGCCGACGGTCGAGGAACTGAAGAGCTGGAAGTTCGAGGACTGGGACAAGTGGGCCCAGCAGAACGTCATCACGCCGGCCGTCAAGGGCTACTGGACCCTCCAGAAGCTGCTGGACGCCAAGCCCAAGCCGATGCCGAGCCCCCAGCCCGACCCGACGCAGCCGCCCGCCCAGCCGACCGCGCAGCCCACCGCCCAGCCGACCGCACCGGCCCCGGCCACCGCACCCCCCGGCGGCGCCGACCCGCTGCCGCAGGTGATCGAGGCCAAGCCGGCCGCGCACCCGTTCGCGAAGAACCTGCACGTCAACGGGAAGATCTTCTTCAAGGACGGCAACGAGGACTACGTGTGCTCCGGCACCGTCGTCTCCGACCCGACCAACCCCGGCAAGAGCAACCTGGTGTGGACCGCCAGCCACTGCCTGCACGGCGGCAAGGGCGGCAAGTACTACACCAACATCAGCTTCGCCCCGGCGTACAACAGCAACGGCGCGCTGAGCGGCGGCAAGAAGGGCGACGAGGCCGCCGCCGAGCCGTACGGCGAGTGGGGCGCGGTCGGCGGCATGGTCTCCCCGCAGTGGGCGGGCGAGGCCGACCCGGAGCACGGCGGCCCGTGGAGCCAGTACGACTTCGGCATCATCAGGGTGGCCAACCCGTCCGGCGGGAAGTCGCTGGAGGAGACCGTCGGCGGCTCCGTCCCGATCTGGTTCAACGCCCCGCGCGAGCAGCTGACCGCCGTGAACAGCTACGGCTACCCGGCCGGCAAGCCCTTCGACGGCACCGAGCTGGACCACTGCGACAGCGCCAAGCCGCCGGTCCGCAAGCCCGGCGGCGACCCGAGCCGCCCGGCGATGCTGATGATCGGCTGCAACATGACCGGCGGCAGCAGCGGCGGCGGCTGGTTCGCCACCAAGGACGGCAAGCAGGTCCTGGTCAGCGACACCTCCGTCGGCAACGCCGCCAACACCTACGAGGCGGGCCCGTACCTGGAGGACGTGGCCGCGCACATGCTGGACTACTTCGCCAAGAAGTCCAAGTGACCTCGGGCACATCCTGACCCCGCAGGGGCCGCGGCGATCCTGCCGCGGCCCCTGCGCCGTCCCGCGACACCCCGGGCTCTCATAGAATCGGGGCATCATGAGCGCCACACTCGTAGTCAAGGACCTCAGCGCCGGACACGGCGACCGCACCCTCTTCTCCGGCCTGGACCTGGTCGTCGCCCCCGGCGACGTGATCGGGCTGGTCGGCGCGAACGGCGCCGGCAAGTCGACGCTGCTGCGGCTGCTGGCCGGACTGGACACCCCCGAGGGCGGCTCGCTGCGGCTCAGCCCGGCGAGCGCCAACGTCGGCCACCTGCCGCAGGAGCCGGAGCGCAACGAGGGCGAGTCCGTCCGCGCGTTCCTGGCCCGCCGCACCGGCGTCGCGGCCGCGCAGGCCGCGCTGGACGAGGCCACCGAGGGCCTGGTCGACGGCCGTCCCGGCGCCGACGACGCGTACGCGGAGAGCCTGGACCGCTGGCTGGAGCTCGGCGGCGCCGACCTGGAGGAGCGGGCCGAGGAGGTGGCCGGCTCGCTCGGCCTGAAGGTCTCGCTCGACCTGCCGATGACCGCGCTCTCCGGCGGCCAGGCCGCCCGCGCCGGACTGGCCTCGCTGCTGCTCTCCCGCTACGACGTCTTCCTCCTCGACGAGCCGACCAACGACCTCGACCTGGACGGCCTGGAGCGCCTGGAGTCCTTCGTCAAGGGCCTGCGCGCGGGCACCGTGCTGATCAGCCACGACCGCGAGTTCCTGGCCCGGACGGTGACCAAGGTGCTGGAGCTGGACCTCGCCCAGCAGCAGGTCAACGTGTACGGCGGCGGCTACGAGGCGTACCTGGAGGAGCGCGCGGTGGCCCGTCGGCACGCCCGCGAGGACTACGAGGAGTACGCCGACACCAAGGCCGGCCTGGAGGCCCGGGCCCGGATGCAGCGCGGCTGGATGGAACACGGGGTGCGCAACGCGCGCCGCAAGTCCAGCGACAACGACAAGATCGGCCGCGCGATGCGCTCCGAGTCCACCGAGAAGCAGGCCTCCAAGGCCCGGCAGACCCAGCGGATGATCGAGCGCCTGGACGTGGTCGAGGAGCCGCGCAAGGAGTGGGAGCTGCGGATGGAGATCGCCACCGCGCCGCGCTCCGGCTCGGTGGTGGCGACCCTGCGCGGGGCGGGCGTGCGGCGCGGCGACTTCGCCTTCGGTCCGGTGGACCTGCAGATCGACTGGGCCGACCGGGTCGCGATCACCGGCGCCAACGGCGCGGGCAAGTCCACGCTGCTCGCCGCACTGCTCGGCCGGCTCGAACTCGACGGCGGCAGCGCCGTGCTGGGCTCGGGCGTGGTGGTCGGCGAGGTCGACCAGGCGCGCGGCCTGTTCCTCGGCGGGGAGCCGCTCTCGGACGCCTTCGCCGCCGCCGTGCCGGAGCTCTCGCCGGAGGAGGTACGCACCCTGCTCGCCAAGTTCGGGCTGAAGGCGGCGCACGTGCTGCGCCCGGCCGGCACCCTCTCCCCCGGCGAGCGCACCCGGGCCGCGCTGGCGCTGCTCCAGGCGCGCGGGGTCAACCTGCTGGTGCTGGACGAGCCCACCAACCACCTGGACCTGCCCGCCATCGAGCAGTTGGAGTCGGCGCTGGCCTCGTACACCGGCACGCTGCTGCTGGTCACGCACGACCGGCGGATGCTGGATACCGTGTCGGTGAACCGGCGGATCGAGGTCAGGGACGGGCGCGTCCACGAGAGCTGAGCCGCCCGGTCCGGCACCGGCGGTCGGGGAGTGGTCTGGACCGGCCTCTTCCCCGACCGCCCGTCATGTGCTGTGCTGTCGGCCATGGTTGACAGTGCAGTGGCAGGGGCGTCCCACCCGACCGTCCCGCTGAGCCCGATGACGGTGCCCGCCCACGAGGCCGAGGCGCGCAGCAGGTCCTTCCACGACGTGATGGCCCGGCGCCGGACCGTCCGCGACTACGCGACCCACCCGATCCCGGACGGCGTGGTCGAGTGGGCGATCCGCACCGCGAACACCGCGCCCAGCGGCGCGCACGCCCAGCCCTGGCGGTTCGTGGTGATCACCGACCCGGAGCGCAAGCGGCGGCTGCGGGAGGCCGCCGAGGCCGAGGAGCGCGAGTTCTACGCGCACCGGGCCTCCGAGGAGTGGCTGACCGCGCTGGCCCCGATCGGCACCGACTGGCGCAAGCCGTTCCTGGAGGACGCGCCCGCGGTGATCGTCGTCTTCGAGGTGCACAAGGGCCCGCACTCGCCGCGCCCGTACTACACCAAGGAGTCGGTGGGCATCGCGGTCGGGCTGCTGCTCGCCTCGCTGCACCAGGCCGGACTGGCCACCCTGACCCACACCCCGAGCCCGATGAAGTTCCTCAACGAGGTCTGCGAGCGGCCTGCCGAGGAGCGGGCCGCGTACGTGATCCCGGTCGGGTACCCGGCGCAGGGGGCGCGCGTCCCCGACCTTCGGCGCAAGGAGCTCGACGACGTCCTGGTACGCCTCTGACGCGCCCGCGGTGGTGTCCGGTAATCGGTGGTGACCGGTCCTGACGGCCGACATAATCACTGGCATGAGCCACGTCATGCCGCTCGCCGGCGCAGAGGCCGGACAGCCCGGACAGCCCGGACAGCCCGGGCAGGCCGGGCAGGCCCCCGGACCCGGCGCCCCCGGACCCGGCACCACCGGACGGCGCGGGGCCACCGGCGGTCCGCGCGAGGTCACCGCCGGCCGGCCGCCCGAGCTGCTGCCACTGCCCGGCGGGGTCTCGCTGCACCGCCGCGCCTCCGGGCACGCGGCCGCGCTCAACGCGGCCGTGCTGGCCGACCTCGACCATCTGCGGCCGTGGATGGAGTGGGCGGCCGAGGCACCGAGCCCCGAGGCCACCGCCGAGGTGATCAGGGCCGGGGCCGCCGCCTGGGCGGCGGGCACCGACTTCATGTACCTGGCCGGCCTGGACGCCCAACCGGGCAGCGTGGTCGGCGCGTTCGGACTGCACGGCCGGCTCGGCCCCGGCGCGCTGGAGCTCGGCTACTGGGTGCTCTCCCGGCACACCGGGCGGGGCATCGCCACCTCCGCCGCCCGGGCGCTCACCGCCGCGGCGCTCGCGCTGCCCGGCATCGGGCGGGTGGAGATCCACTGCGACGAGGCGAACGGCGCCAGCGCCGCCGTCCCGCGCAAGCTCGGCTACCGGCTCGACCGGGTGGTGGACGCGCCCGTCCGGGCACCGGGGGAGACCGGCCGGAAGCTGATCTGGGTCAAGGAGCGCTGAGCCGGGCGCCGCGGGGGCGGGCAGCCCCCTCGGCGCCCGGCGGCTCAGTACCGCTCGCCGGTCGGCGCGGGCAGCGCGTCCAGCTCGGCGAGGTCGGCCGCGCCGAGGACCACGCCGGCCGCGCCCGCGTTGTCCGCCAGGTAGCGCGGCGTCTTGGTGCCCGGAATCGGGAAGACGTACCGGCCCTGGGCCAGCACCCAGGCCAGCGCCACCTGCGCGGGCGTCGCGCCGACCCGGGCGGCGACCTCCTTCACCTTCCCGACCAGCGCCAGGTTGGCCGTCAGCGCGTCCTGCTGGAAGCGCGGCAGCGAGCGGCGGAAGTCGTCGGCGGGCAGCTCGTCCGCGGAGGAGATGCTGCCGGTGAGGAAGCCCCGCCCGAGCGGCGAGAACGGCAGGAAGGCGATGCCCTCCGCCTCGGTGTACGGGAGCACCTCGGCCAGCGCGTCCCGGGTCCACAGCGACAGCTCCGACTGCACGGACGCCACCGGGTGCACCGCCTGCGCCCGCCTGATCTCCTCGACGCCCACCTCGGAGAGGCCGATCCGCAGCGCCTTGCCCGCCGCGACCACCTCGGCGAGCGCGCCCCAGGTCTCCTCGATCGGCACCTGCGGGTCCACCCGGTGCAGCTGGTACAGGTCGACGTGGTCGGTGCCGAGGCGGCGCAGGCTCTCGTCGATCGAGCGCCGCACGTGCTCCGGCCGGCCGTCGTTCCCGACCCGGCGGCCCTCGTCGCCCGGCACCAGGCCCACCTTGGTGGCGAGCACCGCGCGCTCCCGGTAGGAGCCGGCGAGGGCCGCGCCGACCACCTCCTCGTTGCTGTACGGGCCGTAGATGTCGGCGGTGTCGATCAGCGTGACGCCGAGGTCCAGCGCCCCCCTGATCACCTTCACCGAGGTCTCGTCGTCGCGGTTGTGCAGGTCGTAGGCCCAGGTCATCCCCATGCAGCCGAGGCCGACCACACCGATCTCCGGGCCCTTGCTGCCGAGCGTGCTGGTACGCATCTTCCGGTGCTCCTTCGTAGCGCGGATCAACGGGCACCAGCCTCTCCCTTGGAGTGCACTCGAGGTCAAGCGCCTTCCTCGCGGAGCTCCCCGCCCGCCGACCAGCGCCGCCAGCCGGCCCGCAGCACCAGCGCGGCGAGCCGCTCGTAGCCGCCCGCCCCGGGGTGCGCGCCGTCGCCGCCGCCGGCCTCGGCCACCCAGACCGCGTCCGCGGCGAGCTCCCCGGTGACGGGCACGAAGGGCACCCCGCGCTCGGCGCAGAGCGCCGCGAGCGCGTCGGCGAGCTCCAGCAGCCGGCCCAGGTGCTCCTCGCCCCGGAAGACCACCGGCGGCGGCCCGACCACCAGCACCCCGAGGCCGCGCTCCCGGGCCCCGTCCAGCAGTGCGGCGAGGTTCTCCACGCAGCGCTCGGGCGCCACCCGCGGCCGGCCGTCCTCCAGGGTGGTGTCGTTGCTGCCGAACGAGACGACGAGCCGGTTGTCCGCCTCGGGGAGGGTCCGCGCGTCGACCTCCCGCCAGCAGCGGCGCAGCACGTCCGCGGAGGTGTTCCGCCGGATCCCCAGGTTGAAGGCCGTGACGTCCCCGCCGACGGCCTGCAGGACCCGGCCGACCCAGCCCCGGAACTCCGGATCCCCGATGCCCTGGACGAAGGAGTCGCCGATGAAACAGATACGCAGGTCCCTGGTCATCGCGCCACCATAGGGCGAGGTCACGGCAGCCCGGGAACCTTAACCACTGTGTAAGACGGGCTGCGCCGCGCCTTTTGATGCCCCGTGAATGCTTGACGTGCACAGCTGGTCTAGTCCAGTTTGATGCTCAGCACCGCGCACCTCCCCCGCACCGGACACCACGCCCCCCGCGCCGCCGCCCGCGCGCCCCCACCTCCCGCAGGCGGCGGGGCACCGTCCTGAGAGGCACCCCCATGCCACGCGCGCACCACCACCCCGCCGCCACGCACCGCCGCCCCGCCGTGCGCACCAAGCTGCTCACCCTCGCCGCCGCCACCGCCCTGGCGGCCGGCGGGCTCGCCACCCTCGCCGGGAACGCCGGCGCCGCCGACGGCAACCTGCTCGCCAACCCCGGCCTGGAGAGCGGGTCGCTCGGCCCCTGGAGCTGTTCCGCCGGAACCGGAAGCGTCGTCAACACCGGTGCGCACAGCGGCTCGTACGCGCTCAAGGGCGCCGTGGGCAGCAGCGACACCGCGCAGTGCGGCCAGAGCGTCGCCGTGCAGCCCAACACCAGGTACACGCTGAGCGCCTGGGTGCAGGGCCCGTACGTCTACCTCGGCGCGACCGGCAGCGGGGTGACCGACCCGGCCGTCTGGACGCCCGGCGGCACCGGCTGGCAGCAGCTGTCCACCACCTTCACCACCGGGCCGGCCACCACCAGCGTCACCGTGTACCTGCACGGCTGGTACGGGCAGGGCGGCTACCTCGCCGACGACATCGCGCTCACCGGCCCCGGCGGCAACCCCAGTACCCCGCCGCCCACTTCGGCCACACCCACCGCATCCCCCACCGCCACCACCACGCCGACCGTCCCCCCGACCACGCCGCCCCCGGGCGTCGCCGTCCCGGTCGCGCCCTACATCGACATGGGCGCCTGGCCGACCCCCTCGATGCCCGCGATGGCCGCGGCGGGCAACCTGAAGTCCTTCACCATGGGCTTCGTGACCGGCGTCGGCTGCAAGGCCAGCTGGTTCAACGCCTACGACCCGCGCACCGGCTGGGCCAAGGACCAGGTGGACGCGCTGCGCGCGGCCGGCGGCGACGTCAAGGTGTCCTTCGGCGGCGCCAGCGGCACCGAACTCGCCGCCGCCTGCAGCACGGTGGACTCCCTCTTCGCCGAGTACGACGCCGTGGTGAAGGCCTACAACCTGCGCTTCGTCGACTTCGACATCGAGGGCGCCGCGATCGCCGACACCGCCGCCAACGACCGCCGGTCCGCCGCGCTCGCCAAGCTGCAGAAGGCCAACCCGGGGCTGAGGGTCTCCTTCACCCTGCCGGTGCTGCCCGAGGGCCTGACCACCGAGGGCGTCGCCATCGTCCGCTCGGCCCGGGACGCCGGCGTGAACGTCGACCTGGTGAACATCATGGCGATGGACTACTACCGCGTCGGCTCCGACTACGGCGACGCCGCCGTCCAGGCGGCCCAGGCGCTGTACGGGCAGCTCAAGGCGCTGTACCCGGCGAAGACCGACGCCCAGCTCTGGGCCATGGTCGGCGTCACCCCGATGATCGGGGAGAACGACGACCACCAGATCTACAACCAGGCCGACGCCCAGCAGTTGGTGGCCTTCGCCAAGCAGCACCACCTCGGCGAGCTGGCCTTCTGGGACGCCACCCGGGACGCCAACGCCTGCACCGGCGCCCTGTTCAAGTGCACCAACATCGCGCAGCAGCCGTACGAGTTCGCGAAGATCTTCGCCCAGTACGGCGGCTGACCCGGCCCGCGCGGCGGGACCGGTCGGGCCCTAGGGTCCGACCGGTCCCGCCGGGCGGTCGCGGCGCAGGCGCGGACGGCGCAGCATCAGCAGGACGGCCCCCGGCAGCAGGACGGCGTCGACGCACAGCAGCAGGAGGTTCCAGACGCCCTCCGTCCCGTGGTCGTGCGCCGGAAGCCCGTCGTCCGCCGGGGCGGCGACGGGGCGGCCGACCGCCGCGGGCCCGACCGCGAAGGCGGTCGTGCCCGAGACCTCGCGGCCGCCGAGCGTGAGCCGGTAGGTGACCAGGTAGTCGCCGGGGGTGCCGATCCGCACCGGCGACACCACCCGGCGGCCGTCCACCCGCGCGGTGCCGTCGGTGACCGACGAGCCGTCCGGGCCGTTGACCTGGAGGTAGACCGACTCGGGGCTGAAGTCGTCGCCCGAGAAGGTCAGCGCCACCTCCTCGGGGGCCTCGGCGACCGCGCCGCCATCGGACGGGGTGGCGCCGGAGAGCCGGACCGGCTCCCTGGCGCTGATCCAGGCCAGCCCGGCCAGCAGCAGCACGACGACACCGACGCCGACGGCGACCGTGCGCCGGAATGACTTCAGCGATCCGGAGGCGGTCACGCGGTGGCCGCGACCTCGTGCCGGTGGACGGTGTGGCGGCAACTGCACGTCATCGCGGACAGCTCCTGGCGGTTGGGGCGCAGGTGGTAGTACATGCCGATCACCATCGGGATGAAGACGATCGTGTTGTAGAAGAGGTGCAGTTCGACCCGGGCGAAGACCAGCTGCAGGACGGAGGTGGGCGCCGCCTTCCCGAACAGGAAGTGGTGGGTCTGCGCCTGCAGCAGCAGGAGCAGGTGCTCGATGTGGTGCCAGAACTGGATCACCAGCGCCACCGTCCACCAGGTGCGGGCCCGGCCCACGAAGCCGGGGCGCAGCAGGAACAGCCCGATGATCATGACCAGCGCGTAGCCGTAGTGCATCCACTCCGAGGTCACCAGCCAGGGGAACTGGTACCCGAGCAGGCCCTTGGACTTCGGGACCGTCCAGCCGAGGCCCCAGATCTGGTACGCCTGGGTGAGGTGCTCGGCCCAGTGACCGAGCACGATCACCATGAAGATGTTCAACGCGGCGCGGTGCGAGCCGTGGTTCAGCCGGCTCAACGGACTCCGGGGGACGGCTCTCGACGGCGCGGGCTGGGTCGTCATCAGTGTGGTTCTCCTACGGCGAGGGGCAGGCGGGGAGCACGTGCGGCGCGCGGGGCGGCAGTACGGGCCGCGACATCGCGCGCGCCCAGCCTGCTGGTTGGGGAGCCGGAGGGGCTTCTTCCAAAGTGCTGTGATGATTTCCGTCCCAACAGCTTGATTCCATGACAGAGACGTACTAATACGGTTCCCCCGGAAGCGAGTTGGCCGCGCGGGGCCGGCTTCGCCGACCCCCCTGATCCGCCCTGGCCGCGACCACCCGGTCACGAGTGCGGGCTCGATCGGTCACGGGCGGGCCACGGTTCGAGGGGCCGTGGTTCCTCGGCGGGAGGGCCGGGTAACGGGCGGGTGGAACCGGCCCCTTCGGGGGGTGGGCGTGGGCCTGTGGGGGGACCATGAGGCTGTTCTGCCGCCTGTGCGGCACCCGGACGGACGGCGCCGAACGGCTGGGGGTCTACTGCCCGGGCCCGCAGTGCGGGACCGATCTGCGGGCGGGGCTGAACGCCGCCGTCCAGGCGTGGTGCGAGCCTGCGCAGCAGCTGGGCGAGGCCGGGTTCCCGGTGCTGGTGCGGCTGACCGTCCGCAACGCCGGACAGGTGTCCACCGGCTACCTGCTGGAGCCGGTGGAGGAGGTCGAGGGGCGGCTGGAGTTCGACCCCGCGGTGCTCGCGGCGCCGCTGCCGCCCGACCGGTCCCGGACGGTGGAGCTGCGGTACACCCCGCCGTTCGACCGGCTCGGCGCCGGGCTGGACCTCGCCTCGCTGTTCGGGGTGCCCGGTGCCGACCTTGCCGGGCAGGTGCAGGGCGCGCGGAGCGACCGCTTCGGGGTGGCGCTGCGGGTGGTGGCCGCCTCGCCGGGCCAGGGCGCGGCCTGCGCCGCGTTCGCCGTGGACGTCCCGGGCCGGATCGACCTCGACTGGGACGACCGCACCCAGGACGGCCGCGACCAGGACGACCGCGCCGACCGGCGGCCCTCCCGGAACGACCAGGGCGCCGTCCGCCGCCCCCGCATCCCCGCCGCCGGCCGCCGCCCCGCCCCCGGCCACCACCCCGAACAGGGCCCGCAGTACCGGCTGCCCCCGCGGCGCCGCGGCTGCGGCCCGTCGGCGGTGATCGCCGTGGTGATCGCCGTGCTGGCCGCCGCCGTCCTGGTGTTCGCGGTCGGCCGGAGCCGGAGCGGACCGGCCGCGCAGGGCTCGCCGACCACCCCGGCGCCCACCGCCTCCCCGGCACCGCCGCCGTCCCCGTCCCCGTCTGCGTCCGTGCCGCGCTCCCCGTCGCCGTCCGGGTCCACCCGCCCCCGCTCCCCCTCCCCGACGCGGCCCTCCCCTTCGCGCTCCGCCTCGCCGTCCGCGTCCGTCTCCCCGTCCGCGAAGCCGGTCACCGTGCCCGACCTGGTCGGGTTGGACCAGGCGTCCGCCGAGCAGCGGCTCTACGACCTCGGCTTCGCCGCCGACGGCGACTACGTCGACAGCGGGGGCGTGCCGGAGTTGCAGATCATCGGCACCGACCCCAAGGCGGGCACCAGGGTCGCCCCGGGCAGCACGGTGTTCCTGCGCATCTCGAACGGCCGGGCGGTGATCCCCGCCGTCGCCGGCCTCACCCTGGCCGAGGCCCAGAAGGCCCTGAAGGCCGCCCACCTCACCAATGTCACGGTCTCCGGCCAGGGCGTCCTGGACACCCCCCTGGGCCAGGCCATCCGCACCGACCCCGAGAAGGGCACCTCGGTGGCCCTCAACGCGCCGGTCGTCCTCTGGTACGCCGTCAAACCGGCCAAACCCCGCTGACCCGCCCGGCGACCTGATCGCCGGCCGGCGCCCCCAGCCCCGGGCCGCTTCCGCTGCTGCTCAGAGCGCCGGCGGCGGGGTCACCTGGCACACGACGACGAGCTCCAGGCGCGGCACGACGTAGTAGGCGAGCAGGCCGTCGGCAACGTCTAGTGCCGCGTCAGGCAACTTTTGCCCGTCAAGGAGCGGCGTCCGGTGCGTGCTATCGGCGTGCCGGCCGGAAGTCCTCGTACTGGACGTACTTGGGCTTTCGGCCGGCACGGCGAGAGTGCGTGCCGGGCGTCGCGACGGGGCGAAGGTTGCCTGACGCGGCACTAGGTAGCGCATCGGCTCGCCGCTGCCCTGGTAGGAGGTCCCGTCGAGGTACAGCGCCTCGGCGGCCCGGACGAGCTCGGCCGCCTTGTCCTCGACCGCGGCGAGAAAGCCGGCCGGCGCGCCCGCGGTGACGTGCTGCTCACTGGGGAGGTACTCCCAGCTCCAGGTCACGCGTTCACCGCCGCGTAGGCGGTTCGGTAGATCTCGGCGACCCTGACGGCGTACCGACGGCAGTCCTCGACGTCGGCAGCGTGGTTGGCCAGGTAGTTCGCGCGGTGGTAGGCCTGCGCGGTGGCGGGGACCCGCTCGATCTCCACGACAGCGGCCCAGTGGGCGACGAACCCGCGGATCGGCTGAACGCTGCCTGCGCTGATGGCTTCGGCCATGGCGCGGGTCTGCCCGTCGACCATCTCCGGAAGCCGGTCGGCGGCGACGATCGAGAGCGCGGCCTTCAGCCCGGCGGGGGTCGTGTCCGGGCGCGGGATGAGCTCGACGCGGTCGGGCATGGGCTGACTCATGGCGCCACTCCTCTCTCTTCGGGAGAGGCTACTCGGAATCAGCACGGTGCCCGTACTCGGCGCTGTCCCCGCGCGGCACGGCGGGGGAGACGGGCAGGCCAGGCCACCGTCCGCGCCCCTCGACCGGCTCCCCGCGCCGGAGCGGCCGGGAGCCGGGTGCTCGGGGTGCCGGGCCCGGTGCGTGCGGGTACCGAGCCCGGTGCGTGCGGGTGGGGCCACGGAGGGTCCGGGGCCCCACCCGCACGGTCGGCTCAGCGGTGGGACGTGAACTGGACGACCTGCTGGTAGGTCGGCCGGTTCTGCCAGGTGGTCTTGGGGTCGGTCACCCCGCCCAGCGGCCGCTGGATGACGGTGTCGGCGCACCACTGGTCACCGGCGGAGCAGTCCGCGTCGCCCGGGTACACCTGGGCCGGGGTCTGCGCGGCCGCCCGCTTCAGGGTGTCCAGCAGCACCGACCGGCAGGCCGCGAGGTCTCCCCCGCCGCAGAACGGCCGGGCCAGCGGGCCCGCCACCGGTTCGCCGAGCACCGACCGCAGATCCTTGTCCAGGTAGCTCCACCAGCCGTACTGGAAGGCGGAACCCTTGTGCGGGATCGACTCGTTGGCGCTCGTGGAGCCGCCGCCCGGGCCGGTCTGCCCGCCCGACGGGGACTCGTTGATCTGCAGCGCACCGGCCAGCGCGGCGAACAGCCCGTCCCCCAGCCCGGGCCGCATGACGCCCTCCGCCACCAGCGGCCACCAGGCGTCCATGGTGCGGATCGCCACCGCGTCCGTGTACGCGTGGCTGCCGGCCGAGGTCTCCCTCCGCTGGCCGCCGCGCGACAGCCAGGCCTCCAGCTGCTGGACGGCGGTGGCGGTGGCCGGGTCGGTCACCGGGGCGCTGCGGATCACCCTGAGCAGTTCGGGCAGCACGTCCTCGGCCCGCAGGTCGGCCAGGGCCGCGCTCTCCATCGCCTGGGTGAGCGAGACCCGGCCGGCCTTGCCGCCGGCCTTCAGCAGCGCCTTCACCCGGTCGTCGAGCAGGTTGGCGCGGTGCACCGACCCGTTGCCGAACCCGGCCGAGGTGAAGGCGTCGGCCTGCTTGTTGTTCCAGGAGATGTAGTAGTCCTGGTTCACCGACTGCGGGTGCTCGGCCGGCGGGGTGTACCGGGCGGTGTTGCCCGAGGGGTTGAAGTCGGCCCACTCGTAGGCGGGTTCGGCCCGGACGGGCAGGCCTGCGTCGACCCCGGGCGCCCGGACGGGGTTGCTGCCGGAGTTGTAGTAGGCGGTGTCCCTGGCATCCGCGTAGAACCAGTTGAACGTGTAGTTGATGTCCTGCGCGGCCCGCTGGAAGCCCGCGGCGTCGTGCACCGCACCGGGGTCGTTGAGCTCCTGGAAGCCGATGATGGAGTCCGCCTCGTGCCGGTAGGTGGACCGCAGCGAGGCGAAGGCCACCGGCGCCCCGCCGACCGTTCCGCGCGCGGTCACCAGCCCGTACTTCGACCGGTACATCAGCAGGGTGTACGACCCGGCCGCCGTGGAGTCGGCCGTCGTCGGGGCCCAGGCGTTCTTCCGCTCCAGCCGGTCGAAGGGCAGGCACTGCCCGTGCCACAGGTAGGAGTTGGCGGCGGTGGTCACCGGGGAGCCGTCGGTGGTGCAGAGCGGGACGGCGTAGGTGTCGGTGATGTCCTGCCCCGCGGAGGTGGCACTCCACGCGTAGTCCTGGCCGCGGCCGAGCTGGACGTAGAAGCTGAGGCCGGCGAACGCGGCGCCGCGGGCGCTGATGCCGGGGCCCTGGATCTCCTCCAGCATCAGCAGCTGCGGGGCGAAGTACCCGGTCTGCGGGCCGAAGACCGCGACGGGGTGGCCGTCGTCGGTGTGGCTCCCGGAGACCACCAGGGCGTTGGACATGCCGTGCCGGTCGCTGAGCAGTGCCCCCGGCAGTACGCCCGGCGCGGGGGTGGTGAGCTGGTTGGCGGAGCCGGTGGCGTCGTAGACCATCCGCTCGGGCACCACCGAGCCGGGGTCGGGCAGGGCGGCGCCCTGCGGGTTCTCCGGCACCTGGGCGTAGGGGAACTGCTGCCCGTCGTGCAGGGTGCGGACCGCCTCGGCGTCGTCGGCCTCGCGCAGCGACTTCCAGACGGCGTCGCCGGCCTCCTTGCCGTAGCGCGCCTCGGCCGCCGACCTGACCTGGGCGGAGGCGAGTTCGCCGCCCCCGCCGGAGCCGAACAGGGCGCCGACCACGGAGGCGAGGGCCACCAGGTCGGTCAGCTTGAACGGCGCGATCGAGCCCTCGTTGGTGATCGGGTTGATGTGCCCGGTCAGGTCGTACTCGCCGGGGAAGTACCGGCCGTTGTAGGACTCGTTGACGTACTGGTTGATCCCGTCGAGGTAGGCCTTGGCGTCGTCGAGCGCCTGCCTGGCCCGGTCGCCCTGGCCGGCGATGGCGTCGATCTGCTGCTGGAGTTCGTCCTCGGTGTACGGCGCGGCCTGCCAGAAGCTCTGCTCCAGCTGCCGGTTGGCCGCCGCCCCGCCCGCGAAGCCGGAGAGCTGGCCGCGGCCGACGTGCCGGAAGAGGTCCATCAGCCAGAGCCGGTCCTGCGCGGCGGCGTAGCCCGCGCCGAACTCGGTGCCGTACCGGGTGGTGCCGGTGATGTGCGGGACGCCGGTGGCCTTGTCGCGGACGATGGCGACGTCGGCGCGGGGCCGGGCGGTGCTCGCCACCTGGTCGGCGGGGACGCCGAAGGAGGCGTCGTTGAAGAAGCTGCGCAGCTGGGACTCGGTGAGGCCCGGGTAGTTGGCGGCGAGGGCCGCGTAGGGGCCGAGCTGGTCGTCGGTGTGGGCGGGGCGGGTGCCGAACACCTTGTTCACCAGGATGTCGGCGAGGGTGGCGTTGCCGTTCTCGCCGGGCGGCAGGATGTCGAGGCAGCGGCCGCCGCAGTAGTCGCCGGGCGCGGCGGCCACGGCGGGGGCCGGAGCGGCCGGGGCGGGGGCGGTGGTGAGGGTCGCGGTGATGAGGAGGGCCGCCGAGAGTGCGGCGACCGGGAGCCTGAGCGCGTGGGGGCGTCGATGCATGCCAGCTCCTCCGTGGAAGCTACGGGGAGTCGACCGTAGGACGGTTACTGGCCGGTTGCCTAGTGGCGTGCATGCCATTTCCGGTGCGGAGCGGGAAGTCGGACGGGCCGACCTCCCGTGCACGGTCGGGGAGTTGGCACGGCTGCCGGGGCAGGAGGGACGGCGGCGTGCGCGGGGTGCGCGGGGTGCGCGGGGTGCGCCGGACAGGCCCGGCGGGGAGGGCGGGAGTTCGGACACCGCCCGGGGGCAGGCGCTCCCGTCCGGCCCGGCGGCCTGCGGAGGGGAGCGCCCGCCGGACCGGCCTACTGCGCGCCGAGCAGGTCCAGCACCCGCCGCACCGCGTCGACGACGGGGGCTCCGACCGCCCCGACCGTCGCGGCGATCCCGGCGACGGCCATCAGCGCCCGGTGCCGTTCCTGCGGCGCGGCCCCGCGGCCGGCGGCGATCGCCGGCAGGGCCTCGTCGATCGAGGCGGCGTCCAGCGGGGCCACGCCGTCCCGCAGTTCGGTCAGCAGCACGACCAGCGCCCGGACGGCCGCGGCCAGTTCGGCCGAGCCGGACCGGTCGCCCGGCTCCGGCGCGTGGTGGTGCACGATCCCCTGGTTGTTGCTGCCCCCGTGCATGTTGACGACATCGCCGTGGATGTGGTCGCCGCTCATCGCGCCGCCTTCCCGGTGTTGCCGATGCCGCCGTACATGTTCACGTTGTCCCCGAAGTGGTAGTTCTTCGGGCTGACGGTCAACGTCTGCACGGTCATCTGGAATTCGACCTCCGGATTCTCGAGTGCCTGCGACAGGACCTTCACCAGCTCGGCGAGCCCCCGCTCGTCGACGGTCGTCACCATGGCGGTGGCGTTGCCGGCCGTGTCCACCGCCAGCACGGGCACCGACCGGGCGAACAGCACGGACAGCAGCTCGATGACGGCGTAGACCAGCCACGCGCCGGCCAGGTACACGACGAACCGCAGCGCCTCCTCGTCGGAGGAGTGGTTCAGGATGTCCGTGGTGGCGAGCAGGAAGGGGACCGCGGCCAGCAGGCCGGCCTGCAGGATCCGCTTCGCGAACGTCCCCAGCGCCTCCCGGCGTTTCGGCCTCAGCACGAAGCTGTAGACCCGCACGATGTTGTGCAGCGGATACACCGCGCCCCCGACCCAGAGCAGCCGCTTGCTGACCCGCAACCCGACGGCCATCGGCAGCACGGCGGGCGGCCCGAAACTCGTCGGCACCCCCGCCGTGGGCACCCCCACCGCGGGCGCCGCCACCGGCGGCGGCGGCGGTTTCTGCCGGGGCCGGTCCGGCTCCTTGTCCATCTCCACGATTCCCCCCACGCCATCCGGTCGCGCGGATGGCCGATCGATTGGACGAGCACCACACAGGAACACCGAGTGTGACGACAACGGTCCTCACTGGCAAGGCTGTTCGACCTCCGGCAGAGCACCCACCTGCGCGCCGGCAGGCCCCCGCCCAGGTGCTCCGGGCGGGGGCCTGGGAGTTCGCGCGGCGCCGTCCCTCCGGGCCTTCGGCGCAGGGCAGTTGGGGCGGCACATCCGACATATCGCCTGACAATCAGGTATCTCCCTCGATCGAGCGAACTATCCGGCCTGCCCGGATTTCCGCCCCCCGATGGGGGAACATCAGCACGTCCGCGCCCGAACGACCTCTGCTTCGGGCGGTACCGACTCCGGCCATTGGATAGCCCGTGACTACCTCCGCCCCCGTGTGGGACTGCCCCTTCAACCACACCGACGGCCTGGAGTTCGACCCCCTCCTGAAGCGACTGCTCACCGAGGACCCGATCGCCAGGATCCGGCTGCCGCACGGCGAGGGCGAGGCCTGGCTGGCCACCCGCTACGAGGACGTCCGGGTGGTCACCACCGACCGCCGCTTCAGCCGCGCCGCCGGCATCGGGCGCGACCTCCCCCGGATGACACCCGCCCCGATCGCCCAGGTCGAGGCGATCAACCTGATGGACCCGCCCGCCCACAACCGGCTGCGCCGCCTGGTCGCCCAGGGCTTCACCAACCGCCAGGTCGAGCGGATGCGCCCCAAGACCCAGGCCGTCGTCGACGGCTACCTCGACGAGATGACCGAGCACGGCTCCCCCGCCGACCTGGTCCGCCACCTCTCCAGCCGGCTCCCGCTGACCACCATCTGCGAGCTGCTCGAGATCCCCGAGCAGGACCGCGCCGAACTGCGCGGCCACGCCGTCGCGATGATGTCCATGGGCCCGGGCACCGGCGCGGGCCAGGTGGACGCCAAGGCCGCGCTGCGCGCGTACTTCTCCGAGCTGACGGCCGCCCGCCGCCGCGATCCCGGCGAGGACCTGATCAGCGCGCTCGCCACCGCCCGGGACGGCGAGGAGCTGCTGGACGACCAGGAGCTCGCCGTGATGGCCATGGTCCTGCTGGTCACCGGCCACGACACCAGCACCTACCAGCTCAGCAACATCACCTACACCCTGCTGACCCACCCCGAGCAGCTGGCCAAGCTCCGCACCGGGCCCGAGCTGCTGCCGCGCGCCCTGGAGGAGCTGCTCCGCTTCATCCCGTTCCGCCAGGGCGTCGGCATCGCCCGGGTCGCCACCGAGGACGTCGAGCTCGGCGGGGTCCTGATCCGGGCCGGCGAGGCCGTGCACGTCTCCTACCTGGCCGCCAACCGCGACGGGCGGATGTTCGAACGGCCCGACGAGCTGGACCTCGACCGCGGCACCGCCAACCACATGACCTTCGGCTACGGCACCCACCACTGCCCCGGCGCCCACCTCGCCCGGATGGAGCTCCAGGTCGCCATCGGCACCCTGCTGCGCCGCTTCCCCGGCCTGCGGCTCGCCGTCCCCGCCGAGGAGCTGGACTGGCAGACCGGCTCGATCTGGCGCTACCCCCGCACCCTGCCGGTCGCCTGGTGACAGCAGCACAGCGCCGTCCCGTCACCAGTCCGCCGCACCCGTAGGCCACCCGGGGGAGACCCGCATCCATGGCAACACTCTGCCGACCCGCCATCGCCGTACCCGAGCACGTCATCACCCTGGACGAGACCCTCGACCTGGCCCGCGGCCTGCACGCCGGCCACCCGCAACTCGCCCTGGCACTACGGCTGATCGAGAACACCGGGGTGCGGACCAGGCACCTGGTCCAGCCCATCGAGGAGACCTTGCGGCACCCGGGCTTCACCACCCGCAACGCCGTCTACGAGCGGGAGGCCAAGCAGCGCGTCCCCGAGGTGGTCGAACGCGCCCTCGGCTACGCCGAGTTGTCCGCCCGGGACATCGACCTGATCGTCTACGTGTCCTGCACCGGCTTCATGATGCCCTCGCTGACCGCCTGGCTGATCAACACCATGGGCTTCCGCTCCGACACCCGCCAGGTGCCGATCGCCCAGCTCGGCTGCGCCGCCGGCGGCGCAGCCGTCAACCGGGCCCACGACTTCTGCCGCGCCTACCCGGGCTCCAACGTCCTCATCGTGGCCTGCGAGTTCTGCTCGCTCTGCTACCAGCCGACCGACCTCGGCGTCGGCTCGCTGCTCTCCAACGGCCTGTTCGGGGACGCCGTCGCCGCCGCCGTCGTCCGCGGCCGGGGCGGCTGCGGTGTGCACATCGAGCGCAACGGCTCGCACCTCGTCCCCGGCACCGAGGACTGGATCTCCTACGGGGTCAAGGACACCGGATTCCACTTCCAGCTCGACAAGCGCGTCCCCGGCACGATGGAGATGCTCGCCCCGGCCCTGCGCGAACTCGCCACCGCCCACAGCTGGGACGTCTCGGGCCTGGGCTTCTACATCGTGCACGCCGGCGGCCCGCGCATCCTGGACGACCTCTGCCACTACCTCGACCTGGAGCCCGCGGCCTTCCGGTTCAGCCGCGCCACCCTCACCGAGCGCGGCAACATCGCCAGTGCCGTGGTCTTCGACGCCCTGGCCCGGCTGTTCGAGGAGGGCGCCGTCGCCGAGGGGGCGCAGGGGCTGATCGCCGGCTTCGGACCGGGCATCACCGCCGAGATCTCGCTGGGTACTTGGGCCGGTGCGCCACTGGAGGCGACCATCCCCCGGCGCCCGCGGGCGATCGAGACGGCCGAACTCACCCTGGCCCATCCGGCCGTCCCCCTGCTGCGCTCCACCGGCACTACGATCACCGAATGACCGATACCACGGATCGAACGGACACCTCCGGCAGAGCCGCCGAACTGGCCGCCCGCTACCCCGCGTTGCACGCACCGCAGTACTGGGCGTGGGGGCGCTACGACGCGCAGTTCTCCACTGCGCTGCCGCCGGACGAACTGGTCACCAACATCCACCTGGTGGGCTTCACCGACGGACTGGTGGTGCTCTGCCGGGACTCCCGCGACCACTGGTTCCTGCCGGGCGGCACCCGGGAGAGCGGCGAGAGCGTCGACTCCTGCCTGGCCCGCGAGCTCCGCGAGGAGGCCGGTGCCCGGCTGCTCGGCACGCCGGCCTGGCTCGGCGCGCACCGGTGCGTGACGGACAACCCCGAGCCGTACCGGCCGTGGCAGCCGCACCCGGAGAAGGCCTGGCTCTGGGGCTGGGCCGATGTCGCGGTGGACTCCGCGCCGACCAACCCGGAGGACGGCGAGCAGGTCGTCGAGGTCCGGGCGGTGGAGCCGGCCGAGGCGCAGCGGCTGCTGCTGGGCGGCCACGAGGACTGGTGGGGAGAGCTGGTCGGGCTGGCGGTGGAGCTGCGCCGGCGGGCCACGGGCTGAGCCGCTCCCCTGCCGCATCCCCCGGCCTCCGGCACGCTCGCCGCGCACTTCCCGGCACGCCGCTCGCCACACCTCTCGACAGTGAAGATCACCGGGATGGCCGAGCACGGCGAAGCACTGTCCGATATGCGGTGATATGACTCGTTTGAAGCGCGTCAGCACCGACGGGAGCGTCATGGACAACTACCCGCTGCTCAACATTTTCTGGACGATGCTGGAGCTGTTCCTCTGGATCCTCTGGTTCTTCCTGCTTTTCAAGATCATCACGGACATCTTCCGCAGCGACGACCTCGGCGGCTGGGGCAAGGCCGGCTGGCTGATCCTGGTGATCCTGATCCCGCTGATCGGCGTGCTCGTGTACGTCATCGCCCGTGGCAGGTCGATGAGCGAGCGGGACGTCGCGCAGGCCCGGAAGAGCGAGGCCGCGTTCAAGGCCTACGTCCGGGACGCGGCCGGCGACGCGCCCCCGGGCGGCGCCGGGGCGGGCGGGCGCAGCCACGCGGACGACCTGGCGAAGCTGGCCGAGCTGAAGGCGAGCGGCGCCATCACCGACGCGGAGTACCAGCGGGCCAAGGACAAGGTCCTCGCCTGAGCCGACGACAGCGACACGGCGGGCTACGGCGGCCACGGCGGCTGTGGCGAAGGCACCAGCGACACGGCGGGCCGGTGGACACCCAGTCCACCGGCCCGCCGTCCGTCTGCCGCCGTCGGCCTGCTGCCGCCGGTCTGCCGCCGGGCTCAGCGCCGCCCGGAGCGGCGGTTGTCCGACCCGCCCTGGCCGCCGCCCGAGAGCCCGGCCCGGCGCAGCGCGTCCGCCATGGCGCTGTTGGCCGGGGCGGCCTGACCTCCCGAGCCGGCACCCGCGCCGGACCCGCCCGAACCCCGCCGGTCCTGGCGCGGCGGACGGGCCTGCCGGGCGCCCTTGTCGCCGCCCCGGTCCCGGCCGCCACCGCGCTCCCCGCCGCGCTCGCCGCCGCCCCGCTCGCCGCCGCCCGCCCGGCCGACCTCGTCGTCCAGCCGCAGGGTCAGCCCGATCCGCTTGCGCGGCACGTCCACCGCGGTCACCCGGACGGTCACGATGTCGCCCGGCTTGACCACCTCCCGCGGGTCCTTGACGAAGTTCTTCGACAGCGCCGAGACGTGCACCAGGCCGTCCTGGTGGACACCCACGTCCACGAAGGCCCCGAAGGCCGCGACGTTGGTGACCACGCCCTCCAGCAGCATGCCGACCTCCAGGTCGCCGATCTTGTCGACGCCCTCCTTGAAGGTGGCGGTGCGGAAGGCCGGGCGCGGGTCCCGGCCCGGCTTGTCCAGCTCGCCGAGGATGTCGGTGACGGTCGGGATGCCGAAGGTGTCGTCGGCGAAGTCCCCGGGCCGCAGCGCCCGCAGCGCACCGCTGTTGCCGATCAGCCCGCGCAGCTCGCCCCCGGTGGAGGCGAGGATCCGGCGCACCACCGGGTACGCCTCGGGGTGCACGCTGGAGGCGTCCAGCGGGTCGTCGCCGTCGGGGATCCGCAGAAAGCCCGCGCACTGCTCGAAGGCCTTCGGGCCGAGCCGCGCGACGTCCTTGAGCGCCTTGCGGGTGCGGAACGGGCCGTTGGCGTCGCGGTGGGAGACGATGTTGTCGGCCAGCGTCCCGGTGATGCCGGAGACCCGGGTGAGCAGCGGCGCCGAGGCGGTGTTGACGTCCACGCCGACCGCGTTCACGCAGTCCTCGACCACGGCGTCCAGCGAGCGGGAGAGCTTCAGCTCGCTGAGGTCGTGCTGGTACTGGCCGACGCCGATCGACTTGGGGTCGATCTTGACCAGTTCGGCCAGCGGGTCCTGGAGGCGGCGGGCGATGGAGACCGCGCCGCGGATCGAGACGTCCAGCTCGGGCAGCTCCTGCGAGGCGAACGCGGAGGCGGAGTACACCGAGGCGCCGGCCTCGCTCACCATCGCCTTGGTCAGCTTCAGCTCGGGGTGGCGCTTGATGAGGTCCTCGGCGAGCTTGTCGGTCTCCCGCGAGGCGGTGCCGTTGCCGATCGCGACCAGGTCCACCCCGTGCCGGGCCGCGAGCACGGCCAGCGTGTTGATCGAGGCGTCCCATTTGTTGGCGGGCTGGTGCGGGTAGATGGTCTCGTGGGCGACCACCTTGCCGGTGGCGTCCACCACGGCGACCTTCACGCCGGTGCGGAAGCCCGGGTCCAGGCCCATCGTGGCGCGGGTGCCGGCCGGGGCGGCGAGCAGCAGGTCGCGCAGGTTGGCCGCGAAGACCCGCACCGCCTCGTCCTCGGCCTCCTGCCGCAGCCGGGACCGCAGGTCGATGCCGAGCCGGACCAGGATCCGGGTGCGCCACGCCCAGCGGACGGTGTCGCCGAGCCACCGGTCGGCCGGGCGGCCGTGGTCGGCGATGCCGAAGCGGGCGGAGATCCGCTGCTCGTAGTCGTTCGCGCCCGGGAGGTCGCCGCCGTCCTCGCCGTCGTACGGCGACAGGTCGAGGTCCAGCACCTCCTCCTTCTCGCCGCGCAGCAGCGCGAGGATCCGGTGCGAGGGGAGCCTGGTGTACGGCTCGGCGAAGTCGAAGTAGTCGGCGAACTTGGCGCCGTCCTGCTCCTTGCCGGCCCGGACGGTCGCGACGATCCGGCCCCGGCCCCACATCCGCTCGCGCAGCGAGCCGACCAGGTCGGCGTCCTCGCCGAAGCGCTCGACCAGGATCGAGCGGGCGCCCTCCAGTGCGGCGGACCCGTCGGCGACCGAGTCGTTCAGGTAGGCGGCGGCGACGGCGGCCGGGTCCTGCGTCGGGTCGGCGAGCAGGGTGTCGGCGAGCGGCTCCAGGCCGGCCTCGCGGGCGATCTGCGCCTTGGTGCGCCGCTTGGGCTTGTACGGGAGGTAGATGTCCTCCAGCCGGGCCTTGGAGTCGGCCGCCAGGACCTGGGCGCGCAGCGCGTCGTCCAGCTTGCCCTGCGCGTCGATCGACTCCAGGACGGCGGTGCGGCGCTCCTCCAGCTCGCGCAGGTAGCGCAGCCGCTCCTCCAGGGTGCGCAGCTGGGTGTCGTCCAGCGAGCCGGTGACCTCCTTGCGGTAGCGGGCCACGAACGGCACGGTGGCGCCGCCGTCGAGCAGGTCGACGGCCGCCTTCACCTGCCCCTCGCGGACGCCCAGCTCCTCGGCGATCTTCCGTCCGATCGCCTGCTGGGCCTGCAGGGCCACCTGTTCGACTGGCGTGCTCACGAAGCCGGCCACCTTCTCCAGAGTTGCGTTTCCCCGTACCCCCGCATTCTGGCACTGACCGGCGACACCGCCGGGACGCCCCCGCGCAGCCCGGGCGTGGCGCGGCGGCCGGGGCGGGGGGCTGCGGGGAGGGCACGGGGAGGGTCGGGCGCTCCGGCGAGACTCCAGCGCCGCTCCGCCCGGGCGTCCGGCGGGAGTTCCTAGACTGCCCGGTATGGACGCCACGCAGCTGGAGCGGCTCGCCTCCGCCAAGTACCTGCTCGTCACCACCTACCGCAAGGACGGCACCGGCGTGCCCACCCCGGTCTGGGTGGTGCGCGACGGGGACGCGCTGGGCTTCACCACCGTCGCCGACTCCTGGAAGGTCAAGCGGATCCGCAACCGCCGGGACGTCCTGGTCGGCCCCTGCGACATCCGCGGCAACCTGCACGGCGAGCAGGTCCCGGCCACCGCCGAACTCCTCGGCCCCGACGGGACCGCCGCCTACCTGCCGCCGCTGCGCCGCAAGTACGGGCTGATCGGCTCGATCACCCTGCTGAGCAACCGGCTGCGGCGCGGGGCGGCGGGCACCATCGGGGTACGGGTCACGCTGGGTTAGGGCTAGGCCGGTCCGTCCCCACGAGGGCGTACGCGGGACCTTCCGGGCCGGCGCCCCCGCCGCGGACGCAGCTGTACGGCAGCGGGTCGAAGCCGTTGAACCCCCGGGTCATGTAGCCGACGGCGTAGGCGCCGCAGGAGAGGATCCAGACCGGGTCCCCCGAGGCCGCCGCGGCGGGCACCCGGACCGGCCCGTCCTCGTGCGCGTAGGCGTCGTCGCTGTCGCAGGTCGGTCCGGCGACCACGGCCGGCAGGTACTCCCCGCCGGGGTGCCCGGGGAACTCCAGCCGGTACTGCAACTCGTCCATCTCGTACAGGCCGTTGAACTTCCCGCAGCTCAGGTACAGCCAGTGCTCCTGCCCGCCGTCGAGCTGCCGGCGGGAGGAGAGCCGCGCCACGTGGGCCCGGATGGCGCCGTGGTCGGCCACCAGGTGGCGCCCCGGCTCCAGGAGGAACTCCAGGGGGGAGGCCGACACCTCCCGCAGCCGCTGCACGCCCTCCCGGATCACCGCGAGCATCTTGTCCAGCGGGGGGTCCAGCGGCCGGCCCCGCTTGTCGAGGACGCCGAGGGCGGGCAGGCCGCCGCCGAGGTTGACGTGGTCCAGCAGGATCCCCCGCCGCTCCAGCGCCACCAGCACCTCGGCCAGCGAGTCCAGCGCGCTCTGCCAGGCGTCGGCGGTCATCTGCTGCGAGCCGACGTGGACGGAGAGGCCGGACGGGGTCAGGCCCGCGGCCCGGGCCGCCTCCAGCACCCGGACGGCGTCCTCGGCCGAGCAGCCGAACTTCCGGCTGAGGCCCCAGAGCGCGCCCTCCCCGCTGGTGGCCAGTCGGCAGAACACCCGGGCGCCCGGGGCGTGCACGGCGATCGCCTCGACGTCCTGGAGGCTGTCGGTCGCGAAGTCCCTGACGCCGAGCCGGTACGCGTCGGCGATGTTGCGGTCGGACTTGATGGTGTTGCCGTAGTGGATCCGCTCGACGGGCACGCCGGTGCGCAGCGCCTGCGCGATCTCGTGCGGACTGGCCGCGTCGAAGCCGGCTCCCTGCCGTGCCAGGGCGGCGAGCACCTCGTCCACCGGGCACGCCTTCATCGCGAACCGCACGGACACACCGGGGAGTTCGCGCACCAGCGCGGCGTACTGGCCCTCGATCCCGTCCAGGTCGAAGATGATCCGGTCCTCGGCGGCGGCGGCCAGGGCGGCGCGCAGGGCTGTGTTCTCAGGCATCGTCGATGCCCCGGATCCGGCTGTCGGGGCGCAGCTCCCGGCGCCGGTCCGGCGCCGACATCATCGGCACGCGAAGCTTCTGCGCCTTCCGGATGTCACGCGGGGTCTTCACAGACGGATATGACTCACCGTCAGCAGGGAAATACGGAATGTCCGCGGCGGCTCGGTGCGGATAGCGGTCGGGCATCGGCATGCAATCACTCCCGGGCTTTCATGTGCGATGACGGAACAAATTCACTCGACCGCCGCAAATCATCGGCCGGTGCGCGGCCGCCGACCGTCGACAGATCACTCGCCGCTCACGGACCGGCCGCCGCTCAAGCCGTGGCGAGCTGCCATCCGGGAGTGGATTCGGGCACGGCCGATCCGCCGTACGGGAGTTGACCCGTACCGCGGAGGAGGTCGGTGCTCGGGGAACGCCGCAGGTCACGGCAGGAGGAGGAGTCAGCGGGAACAGGGCGGGCAGGCCTGCGAAGGGCTCATCGTCACGCCGTCCGACCGCCCCGCAGAGGCGGCGGTCCTCCCCCGGGGCGGGACTGGAATTCCTACCTCCTACGTACTCGGCACCCGATACGGGACGTGGAGATCCGCAGTGGACTCACGCCGTCGGCAGGCCAGTTGGTCCATCCGGCAAGGGGGCTCACCAAGGCCTCCACCGCGCCGATCCGTTGTTCCACTAAAATGGACTAGACCAACTTCCGGTGTCAACCCCCGTATTGGGATCGACCCGGATCGCGAAACGCCGGATCCCGGCGGAGAAGCCGATACGCCATTTTGCCTAGACGTTTGAACGGCATGCCGCGGTTCACCGATTTCCCGATGAACCGCGGCGGACGTGAGATCAGTAGGCGTCGGCACCGATAAGCGTCCGCTCGGGACGGCCGCCCTCCGCGATCCGGATCAGATGGGTCCGGTGGTCCACCACCACCCGCAGCCGGTCCGGGCCGTCCCAGGCGACCTCGCCCAGACCGCTCCAGTCGCCGTTGACGAACGCGACGTCCCAGCGCCGCCGCGCCAGGCCCGTGCCCTCGTCGACGTAGACCCAGTAGAGCGGGTCGATCATCGCGCTGCCCTCGACGACGACCAGCCGGCGGTCCGGACGCCCGGGCGCCGCCTCGTCCCTGGTCGTCTCGCGGTGGTCCGAGAAGAGCCAGAAGGGCACCGAGGCCAGCCCCAACAGCACCGTCACCACGCCGAGCACACTGCGCAGCCAGACCGGCCAGGTGGCGAGGACCAGCGCCGCGAACAGCAGAGGCAGCATCAGCGTGCCGAACAGCAGCGGGTGGTCGAACCACTCCCGCAGCAGCGCCAACCCGCCCGAACGCCGGTTGACCCTCCCCACCACCCCCGCGAGCGCCAGAACGGCCACCCCGCCGAGCACGCCCAGCAGGACCCGCCGCTCCCAGCGCTTCAACTGCGGCTTCACACGCGTGTTCGACATCGGAACACCATAGGGCCCGTCTTCAAGCTCCCGTCGTTCGCCCGGAGGGCGGGCTCGGCGGCGTTCGGGTGCGTGCATCGCAAGGCGGAGGAGGGAGCCACTGCGGTGGGGGCACCTCCCGGCCGAAGGCTGGGGGCCATTGGCGACTGACGACAACGCGGCGTGGGGGTACCTCCCGGCCGAAGGCTGGGGGCGTGCGTGCCCGGGCGTCGCCAAGCAGGCGGGAGCTTGAAGACGGGCCCTAGCGTCATGCCCGGTAACGGAAATCCTGCCGAGTCACACGAGGTCGCAATGTACGCTGCCGCCCATGTGCGCCGCCGAGAGATTGCACACCGACGAACCGGACATCGACGCAGCCCTCGTCCGGCGGCTGCTCGCCGCCCAGTTCCCGCAGTGGACCGGGCTGTCCGTCCAGCGGGTCGCCTCCACCGGGACGGACAACGCGATGTTCCGGCTCGGCTCCGAACTGGCCGTGCGGCTGCCCCGGGTCGGGTGGGCCGCCGAGGGGGTCGGGCGCGAGCGCCACTGGCTGCCCCTCCTCGCGCCCCGGCTGCCCGTCCCCATCCCCGTCCCCCTGGCGCTGGGGAGACCCTCCACGGCCTATCCGTGGGAGTGGTCGGTGGTCAGATGGCTGGAGGGCGACAACCCCGCCGTCGGCACCGTCCCCGCACCCGTCCGACTCGCCCAGGACCTGGCCCGGTTCATCACCGCCCTCCGCGCGGTCGACCCCGCCGACGGCCCGTCGGCCTCCCGCGGCGTCCCGCTCGCCGACCGGGACAACGCCACCCGGGCCGCGCTCACCCGGCTGCCCGGCGTGATCGACACCGCCGCCGCCACCGCCCTCTGGGACGAGGCCCTGCGCCTGCCCGTGCACCCCGGTCCGGCCTCCTGGGTGCACGGCGACCTCTCCCCCGGCAACATCCTGATCGACGGCGAACGCCTCACCGCCGTCATCGACTTCGGCCTGATGGGCGTCGGCGACCCGACGGTCGACCTGATCGTCGCCTGGAACCTGCTCCCCGCCTCCGCCCGCCCCGTCTTCCGCACCGCGCTCGGGACCGACGACGCCGACTGGGCCCGCGGCCGGGCCTGGGCGCTGTCGATCGCGCTGATCCAGCTCCCCTACTACCGCCACAGCAACCCGTCGCTCGCCGCCAACGCGCGCCATGTGATCCGCGAGGTGCTCGCCGACCGCAACAGCCGCCCCCGGCCCGGCCCGCCGCGCCCGGGGCCCCGGATGTGACGGTCGCCCGCTACGGCGCCGACGGTCTCCGCGGCGGGGCGACGCACGCCCAGAAGCGGTTGGTGACGAGCTCGCCCTCGGTCAACTCGTGGCCGCAGGAGGAGGAGAGTTCGCGGACCAGGCGGAACCCGGGGGATCCCTCGGCACCGAGTGCGGACCGCCCTCGGCCGGGCAGTCCGGTGTCGTGCACCTCGATCCGCAGCCCGGAAGGGGCGGAGTGCTCGAACAGCACGTCGATGAGCAGGTGTTCGGGCGTGCGGGGAGTCAGGACGGCGGTGGCGACCAGCTCGGTGACGATCAACTCACCGGCCTCGGCGTAGTGTTCGCCGTCCTTGAGGTCGGAGAGGAACCCCCGGAGGACGATCCGCGCCGCCGTGGCCGAAGTGAGGTGACGGGGCAGCGAGCAGAGCTGGTCGCTGGGCGTGCTGTCAAGGGCTTCGGGCATGGCTGCGCCACCTTCTGGATGCATGGAGGATCCCGCGCGCGGGCACGCCGCTTCGTGCACCACCTAGCTCGGGCGCGTGATCCGCTTCATGATTAAGCATCGGCGGCTCCGGATTCGGTGACGAGGGATCAGCCAGTTCCAAGGAACGTCTTGACACAGGGGGCCTGCTCCATGACGCGCAAGAAGTCCGTGAACCCGAACCTGCGCGCGAGCGCGGGCGCCGTGTTCGGCGCCGTCCTGCGGCGCTTCCGCGACACGAAGGGCATCTCGCAGGGCGAGTTGGCTTCGCTGATCCCCTGCAGCCGCCCGCACATCTCCCGGATCGAGGCCGGCACGCGCACGCCGCAGGAGGACTTCGTCCTCGCAGCGGACAGACTGCTGGACACGGGCGGCCAACTCATGGATCTCTGGAAGGAGATCGACTGGTACGCGCGGGTGGAACACCCGGACTGGTTCCGGCGCTACGCCGGCTTCGAGGAGAAGGCGTCCACGATCTGCGAGTTCCAGATCGCTCACATCTCAGGCCTCATGCAGACCGAGGCGTATGCCCGGGCCCTGCTCGGCTCGGGAGACGCTGCGGGCAATCCCGAGTTGATCGAGGAGCGCGTCGCCTCACGACTCGCACGTCAGCACCGGCTGACCAACGCCGACGCGCCCCTCATCCAGATCATTCACTCAGAGGCTGCCATTCGCACCGAGGTCGGCGGCCCGGGGGTCATGTACCACCAGCTCGGGCATCTGCTGGAGATGATGAAGCTCCCCAACGTTGTGCTTCAGGTCGCACCGTTCAGCCTCGGCGAACGTATCCCGTTCAAGACTTTCGTGGCACTGGTCACCTCGCCCGACGGCAAGACTCTGATCTACTCCGAGAGCCTGGGCCACGGCCACTTCATCGAGGATCCAAGGGAGGTTCAGAAAAGGAAGCGGATCTATGATCTCCTCCAGGCGGATGCGCCGTCCCCCCGGGAGAGCGCCGCCCTGATCCGCAGTGTGAGGGAAGGACTTCTCAACATGTCACCCACCAAGGCCCGCGCACCAAAGACCTCGTGGCGGAAATCCAGCTACAGCGGCAACGACGGCGGCAACTGCATCGAGGTCGCCGACGTCCCCGACCTCGAATGGCGCAAGGCCAGTCACAGCGACAACGACGGCGGGAACTGCATCGAGGTCGCTGAAGCCACCACCGCCCAGCTCGTCCGCGACTCCAAGGACCCCGAGGGCCCCGTCCTCGCCTTCCCCGCCGCCGCGTGGCAGTCCTTCGTCGACGCCGTCCGCACCGACAGCTTCCCCACTCCCGGCTGCTGAGCTCCCCCGGGCCGGTCGCTGCCCCGCAGCGACCGGCCTGACGGTGTCACAGGTTCCCGCGCGCCTCGTCCACCGAGCGCAGGACGGCCTTGGCGTCCGCCGCCCCCGCGAGGGTGGCCGCCTCCTCCAGCAGGCCCCTGGCGTCCTGCGACCGCTCCTCGGCGGCGGCGATGTACGCCAGCCCGACGAGGTTCGCCGCCACGCCCGCGGGGAAGTCCAACTGCCGCCGCAGCCGGACCGATTCCTCCAGCCGCTCGCGCGCCTCACCCAGTCGGCCGGCCATGTGTGCCGCGATGCCCAGGTGGCGCAGGATGTACGACACCACCAGCCGGTCACCGGCCCGCTCCGCCAGCGCGTGCGCCCGCTCCAGGGCGGGCACCGCCCTGTCGTTGTCGCCCCCGACCACCTGGTGGTAGATACCGGTCCAGAGCAGCGCCTCGCCCTCGCCCCGGCCGTCGCCCGACTCGCGGTACAGCCGGGCCGCCTGCTCGAAGAGCTCCAACTCCCTGGCGTCGCCCACCCGCTGCTCCAGGAAGCGGGCGTGGAGCAGCTTGCCCCGCGCCAGCGCCAGGTCCGCCTCCACCGCGTCCAGCTGGCGGTCGGCCACCTCCAGCACGCCGTCCTCGCCGCCGAAGACCGCCCGTTCGTAGAGCAGCCCGGCCTGCTCGATCCGCTCGTCCATGCCCACACCCCCCGATTTGCCGATGATCGCACTCAGTAGGGTGCGATCATGACACGACACATAGCGTTCGAAGGCCTGCACAACTTCCGTGACCTGGGCGGGTATCGGGGTGTCGACGGGCGGACCGTGGAGTGGGGACGGCTCTTCCGGTCCGACTCCCTGGCCAAGCTGGCCGGATCGGACGCCGACCGCCTCCTGGCCCTCGGAGTCCGGACGGTGGTCGATCTCCGCTACCCGTGGGAGATCGCCGCCAAGGGGCGGGTGCCGGAGCTCGGGCTGGAGTACCACAACCTCTCCATCGAGCACCGCCCCTACGACCAGGCCGAGATCGACCCCGAGCTGGACCCGTGGCGCTACCTCGCCGACCGCTTCGCCGAGGTGGCCGAGGACGGGGTCCAGGAGATCCGCCAGGTGCTCGACCTGATCGCCGGCGCCGAGGCGCCGCTGGTCTTCCACTGCGCCTCCGGCAAGGACCGCACCGGGCTGATCGCCGCACTCGTGCTCTCCCTCCTCGGTGTCCACGAGGACGAGATCGCCGCCGACTTCGCCCTCACCGAGCTCGCCACGCCGCGCCTCGTCGCCGACTGGCACGCCGCCAACCCGGGCCGCACCCTGCGCTGGCCGGGCTTCGGCCGCGCCCCCGAGACGGTCATCCGGCTCACCCTCGCCGACCTCGCCGCCGCCCACGGCTCCGTCCGCGGCTACGCCGCCGACCGGCTCGGCGTGGACGACGCCCTGGTGGACGCGCTGCGCGGACGGCTGCTCACCCCGGCGGGCTGACGCCGACCCGGCCGGGCCGGACCGGGCCGGACCCGCCGAGCCGTCGTGAACCGGCCATCCCACCCGCCCGGTCATATGCCACCAGCACTGGCCACCGCCCCCCGCAGCCCGCCCGGCGAGGGGCGGTGGCTCGCCCCGACGCGAGCGGAAACAGCAATCCCCGCCGCCAAACCAGGACAGCATCGACCTCCTCCCGGCCATTTCGGAAATAGACCGGACAACATCAGTCACTATCGGTCGAACAGCCCCGGATTCAACAATCCTGAGGCATCCTCCCGCCGATTGTCCTAAAAGAACGCCCCCGCTACGTTCGTATACGCTAACGTGTATTTCCGGCGGCGAGGACCGGCCGGATCGCCCGCTCGTTTCTTTTTGCCTGCATGACACTCCCCGGGGTGTCACCGAAAAGATCGGACGGATATGCACGCAAAGAACCTCAGGGTCGCCCGCGGCATTCTGGTGGCGACCGCCCTGCTCACGTTCGCCGGGGTGACGCCCGCCCTGGCCGAGGGGTCCTGGAGCTCCCACATCAGCAACTGGGTGCCCGGGTCGGAGTCCCGGCGCTGGCAGGACGCCGACCGCGACGACGTGGCCACCTCGGTGTCCTTCCAGGGCTGCACCACCGGGAACAACGACTTCAAGAACGCCGACGTGGCGCTCTACAAGGACGTCTTCGGTCCGGACAAGTCCTACGGCTCCCGGCTGAACCGGTGCGACACCTCCACCTGGGGCGACCAGAGCGCCGGCGCCTACTACTTCACCCTGGAGGGCGTGCGCTCCGGCGGCACGCTCTGGGTCGACACGGTGAGCACCCGGTACTGACCGGGCCGCACCACCGGCCGCACCACCGACCCGCCGGCGTTCCGGCGGGCACCCCCGCCCGCCGGAACGCCCCGCAGCACCCAGCAGCGCCCAGCAGCGCTCTCCCGCATATTCCCGCTCCCACCCGTTCCCCCCGCATTACTCCCGCACCGCACCAGCCGAGCGAAATGCGCCGACCCCGACATGACCCTTGAATTCCACCAGGTCGACTTCCGGTACTCCAGGAAGTCGAATCTGTTCAGCTCCTTCGAATTGCGGATCGACAGCCCGGCCACCGTGCTGCTCGGCCCCAACGGCGCCGGGAAGTCCACCCTGATGGCGCTCGCCGCCTCCCAGCTGGCGCCCCGCCGGGGCACCGTCTCCTGGCGGGGCCGCGGCCCCGCCGGGCGGGGCGGCCGGGCCGCCTACCGGCGGGCGGTCGCCTGGCTGCCCCAGCAGGTCACCCCCGTCCCCGGGCTCAGCGTGCGCGAGCAGGTCGCGTACTGCGGCTGGCTGAAGGGCATGTCCCGCGCCGCCGCCTGGCACGCCTCCGCCACCGCGCTGGACCGGGTCGGACTCGCCGAGCTCGCCGACCGCGGAAGCCACCAGCTCTCCGGCGGCCAGCTGCGCCGGATGGGCATCGCCGGCTGCCTCGCCCACCACAGCGAGCTGATCCTGATGGACGAGCCGACCGCCGGGCTCGACCCGGCCCAGCGCGGCATGTTCCGCGCCCTGGTCGAGGAGTTGGCGGCCGAGGTGAACCTGATCGTCTCCACCCACCAGACCGAGGACCTCGCCGAGATCTACCGGCAGGTGGTGGTGCTCGACCGGGGCGCGGTCCGGTTCCAGGGCGGCGCCGCGGAGTTCCACGCCCTCGGCACCGGTCGCGCCGACGGAACCGACGGCGCCACCGCGAGCGCCGAGGCCGCGTACGCCCACCTGGTCGAGCGGGAGGTCTGACCGATGCCGCTGCGCACCCTTCTGCGCACCTCCGCCGCGACCCGCGCGCTGCCCCTCGTCCTCGGCTTCGTGCTGGTCGCGCTCGCCGACGACCTCACCGCCTGGGTCACCCCCGCGTACGGGCTCTCGGCCGCCGGGCACGCGAGCTTCGCGCTGCCCTTCGTCTGCGCGGCCTGCGCCGCGACGGGCGCCTGGGAGGGGGCCCGACTGCACCGGGGGCGGGTCTTCGACCGCTCGCCGGTCCGCTCCCCCCTGGCGATCACCGCCCCCGTCCTGCTGCCGGTGGCGGTGCTGGGCGGGCTCGGCATGGCGGCCGCGCTCGGCACCGCCGCGCTGGCCGGCGGCACCGCGTCCGGGGTGCCGCAGCCGGGCGTGCTCGCGGTCTGGGCCGGACTGCTGCTCGCCAACGCACTCGTCGGGTCGATCGTCGGGCGGGTGCTCGCACCGGTGGTCGCCGTGCCGCTGGCACTGGTCGGCAGCTTCGTCCTGAACGCCTACCCGGCCTCCTTCGACGCGTTCTGGCTGCGGCACCTGGTCGGCGGCGGCCTCTCCGACTGCTGCGCGGTGGACCAGGTCCTGGACGGGCGCGCGGTGTGGAGCTCCCTGGCGTTCAGCGGCGCGGTCTGCGCGGCGGCGGCCCTGGTGATCCGGTACCGGGGCGCGGCGGCGGCATCGGCCCTCGCGCTGGCGGTGACGGCGGGCGGGATCGCACTGGCCGGCTCGCTGGCGCAGGGCCTCGGCCCGGCGCCCGTACGCGCCCGGCCCGCCGCGGACCTGGTCTGCGACGACGGCCGCCCGCGGATCTGCCTCTGGCCGGAGCTCGGCGGCACCCGCTCCGGGCTGGTCCGCGAGGAGGCCCGGCGGGTCGTCGGCCAACTGGCGGAGCACGGCGTCCCGGCGCCCGCCGCACTCACCATGGCGGCCGAACCCGGCCCCGGGGAGGCCAAGTTGGGCGTCCCGACCACCGCCCGGCCGCAGGACGTGGCGCCGGGCGTGGTCAGCGGGCTGCTCCCCGCCGCACCCGCGTGCGCCCGCCGCGGCGAGCCCTACCCGGCGGGCGCGGCGGCCGGACCGGTGACGGCCTGGCTCACCGCTCAGGCGGCCCCGGGCCCGGCCGGGGCCGCGACCGGGACGGCGCCCGGGGTGGCGGCTCCGCCCGAGTCCGGTCGGTTCGGGGAACAGGACCTGGCCCTCGCCGAGCAGGTCCTGCGGCTCCCCCGGGAGGCCCAACTCGACTGGTACCGGCGGACGGCGGAGTCCCTGCGGCACTGCGCCACGGACCCCGCCGACCGGCAGGGCCTGCAAGGCCCGCACGGCACGCAGAGCCCGGGCGGTGCCGGATGATCTGGTGGTGCAAGGCCCGCGCCGTCCCGGCCGTCACCGCCGCACTGGTCGGGACGTTCCTCCTCGGACTGCTGGTCGGCGACGGCGAGCTACCGGTACCGGCGCTGCGCGGCCAGGCCGGGCACTTCCTGGTCGCGCACGTGGTCACCCTGCTCCCGGCGGTGGTGCTGCTGCACGGGCTCGGCCGCGGCGACCTGCGTACGGAGCTGGTCGCCGGGCGCTTCCTGCGCGGCCTGGACGTCGCGCTCGCGCTGACCGTCGCGGCGGCGGGCGCGGTCCTGGGCGCCCTCGCCTTCGCGGCCGGGCAGGGCGGGCTGTCCCTCGTCCTCGGCCGCAACACCGCCGGCTACCTCGGCCTGGCCCTGCTGCTGCACCCGCTGCTCGGCCACCGCCCGGCGGCCGCCGCGATCGCCGTCACCCCGCTGCTCTGCTCGGCCGCCGGCTGGCACCCCGACGGCCGCCCCGAACCCTGGGCGTGGCCCCTCCACCCGGCGGACTCCCCGTACGCGCTGGCCGCCGTGGCCCTCACCATTCTCGCCGGCACCGGCTTCGCCCTGCTGCGCCGCCACCCGGCGGTGGAGCTGCGCGTCCTGGCCTGAAGCCCACGGGACCAGCCCCCACCCTGCACGGAACGTCGGACCGGCCGACTTCCTGTGCAGCCCCCGCCCCGGGCGTCAGCGCCGGGGCTTGCCCGACCGGCCGCCCTGCGGCCGGCCCTGCTGCCCGCGCGGCTTCCGGCGCTGCCCCTGGCCCTGGCCCTGGCCCTGGCCCTGCCGGTCGCCCGCGGTGGCCGCGGTGGCCGCGGTGGTCGTCTGCGGCCAGTGGCCCGGGCGGGTGAGCGTGGGCGGCAGCTTGGTCGAGGCGTCGCCGCGGGCCGCGTTGAGCTGCGCCTGGGTGAGGAAGAGCGCCTCGGTGAGGTCGGCACCGGCCAGATTCGCGTCCCGCAGGTCGGCGCCGATCAGGTCGGCCAGCCGGAGGTCCGCACCACTGAGGTCGGCCGCCACCAGCAGCGCGCCGCGCAGGTTGGCACCCCGCAGGTCCGCCCCGCGCAGCCGGGCCCCGAACAGGTCGCCGCCGCGGTGCTCCCGGCGGCGCGGAACGACGGCCCGGACCAGCTCGCCGGCCCGCAGCAGCAGCTCGGCCACCCGCTGCCGGTGGGCCGGGACGTCCACCGCGAGGATCTCGGCCGGGCTGCCCTGGGCGAGCCGCTCGGTCTCCTCCAGCGCCCGGCGCAGCTCGGCGTGGACCGGGCGGGCGGGGGCGAAGGTCAGGGCCTCGGTGAGGTACCAGAGCAGCTCGTGCAGCTGCCGCACCACCGGGAACACCTCGAACATCTGCGGCGCGCTCTGCGGCGCCTCGCGCCAGCTCCGGCCGCCGAAGGTCACCTGCGAGACCCGCTGCCCGGCCCCGAAGCAGTCGTACACCGTGCAGCCCTGGAAGCCGCTGTCCCGCAGCCGCGCGTGGATTCCGCAGCCGAAGTCGGCCTGCAGGTTGCGACAGGGCGTCCCGGCGGCCTTGTCGACCGCGAAGTCGGCGCCGGCCGCGAACGGCAGCGCGGCGCAGCACAGCCCGAAGCAGCTCCCGCAGTCGGCCCGCAGGGCGGCCCCGCCATCGGGGGTGTCCCCGGTGTCGTCCTGCTGCGTCTGGGTCTCGGCCACGGCGTGCGGTCCTCCATGTGTGGGCACCGCTGCGCGGCGCGTCGAACCGGCCAAGCCTACTCCGGCCGCGCTCCGGCCCCCGCCCTGCGGCCCGGCGCCCTCGGTACGCCCACGAACAGGAGGTATGCAACCGATCCCCGCCTGAAGCCGCCCATGCAGGGCGACGGCCCGGCCCACGCCCGCCCGGCCGGAAGGCACGGTTCCACGAGGGCTGAGCAGCAGCCATGCCGAACGCCAATGACCGTGGAATGAAAGGGAACTGACGTTGACTCATTTACCGTGCACGCAGCACCACCGGCCGGGATAGGTTCCTCACAGAGCCGGAGGCCGTGCGGGGCCTGCCTGCTCCTTCCACGAATCAATCGACCCTGCAGGAGTCTTCGCGTGAAGAACCTCACCAAGCGGATCGCCGCAGTCGGGGCGGCCACCATCGTCGCCGCCGGCCTGACCTTCGCGGTCAGCCCGTCCGCCTCCGCCGCGGACCAGAGCAAGGCGCTGGTCCTCAGCACCCCGGACTGGTACCCGAACGACTACGTGAGCCTGTCGTCGAACTGGGTGCACCTGAAGTTCCAGTCCGACGGCAACCTGGTCCTCTACCGCAACTGGGACGGCGCGGTCCTGTGGGCCAGTGGCACCTCGGGCTGGGGGCTCACCCGCCTGAGCTGGTCCGCGACCGGCTACATCAAGCTGTACAAGGGCAACGCCCTCGCCTGCACCATCGGGGACGTCGCCGCGCCGGGCGGCCGGGTCGCGGTCCAGGACGACGGCAACCTCGTCATCTACAAGTCCAACGGTGCCGCCGTCTGGGACACCGGCACCTGGAACAACCAGGTGTCCGCCCTCAACAACTGGTGCGTCTGACGGCCCCGGGGGATCCGCGGTCCCGGGTGAACCGGTGAGCGGGCTGCCGGGCGCGCACCTCGCGCCCGGCAGCCCGCTCAGTCCGCTCAGTCCGCTCAGTCCGCTCAGTCCGCTCAACCCTCGCAGTCCGCTCAGCCCTCGCAGGCGGCCCGGTCAGCCCTCGTACGGGAGGAGCTCGGCGCGCTTCGGGGGCCGGCCGTCGCCGGAGGAGCGGCCGGTGATCCGGCGGCCGATCCAGGGGCCGAGGTGGGTGCCCAGCCAGCGGGCGTCGGCGGCCAGCCGGGCCCCGCGGCCGGCCGGGGCGGCGGCGGGCAGCGGGGCGCGCCAGTCGAAGGAGGCGGGGTGGCCGAGGGCCTCCAGGACGGCCTCGGCGACCCTGCGGTGCCCCTCGGGCGACAGGTGCAGGCGGTCCTCGGCCCAGAGCCGGCGGTCGTCGAAGCAGGGCGCGGAGAACAGGTCGACCACGGCGATGCCCGGGTCGCGGCCCAGCTCGTGGACGAAGCCCTTCATCCGCAGGATGGCCGGGAGCAGCCGGGCGCTGCCCGCCATCCGGCGGGTCGGGTCGGTGCTGGTGAACATCACGACGGTGGCGCCGGTGGCGCGCAGCGCGGTGGCGGAGCGGCCGAGCAGGTCCTCGACCTGCTCGATGTCGCAGCGCGGCCGCAGCACGTCGTTGAGGCCGCCGGCCAGGGTGACCAGGTCCGGGCGCATCGCGGTGGCGGCGGGGAGCTGCTCGTCGTGGATCTGTCCGATGAGCTTGCCGCGCACGGCGAGGTTCGCGTACCGGAAGCCCCCGGCCGGCTGCTCGGCCGCGAGCCGGGCGGCGACCCGGTCGGCCCAGCCCCGGTAGTGCCCGTCGGGGAGCAGGTCGTCGCACATGCCCTCGGTGAAGGAGTCCCCGACGGCGACGTAACTGGCGTACACGGCGGGCCCGGTGGGTGCGGCGGGCCCGGTGCGCGAGGTGTGAGCGGTGTTCTCCATGGCCCGACGATCGTACGCGCCCCGACGGCGGACGCCCGGTCCGGCCCCCGTCTCCGACGCGGCGCCCGCGGTCGGATCAACGGCGCCGCTCATCGGGCGCCGATCCGCCGTTTAGGTCGGTCCGCCACCGTGGGCGGTACGTCTCGCCGGGCCGGTGGCCGGCCGCGGCGGCCGACCGCGGGGGTGCCGGTCGCCGCAGACCCTACGGTCGGCCACCGGCCCGGCGGACCTCTGCCACGGACCTCAGGTCACGGCGACCGCGTCCGGCGCGGTGGGCTCCGTGAACCAGTGCTCCCGGACGGCGTCCGTCGGCCGCTGCTCGCCGAGCGCGTCGAGGCCCCACGCGCCCAGCGCGTCGACGACCCCGCGGAGCGTCAGGCCCCGCTCGGTGAGCTCGTAGACGGTGGCGTTGGCGGGCCGCTCCAGTCGGCGGCGGAGCACCAGGCCCTCGCCCTCCAGCTGCTTGAGGCGCGCGGCGAGGATGTCGGTGGAGACGCCGGGCAGGTCGGCGTGCAGGTCGGTGTAGCGGCGCGGGCCGGCCAGGAGTTCACGGACGATCAGGAGACTCCAGCGCTCCCCCACCGCGTCCAGGGCGCGGGCGACGGCGCAGTACTGGTCGTAGCTTCGGCGTGACATGTGGATCAGCATAGCCAAAAGGTTGGACTTTCCAAGTGCTTACTTGGTAGAACAAAGCAACCAGGACGGCGCGGCCCGCGCGTACGGCAATGGCGGGTGACGGTTGATGGTCGGGAGGCCGCAGTGGAGTTTCGGCAGTCCAGCAAGCTGACGGGCGTGTGCTACGAGATCCGCGGCCCGGTGGTCGACCGGGCGAACGCACTGGAGGAGGCCGGGCACAGCGTGCTGCGGCTGAACACCGGCAACCCGGCCACGTTCGGCTTCGAGGCGCCGGAAGAGATCATCCAGGACATCATCCGCAACCTGCCGAACGCGCACGGCTACAGCGACTCGCGGGGCATCCTGCCGGCCCGCCGCGCCGTCGTGCAGTACTACCAGCAGCGCGGCGTCACCG
This sequence comes from Kitasatospora sp. NPDC058170, assembly GCF_042883905.1. NCBI lineage: Bacteria > Bacillati > Actinomycetota > Actinomycetes > Kitasatosporales > Streptomycetaceae > Kitasatospora > Kitasatospora sp. NPDC058170. Next base: position 148,294 of record NZ_JBHVUV010000019.1, read on the forward strand.
GGGTCGGCGTCAACGACGTCTACCTCGGCAACGGCGTCTCCGAGCTGATCCAGATGGCCGTCACCGCCCTGGTCGACGACGGCGACGAGGTCCTCGTCCCGATGCCGGACTACCCGCTCTGGACGGCCGTGGTCCGGCTGGCCGGCGGCAAGGCCGTGCACTACGCCTGCGACGAGGAGGCGGAGTGGTATCCCGACCTCGACGACATCGCCGCCAAGATCACCGCCCGCACCAAGGCCATCGTGGTGATCAACCCCAACAACCCGACCGGCGCGGTCTACCCCAAGGAGCTGCTGGAGGGCATCCTCGACCTGGCCCGCCGGCACCACCTGATGGTCCTGGCCGACGAGATCTACGACAAGATCCTCTACGACGGCACCGAGCACCACTGCCTGGCCGCGCTCGCCGACGACGTGCTCACCCTCACCTTCAACGGCCTGTCCAAGTCCTACCGGGTGGCCGGCTTCCGCAGCGGCTGGCTGGTCGTCTCCGGGCCCAGGCAGCACGCCGCCGACTACCTGGAGGGCCTGACCATGCTCTCCGGCATGCGACTGTGCCCCAACGTGCCCGCCCAGTACGCCGTCCAGGCCGCGCTCGGCGGGCACCAGTCGATCAACGACCTCGTCCTGCCCACCGGGCGGCTCGCCGAACAGCGGGACGTCGCCCACAAGGCGCTCAACGAGATCCCCGGCGTCAGCTGCGTCAAGCCCAAGGGCGCCCTGTACGCCTTCGCCAGGCTCGACCCGGCGGTGCACAGGATCGTCGACGACGAGCAGTTCGTGCTGGACCTGCTGCTCCGCGAGAAGATCCACGTCGTCCAGGGCACCGGCTTCAACTGGCCGCGCCCGGACCACTTCCGCTTCGTCACCCTCCCCCGGGCCGACGACCTGGAGACGGCGATCAACCGGATCGGGCGCTTCCTCGCCACCTACCGCCAGGTCTGACGCCGCAGGGGCCCCGGGGTACTGCCCCGGGGCCCCTGCGGCTGGACGGGATCGCCGTGCGCGCTACTTGACGCCGGCCGCCGCGCAGGCGTCCGCGTACTGCGGCGTGCAGATCTCGGCCGCCTTGTACAGACCGCCGCCGACCACCGTGACCTGCACCTTCGCCTTGGTCACCACGATCGGGGTGAGCAGCAGCGAGGGGATCCGCAGCCCGTTGCTGTCGACCGCCGCACCGGCCGCCGCACTGATGTCCATGCCCTTCAGCAGCTGGACGGCGATGCTCCCCGCGGCATCCGCCTCGGGCTTGTACGGCTTGTAGATGGTGTAGGCCTGCTCGCCCGTGAGCACCCGGCGCACCGCGTCGATCGAGGCGTCCTGCCCGCCGACCGGGACGTTCCTGATCCCGGCCGCCTTCAGCGCCTCGATGACGGAGGCGGCCATGCCGTCGTTGGCCGCGTACACGGCCTGGATGCCGTCCTTGCCGAGGTTGCGGATGGCCTCGTTCGTCTTCACCATCGCCACCTCCGGCTTCCACTCGCCGGACTGCTCGTAGGCGATCGACTTGACCCGGCCGTCGAGCGCCCGGTGCGCACCGGCCTTGAACATCGCCGCGTTGGGGTCGGACTCGGCGCCGTTGATCATCACCACCTGCGCGGCGGCCGCCTTCGGGCCGAGCGCCTCCAGCAGGGCCTGGCCCTGGATCTCACCGGTGCGCTGGTTGTCGAAGGAGATGTACGCGGCGACGTTGCCCTCGGCCAGCCGGTCGTAGGCGATGACCTTCGCCCCCTTGGCGGTGGCGGCCTCGACCCAGGACGAGGTGATCTTGGCGTTCACCGGGTCGAGCATGATCACCTTGACGCCCTTGGCCAGCAGGTCGTCGAACTGCCGCTTCTGGGTGCCCTCGTTGCCGTCCGCGTTGGCGTAGTCGACGACGCACGTGGTGCAGAGCGAGAGCACCGTGGACTCGATCAGCGGCTTGTCGAAGGCCTCGTACCGGGTGGAGGAGGTCTTCTCCGGGAGCAGCAGACCGATGGTCGTGCTCCCCACACCGCTCGGCCGGGCCGCTCCGTCGCTCTGGCCGCAGGCTGCGAGGGCGAAGGCCAGCGCCACGGCGGCCGTGCCCGCTGCCGCACGACGGGTCACTCTGTTCATGGTGGGTGGTGCCTCCTGACTGCGCCGCGTCGTCGCGGCAGAGGACGGAGTCAATCCGCGACCGGCGATTCCGTCAATAACTGAAGGCGAAACTCACCATCGACTGCTTGATTCGTTATGAAGTGAAGAATCTGCACACATTCCCGCACGACAGTCGTGAAGCCGCTTCGTCTCAGCGCCAACTCTTCAACAGGAAACGGGTTTCCGCCTCGGCGCCCCACCGCGGCCCACCCCACCGCACAGTGCCCCGCGGCCCGATCCGCTCCGATCCGGGTCCGATGCCGGTCCGGCCCCGGTCCCGGGGTGCGTCGTAGGCTGGTCCGCCATGACCGCCCTTCGCTCCGCCGCCCTGTTCGCCCTCGCCGCGCTCGCCGAGATCGGCGGCTGCTGGCTGATCTGGCAGAGCGTGCGCGAGTCGCGGCCCTGGTGGCTGGCCGGGGTCGGGGTCCTCGTGCTCGGCGGCTACGGCTTCGTCGCCGCCCTCCAGCCGGACAGTCACTTCGGCCGGGTGCTGGCCGCGTACGGCGGCGTGTTCGTGGCCGGTTCGCTGCTCTGGGGCATGGCGGTCGACGGCTTCCGGCCCACCCGGTACGACGTGCTGGGCGCGCTGGTCTGCCTGGCCGGCGTGGCCGTGATCATGGCGGGACCGCGCCGCTAGTGCCGCGTCAGGCAACCTTCGCCCCGTCGCGACGCCCGGCACGCACTCTCGCCGCACCGGCCGAAAGCCCAAGTACGTCCAGTACGAGGACTTCCGGCCGGCACGCCGATAGCACGCACCGGACGCCGCTCCTTGACGGGCAAAAGTTGCCTGACGCGGCACTAGTGCCGGGCCCGGACGTACAGTGGCCGCGACCGCGCCGCCGCACGCGAAGGACGACTCCACGATGGCCAAATCCCCCGAGGTGGGCGCTCCCGCCCCCGAGTTCACCCTTCCCGGCCTGCTGCTCGACGAGCAGACCGGCACCGCCGAACGCCGCGAGTACCGGCTCGCCGAGACCAAGGGCAACCCGCTCGTCCTGGTCTTCTACCCCGGTGACGACACCCCCGTCTGCACCAAGCAGCTCTGCTCGTACAGCTCCGACCTGGACCGCTTCCGCGGCCTCGGCGCCACCGTGTGGGGCATCAGCCCGCAGGGCCTGGACAGCCACGAGCAGTTCGCCCGCAAGCACCGCCTGAACTTCCCGCTGCTCGCCGACCCGGACCGGACCGTCGTCCGCGCCTACGGGATCGCCGTACCCGGGCTCGGACTGCGCCGCTCGGTGTTCGTCCTGGACGGCGACGGCACGGTCCGCTGGAAGCACGTCGCCCTCACCGGGCTGACGTTCCAGCACAGCGACACCCTCGCGGAGCAGCTGGCCGCGCTCTGAACCGCCGACGGGCGGGCCGCCCGGGTCTCCCCGGCCGGCCCGCCCGTGCGGGTCCGCGGCTGCTACCAGCCCCAGCCGCCGCCCTCGCCGTCGTCGTCGGTGGCGCTGTCCCAGCCCTCGCCGACCTTGCGCAGGATGGTGTAGTGGTCGACCTGCGTGCCGTTCTCGGCCAGCGCGGTCACCTTCATCGCCGACTTCTGGCCCAGGTGGGCCGGGGTGACGTCGACCTTGATGAAGGAGTAGCCGGTGTAGCGCACCCGGGACCACTCGACCTTCTCGGTCACCTTCACCCCGCCCTTGGCGAAGTGGTAGGTGTCCACCGAGTCCACGCGGTTCTCGTGGCCCTCGTAGGTGTCCGGGGCGCCGAAGTTGTAGAGGCTGCGGCCGGCCGCGCCCGCCGTCACGTACACCACGCCGTCGGTGGCCGGCTCGATGGTGGCACCGCTCGGCACCGCCTTGGAGACCTTGTTGCCGAGGATCGCGTCGGTGCGCTCGTAGACGTGGTTGTGACCGTTGATCACCAGGTCCACCCGGTACTTCTCGAACAGCGGCACCCACGCCTCGCGGACCCCGCCCTCGGAGGCGTGCGCGACCGTGGTGGAGAAGGCGCAGTGGTGGAAGAAGACCACGACGAAGTCGATGGTCTCGTCGTTGCGCAGGTCCTTCAGGGTCCGCTGCAGCCACTTGGTCTGCTTGCCCGCCGAGATGCCCAGGTTGGCCGGGATCTCGTAGGAGACGTCGTTGGCGTCCAGCGAGATGACGCCGACGTTCTTGTAGCGGAAGGAGTAGACGCCCGGCACGGTGCGCGGGTCCGGGCCGTTGTCCGGCAGGAAGAAGCGGTTGTTCTCGCCGCCGTACCCGTTGTGCGAGTACCAGGCCTCCATGTCGTGGTTGCCGTAGGAGACCATCCACGGCACCTTCGACGCCACCGTCTCGGTCTGCGCGAGGAAGGCGTCCCAGGTCCTGGCGTCGTACCGCACCTTGTCGGCGTCCGTACCGGAGCCCGCCGCGTCGGCGTAGCAGATGTCGCCGGCGTGCAGGTGGAAGGCCGGGTTCTGGGCCAGGATGATGTGGTCGTTGCCCGCCGCGTGCGCGCTGACGCCCTGGTCGCCGAAGGCGGTGAAGGTGAACGGCTCGTACACCTTGCCCCAGCGGTGGTCGCGCGAGGGCGCGGTGCGGAAGGTGCTCAGGGTCGAGATCGCCTGCTGCGAGGCCGGGTCGAAGCCCTGGTGGCCGACGCCGTAGTAGTACGTGGTGTCGGGCTGCAGGTCCTCCAGCGCGACGTGCAGGTAGTACTGGTCCACCGGCTGGCCGGTCGGGGTCAGCGCGGGGGTGTGCAGGGCGCGCACCTCGGCCTGGACCTTGTGGCTGAGGTCCCACGGCTGCTTGCCGTAGCGCAGGAACGGCTTCTTCACCGGGGCCGGGACCTGCCAGGAGACCCGGAACTGGGTGTCCGGCTCGGGGCCGAACGCGAGGTGACGGCCGATCGGGGCGACCAGCGCGCCGTCGATGCCGTCGGTCGTACCGCCCGTCAGCAGCTGCGGGCCGGCCGGGGCGGCGGACGCGGTGCCGCTGCCCAGCGCACCGCCCACCGCCAGCGCGCCGACGGTGGCGGCGCCGACGCGCAGCATCCGGCGGCGGGAGTGGCGGGCGCGCAGGTACTCGTGCTGCTCGGCCATGCTCATGCGGTCGGCCAGCGTCGCGGGCACGCCCATGTTGGGGATATCCATGGGCGGGACTCTTCCAGCGGCGCGTTGACCGCATGCGGACGCGCGGTGAACGAGCCCCGGCGTGCCGGTCAGTCGAACGCCAATGTTCGACCATGCTTCGGCAAAGCCGTCCTCCCCGGGTGGACCTGGCAGGATCATCCGGCATGACCCGGATTCTGATTCACAGTCGCAACCTGCGCTTCTGGCACCCGTCCGTCGTGGACGGCGTCCGGGCGCTGCGTGAACTCGGCGAGCGGCACGGCTTCACCGCCGACGCCACCGAGGACCCGGCCGTGTTCCGGCCGGACACGCTGCGCCGGTACGCGGCCGTGGTCTTCCTCTCCACCGGCGGCGACATCCTCGACGAGGCCGGCCGGGACGCGCTGCGCGCCCACCTGACGGCCGGCCACGGCTGGTTGGGCGTGCACGCGGCCTCGGCCACCGAGTACGACTGGCCGTGGTTCGAGGGGCTGGTCGGCGCCCGCTTCGCCGGCCACCCGGCGATCCAGACCGCCCCCGTCCGGGTCGCCGACCCGGACCACCCGGCCACCGCCCACCTGCCGGCCCGGTGGGAGTGGACCGACGAGTGGTACAACTTCCGCTCCGACCCGCGCGGGCACGGCGTCCGGGTCCTGCTCACCGTCGACGAGGCCGACTACGAGGGCGGGACGATGGGCCCGGACCACCCGCTCGCCTGGTGCGGCGAACACGACGGCGCCCCGACCTTCTACACCGCCCTCGGCCACGCCCCGGAGGCCTACGCCGACCCGGCCTTCCGCACCCACCTGCTGGGCGGCCTGCGGCACGTCCTGGGTGGCTGATCCCGGACCCTAGGGCTGTTCGTCCCAGGTGCTGGGCGCGCGGTTGCCGGTGCCGTCGCAGGTGCGGCAGACCTCGTCGCGGTACGCGTGCTTGGCGCCTCCGGCGTCGACCCGGTAGCGGACGTAGACGCCGGTGCCGTCGCAGAGGAAGCAGTTGCCGCCCCCGCCGCCGACCTCGGTGGTGCCGGTGCCCTGGCAGGTGCGGCAGCTGAGGCCGGCGGTGCGGCCGGTGCCCGCGCAGATGCGGCAGACCGTGGTCACGTCGTTTCCTCCCAAGCCGGGGCGCCCCTGGAAATGGTAGTGCCCGGCGGGACGGGCGTCCCCGGCCGCTGTTCGCGGACCCCTGGAGAGCGGCAGTTCCCTGGACGGCGCACCCCGGGGCACCGTGCGGCGGCCTCAGTTCGGCAGGCCCTCGCGGATCCGGCGGGAGACCGCGATCTGCTGCAGGTCCAGCAGGCCCGGCGGGTCGGCGAGGCCGGGGCCGCCGGCGTGCACCCACTCGGCTATCTCCTCGATCATGTCGTCCGCCAGCACCCAGCCCAGCCAGACCGGGCGCCCGCCCGCCTGCCGGCCCTCGCCGGACGGGCCGACCACCACGACGTTGGAGTGCGCGCAGGCGTCCAGGCACTTGACCGCCCGCACCCGGCCCGCCGTGCCGACGGCCTCGCGCAGCCGCTCGTACTGCCCGGCGTGGTCCACGCCCGGGTGCTTCTCCTCGGAGCCGCAGCAGCAGGCGCGGCAGACGGTGACGGTCACCGGGGACGCGGCCGGCTTCGGCTCGCGGGCTCGACGGCTCATCGGTTCGGTTCTCCTCGTGCTCCGGGGGCCGCTGCCAGGGCCGTTCCCGCGGCGGCCGCGGGCCGTTGCGGCCGACGGTCCACGGTGGGGCCCTCGTGCCCGGCGGCACCGGGCGGCAACGGCAGCGTACCCGCCGGCTCCCCGGCCGCCGGAACGCCACCGGAACGCCGCCGGACCTCCCGGACCTCCCGGCCGTCACCGGGCCCGCCCGGCCGGCCGGCGGGCGCTCAGGGGATCCGCCACTCCTGGTACTTGTTGCCCGGGGTGCAGGTGCCCATGGTGACCTGCTTGCCCGCGCCGTTGTCGGTCAGGCAGTTCTGCCCCGCGTAGTCCTGGAGGTAGTAGGCGCCCGAGGTGCTCGCGCGGGCCACCGTCCACTTCGTCATGAAGCTCCACCCGGGCGACAGCATGACCTTGTTGCTCGACCAGGAGACGTCCTGGACGAGTGCCGGGCTGGTCAGGTTGCACGGGAAGAACTGGTACCAGCCGCCCGGGTCCGGGTCGGAGCGCACCCAGCCGTACGCGGTCGTACCTCCCATGACGGCCGCGGCACCCGCGGTGGGGGTGTCGGTCGCCAGGCCGAGCTTCAGACCGTCGGCCACGTTGACGACGGCGCCCCACTGCGTACCGCCGCACCCCGCGGGCACGGCCGGTGGCGGCGGGGTGGTCACGGGCGCGGGCGGGGCGGGCTGGCTCGGGGCCGACGGGTTGGGTGCGGGCGCCGGCGGGACGACCTGGGTCGCGGGGGGCTGGTTGGGTGCGGGCGCCGGGGGGACGGGCTGGTTGGGCGCGGGGGCGGCGCCGCCCCCGCTCGCCGTTCCCCCGCTCGCCGTCCCGCCGCCACCCGCGCTGCCGCCCCCGCCGGCCGCGGCGCCCCCGCCCGTCTTCGGCGGGGTGCCACCCGAGCCGCCGGACGCTCCGCCGGCGGCGGCGCCCGAGGAGCCCGTGCCGCCCGCCGCGGCACCGGTCCCGGGCTGCGGCGCCGGGACCGGCGGCTGCCCGGCGGCGGCCGGTGCGGGCGGGGTCTCGGCCGGGGCGGTGCCCGGCGCCGGTTCCGCGCTCGCCGGCGGCGTGGTCGGGGGCTGCTCGCCCGGCGACGCGGTGGCCGTCGACGGGCCGCTGATAGCGGACGCCGACACCGAGGCGACGGGCTGCCCGCCGGGGGGCTGCGCCTGAGACTGGAACGGGCCGCGGTCGACCAGCAGGACGGTGGCGGCGCTGGTGGTGATGATCACCGGGACGACGACGGGCACCAGGAAGCGCTGCCACGTCCGGCGCGCGGCGGGCTCGGGGGTGGTCCGGGGCTCCACCCTGGCGACCTCGACGCCGGCCGCGCCCGCCCCCGGTGGAACGGGAGCGGCCGGGGGGACGGCACGCACGACCGCGGCGACCGGCACCGACCGGTCGCCCACCGCGGCCCGTGCCGCGGCCGCCATCGCGGCCGCGTCCGCGAACCGGTCCCCGGGCGCCTTCGCCAGTGCCCGCGCCACGAACTCCCGTACCGCCTGCGGGAACTCCTCCGCAAGCTCGGGCGCGGGCTGCTGGACGTGCTTGAGCGCGACCTCGACCACGCTCTCACCGGTGAACGGCGGCGTACCGGTGAGCAGTTCGTAGCCGACCACGCCGAGCGAGTAGAGGTCCGAGACGGGTGTGACGCCGCCGCCCCCGGCCTGCTCGGGGGCCATGTACAGCGCGGTGCCGATCACCACGTTGGTCGCCGTCAGCGTGGTGCTCACGAGCGCCCGCGCGATGCCGAAGTCCGTGACCGTCACCCGGCCGTCCGCGCCCAGCATCAGGTTGGACGGCTTGACGTCGCGGTGCACGATCTCCTGCTGGTGCGCGGCGTGCAGGGCGTCCAGCGCCGTCGCGAGCATGCCCAGGGCCCGCTCCGGCGACATCGGACCGTCCTCCGCGAGGACCTTGTCCAGCGGCCGCCCCTCGACGAGCTCCATCACGATGTAGGCGATCCGCTCGCCCTCGGCGCCGCCGTCCTCCGCGCCGCCGCTCTCCCCGTAGTCGTGGACCTCCACGATGCCCGGGTGGCTGATCGCCGCGAGCAGCTGGGCCTCGCGCCGGAACCGCCGGGCGAACGTCCCCTCCTCCAGCAGCCCCGCGTGCAGGACCTTCACCGCGACCTGCCGCCCCAGCACCCGGTCGTCGGCACGCCAGACGGCGCCCATGCCCCCGCCGCCGATCCACTCGGTCAGCGTGTAGCGCCCCCCGAGTACGGCCCCCCGACCAGTCATGCCCGCCCTCTCGCGATTCCCTGCCCCGACCCCCGCCCCGCTGTCGCCCGGAGGACCCCTGTACCTCCGCCCGACAGTCCGCCCCCGCTTCCCGGCCCCGGCCTAGGTCTCGGTCTCGGTCTCGGTCTCGGCCGCCAACTCGGCCAGCATAGAACAGAACTGGAGAAGTTCTCTAGAACAAAGCTCTACTTCTGACGCCGCGTCGGATCACCGCGGGCCTGGTCCGAACGGCCGGACCGGGCCCCGGGCCCCTGTCAGGCCGTCGCGGCGGCCGCCGCCCGGCCCGCCGTGCGGCCGGAGAAGAGGCAGCCGCCGAGGAAGGTCCCCTCCAGCGAGCGGTAGCCGTGCACCCCTCCGCCACCGAAGCCGGCCGCCTCGCCCGCCGCGTACACGCCCTCCAGCACCTCTCCGTCGGGGCGCAGCACCCGGCCGGCGAGGTCCGTCTCCAGGCCGCCGAGCGACTTGCGGGTCAGGATGTTCAGCCGGACGGCGATCAGCGGCGCGGCCGCCGGGTCCAGGATGCGGTGCGGCGCGGCGGTGCGGATCAGCTTGTCGCCGAGGTAGCGGCGGGCGCCGTGGATCGCGGTGACCTGGAGGTCCTTGGCGAAGGGGTTGGCGAGCTGGCGGTCGCGGGCCTCGACCACGCGGCGCAGCTCGTCCGGGTCAATCAGCGCCTCGTGGGTCTTGGCGTTCATGCCGCGGGCCAGGTCGGCCAGGTTGCCCGCCACCACGAAGTCGGCGCCGTGGCGCTTGAACGCCTCGACCGGCCCGGGTGCACCGGGCAGCGCCCGGCCGAGCACGCCGCGCAGGGAGCGTCCGGTGAGGTCGGGGTTCTGCTCGGAGCCGGAGAGCGCGAACTCCTTCTCGATGATCTTCTGGGTGAGCACGAACCAGGTGTGGTCGTACCCGGTGGACATGATGTGGTCGAGCGTGCCGAGGGTGTCGAAGCCGGGGAAGAGCGGGACGGGCAGCCGGCGGCCGCGCGCGTCCAGCCAGAGCGAGGACGGGCCGGGCAGGATCCGGATGCCGTGCCGGGCCCAGATCGGGTCCCAGTTCTCGATGCCCTCGGTGTAGTGCCACATCCGGTCGCCGTTGATCAGGTTGGCGCCGGCCGCGCCGGTGATCCCCAGCATCAGCCCGTCGACGTGTGCGGGGACGCCGGACAGCAGTCGGGCGGGCGGGGTGCCGAGCCGGGCGGGCCAGGCCTTGCGGACGAGTTCGTGGTTGCCGCCGATGCCGCCGGAGGTGACGATCACGGCCTGCGCCCGCAGTTCGAAGGAGCCGGCGACCTCGCGCGAGCTGGCCTCGCCGCGCGCCGCGCCGCTGGGCACCAGCACCTCGCCGCTGACGGTGTCGGTCACGCCGGCGTGCGCGGACAGCCCGGTGACCCGGTGGCGCGGCCGGTAGTCGACCAGCCCGCGCCCGGCGGCCTCGCGGACCCGGCGGACGAAGGGTTCGAGCAGCCCGGGCCCGGTGCCCCAGGTGATGTGGAAGCGGGGGACGGAGTTGCCGGGCCCGTCGGCGAGCAGCCCGCCGCGCTCGGCCCAGCCGACCACCGGGAAGAACCGCACGCCCTGGGCCCGCAGCCAGGCCCGCTTCTCGCCGGCCGCGAAGTCGACGTACGCCTCGGCCCACTTGCGCGGCCAGGCGTCCTCGGGGCGGTCGAAGCCCGCCGTGCCGAGCCAGTCCTGCCGGGCCAGCTCGTGCGAGTCGCGGATCCGCATGCGGCGCTGCTCGGGCGAGTCGACCAGGAAGAGCCCGCCGAAGGACCAGTGCGCCTGGCCGCCCAGCGAGGCCGCGGGCTCCTGGTCGAGCAGGATCACCTTCCGTCCGGCGTCGGCGAGTTCGGCGGTCGCGGCGAGGCCCGCGAGTCCGGCTCCGATGACGATGGCGTCGGCGTCCAGGGCCATGCGGGTCCTCCACGGTGCTCCGGCAGTGTCGCGTGCGCCCGATACTGCGGTCTGCGGCGGGGCCCGTCAACCGGCCGGTAACAAGCTGTGGCGGCAATTCCGCTCCGCAGCGTTTCGGAAATACCTTCGATACGCGGTGGAGCGTAATTCGAAATAGATCTGACGGAATTTCGGCGAATTCGGCGGAGTCCATGGACGTGAACGAAACCTGCAAGTAACTTACCTGGGAGTAGCAGTAGCTGTGGCCCGGCTCGCACGACCCCCACCCACCGTCGTTTCTCTCCCCCAGGAGGAACCGTGCTCCGCCCTGCCCGGAAACTCCGTACCACCCGGAAGCCCCGCACCGCCGGGAGGTCCGCCCTGCTCGGCGCCGTCGCGCTGGGCGCCGCACTCGCCCTGACCTCCACCAGCGCCCAGGCGGCCACGCCCGCGCCCCGGCACTACGTGGCGCTCGGCGACTCCTACGCCGCCGGCGCGGGCGTCCCCGGCCAGTCGGCCGGCCTGTGCCTGCGCTCCGACCGCAACTACGGCCACCTGGTGGCCGCCGCCCTCAAGGCCGGCGCCTACACCGACGTCACCTGCGCCGCCGCCAAGGTGAAGGCGATGACGCAGGCCCAGTACGACGCCTTCATCCGGGTCAACGACCCGCAGCTGGACGCCGTCACCGCCGACACCGACCTGGTGACCCTCGGGATCGGCGGCAACGACCTCGGCGCCACCGACCTCGGGCTCGGCGAGCTGGTCGGCACCTGTATCGCCGGCGCGGTGGTCAACCCGCTCGGCACCCCCTGCAAGGACGTCTTCCACCACGGCTACTGGGACTGGTCCAGCTGGTCCTGGCAGTACGGCAACGACGACCTCGCCGACCGGATCGCCGCCGCCCGGCCGCAGATCGCCGACGTGCTCAAGCGCATCCGCGCCAAGGCCCCGAACGCCCGGGTGCTGCTGGTGGGCTACCCGTCCGTGCTGCCCGCCAGGGGCTCGGACTGCTTCCTGCGCCAGCCGGTCACCGCGGGCGACGTCGAGTACATGCACGGCGTGCTCGACCAGCTGAACGCCATGCTGAAGTCCACCGCCGCCGCGGGCGGCGCCACCTACGTGGACACCGCCACCCCGACCGCCGGCCACGACGTCTGCTCGGACGACCGCTGGATCGAGGGCGCGCTGCCCGGCTCCCCGGCCGTCCCGTTCCACCCGAACGCCACCGGCGAGAGGGTGATGGCGGACGCGGTGCTCGCCGCGCTGAGGTAACCGCAGCGAAGTAGCCGCACCGAAGTAACCGCACTGAAGTAACCGCACAACCCCGAGGGGGCGGTGACCGGGTACCCGGTCACCGCCCCCTCGGTCGTGCCGCGGGCATCACGGCTTGATGCGGACCACCTGCGGGTCGTGGTCGCTCGCCTGGACGGCGAACTCGCTGTTGATGTGCACCACGTCGTACTTGGCGTACCCGACCTCGGGGCTGACCAGGATGTGGTCCAGCACCTGCGAGTTGCCCTGGTAGACGTACGAGTACTGCTCCTTCTCCGGCAGCTCGTTCACCAGGTCGCGCAGCACGCCGTCCTTGGTGAGCGCGGTCAGCGCGGGCGAGAACTGGTAGTCGTTGAAGTCGCCGAGCGAGACGACCTTCGCCTCCTTGTCGGCGGCCAGCAGCTTGGCCACGAAGGCCTGCTCCACCTGGGCCTGCTTGGTCCGCTGCACCTCGGAGCTGCGGGTCGGGGCCTGGAACCGGCTGTCGATGCCCTGGTCGCCACCCTTGCTGTTGAAGTGGTTGGCGATCACGAAGACCTTCTTGCCACGGAAGGAGAACTGGCCGACCAGCGGCTTGCGGCTGTTCGCCCAGGCCTCGTTGGTCGGGTCGATCCGGCCGGGCGAGGCGGTCAGCGCGGTGGCCGCGCCGGTGCCGGCCACGTCCACCGCGGAGGTGGCGGCGCCGCCGGGGATGTCGGTGAAGGACACCCGCTGCGGGTTGAACAGGAACACCTGGCGGATGTTGCCGCCGGGCTCGCCGCCGTCCGTGCCGTTCTGCGGGTCGATCGAGCGCCAGTCGTAGGCCGGGCCGCCGGCCGCCTTGATCGCGGCGATGAACTTGGTGACGGTCGCCGTCGCGTCCACCGTGCCGTCGTTGACGGCGCCGTTGTTGTCCTGGATCTCCTCCAGGGTGACGACGTCGGGCGAGCGCAGGTTGGTGACCACGGCCTGGGCCAGCTCGGCGAACTTGGAGTCCGGGTTGCCGGGCGCCAGGTTCTCCACGTTGTAGGTCGCGATGGTGAGCTCGCGGTCGGCCGGCTGCGCGGTGACCTCGCGCTGGAGGTGGTTGTCCTGCAGCGCGCCGAGCGGGCCGGCCACCAGGGTGTAGCCGCCGAAGGAGTTGTAGTCCAGCGGGCCGGAGGTGGCGCCGGTCAGCACGTCGCCGACGTTGGCCACCGGGAACGGCTTCTGCGCGACGGGGGCCTGCTGCTGCACCATCAGCCGGCCGACGTTCGGCTCGGCGTAGGACTCGTACAGCACGCCGCCGCGCTGGCTCTTCTGGTCCTGCCGGTCGGCCGCGACCCAGAGCTCGTTGTACTTGTCGGTCGCCTGGATCACCCGGACGTCCCGGACCTCGACGAGCATGCCCTCCAGGGACTCGTAGAAGTCCAGGGTGTACTTCTCCGGGTTCAGCGCCAGGCCCTCGATGGTGCCGCCGGCCGGGGCCTGCGGGGTGTAGGTGCCGGGGATGTTGCGGGTGTCGACCACGACCGCGGCCGGCAGCGGGTTGCCGGAGGAGAGCACGGTGACGGCCGGGTTGGTGAGCTGGGTGAGCGACTGCGAGCCGCCGTTGTAGTTCGGGTAGTACTCCGTCACCTTGCCGGTGACCAGCACCGAGTCGCCGACCTTGACGGTCGGGGTGGCGCTGCCGGTGTAGACGAAGACGCCCTCGCTGGTGGCCGGGTCGGCGTCCGGGTTCGGGTCCTGGATCCAGAAGCCCTTGGAGCCGTAGCCGCGCACGCCGGTGACGATGCCGGGCACGCCCGCGATGGTCTTGCCGGTCCGGGCCGACAGGCGGGTGGTGCCCTGGATGTCGTGGATCCGGACGCTGCCCGGCTCGGTCGGGCCGGTCGGGGTGGAGCCCTCGGCGACCTCGCCCTTGCTGTTGGTCGGGCTCGGGGCGCCGGCGACCAGGTCGGCGGCGTTGTCGTCGCTGTCGGCCAGGGTGGCGCGGCGGGCCACCGAGGCGGTGTTGGAGGCGCCGGGGACGGCGGCGGAGCCCTCGTGGACCACGGCGGTGCCGAAGCCCACCAGGTCGCGCACCCGGGCGTCGGCCGCGCAGTCCGCGGCGGTCTTGCAGGTCAGCGGGTCGGTGCCCTGGACCAGCGCGACGGTGCCGGCCGTGCCGGACAGCGCCAGCGACCCGGCGGCGTCCGCGGTCGGCAGCTCGACGGTGCCGCCCGCACCGGCGGCCTCGGCCACCAGGAAGCGCCCGCCCGGGGCGATCGAGCCGGTCAGCGGGGTGACGCCCCACTGGGAGTTCGGGCCGGGGGCCGCGGATATGTACTGGACGCTCCAGCCGGTCAGGCCGAAGGCCGCGCCACCCTTGTTGGCCAGCTCGATGAAGTCGTTCTTCAGCGTGGCACCGGAGTTTCCGCCACCGCCGTACACCTCGGCGATCACCGCGTCGGCCGAGGGCGCGGCCACGGCGGCCGGCAGCGGGACGAGCACCAGCGAGGCGGCCAGGCCGGCCGGGAGGAGGGTCGCGCGGAGCAGCGCACGACGCGAGCGGGGAGCAGAGGGCGTGGTCACCGGGGCGGGACTCCTTGGTCTGCCGTGGCACGCGGCGGCACGGCAACGGGGGTGGCACGATCGCCCGGCAGCGTGGGGCCGCCGGACCGTGAGGGTGGATCAGGCAGGCGCACACCGCGCACTACCCGCGTAGAAGGCAGGCGCGGGAGTCGGGAAACGCCCCCCGCAGCGGACAAGATACGCGCGTAGAAAATGACGCGACAAGACCCCGGCGGTTAACAATTGGTACCGCCGGACAGGTGGGGCCCGAAGCTGTGACGCGCGCTACAGCCAGCCGCGCTGAGCCGCCTTCAGACCCGCCTCGAAACGGCTCGCCGCCGCCAGACGCTCCATCAGCACCGCCATCTGCCGCCGGACCGTCCGCACCGAGACGCCGAGCCGTTTGGCCGCCGCGTCGTCGGTGAGCCCGGTGGAGAGCAGCCGCAGCAGCTCGCGCTCCCCCGCGCTCAGGCCCGTCCCGGTGTCCTCGGTCCGGTCGGCGCCGAGCGGCGCGGCCGTCTCCCAGGTCTGCTCGAACAGCGCGACCAGCGAGGCGACGATGCCCGGCTCCTCGGTGCACAGGGCGCCGAGCCGGGTGTTCTCCGGATCGATCGGGACCACGGCCGTGCGCCGGTCGAAGACCAGCATCCGGGGCGGCAGCACCGGCGCGGTGCGCACCTTGCCGCCCAGACCGGTCATCCACCGGGCGTAGCCGAGGCTCTCCGGGTCGTTGCGGATGCTGTCCTGGTAGATCGTCCGCAGGGCGACCCCGCGCAGCAGGGCGTCCTCGTCCAGCGGCCGGGAGGCCGCCAGACTCGCGGCGGACTGCGCGCCGCCGGGCATCACCGCCAGGCACTCGCCGGTCAGCCGGGCGGTGAGCACCTCCAGCTTGGACTGGATCGCGTCCAGGCCCACCAGCCGCTCGCCGCCGTCCACCGGGGTGCTGGAGCGCAGCGCCGCGTACTCCGCGACGGCACACGCCACGGCGGCCTTGGAGACCACCAACTCCTGCTGGCGGCGGGCGAGTTCCTCCTCCTGGCGGCGCAGCAGCAGCTCCAGGCCGCGCTCCGGGCTGACCGGCCACAGGGCGCCGGGCCGCTCGCGCGAGGCGCGCAGCAGGGTCAGGTCGGCCAACCGGTCCAGGGCCTCGCGGACGGCGACCTCGGGCAGCCGCAGTCGCGCACACAACTCGATGACCCCGCCCTCGGGGTCGGTCAGCATCTCCCGGTAGACGGCCTCGGCGGTGATGTCCAGGCCCAGCAGCTCCAGCACTTCAACAACCCCCGATCATCATGGAATTGATTTCAGCCAGTCCGCCCCCGTCCGGCGATCTTGTCAGCGGCGCCGAGGCGGCGGCAAGGCGCGATCCGGTCACGCGCTCGAACCGGGGCGTCTCCGGCGCCGGCTCCCCGGCTGTTGCAGCAAGCTGCCTGTCCGGATGCTGCCCTGGGCGGTACCTCCCCGCGCCGGCCGGGCGCCGGGAGAATGCACCGTGCCCGAGCCATCCCGCACCGGCTCGACCGGCCCGGCCCCTCCGTCCGGCCTCACCGCCCCGGCTCGATCGCCCTGACTCGACCGCCCTGAACAGAACAGGACCCGCCGTGCCCAAGACCGTCCGGCTGCTCGCCGCCGCCGCTGTCGCGCTCACCCTCGCCGCGACCGCCGGGCCCGCCTTCGCCGCACAGCCGAGCTCCGCGGCCTCCGCCGCCGTCAGCACGGTCGCCACTGCCACCGGCGACGCCACGGAGGACGGCGGCGCCATCGGCTGGGACATCACGCCCGCCGGCGTCCCTGGCATCGGCTGGGACTGACCACCCGGTGTTCCCCGTTCAGCTGACCCTTCTGGACGTCTCCGCACGGCCGCCGGGTGAGGCGAACGCCACCGCCGTCCAGGACGCCCTGCGGGGGTGCGCGGGCCCGGGCGACGGCCTGGAGCACGTGCGCGCCCGCGCGATGCCCGAGGGGGTGGGCCTGGTCCTGTACGTCCGGGCCCCCGACCGGGCCGCGGCCGAACGGCGGGCGCACGCCCTGCTCGACCGGGCGCTCGCGGCCGGCCCGGCCGGGCGCTTCGCACCGGCCCGGCCCGTGCCGGCCCGCCGGCCCGGCCCGGAGGGTGCGCTCGGGTCCGCACGGGCTTTCTGCTGATCGGTCCGATTTTCCGCCGATCCCCACCACCCGCTGATTTGGCCGATTCATGTCGGCCGCGTCACTTGCCCCGGATCGACGGCGCCCCAGCAGGTCCGCCCAGGACCGCGGAACCGTCGAGGGGCCCCCTTGCGCGCTGCGGACCCCCGACCCCCCGGACCGGGGGCCCGCAGCGAAACGGCCGGCCGGTCCGGGGACTCCCGGTGCGGCAGGCCGCAGCCGTGCCGGGCCGCGGCGGGGGGGGGGATCCGCTCCCCGGGGTGGTCCGCCGG
>NZ_JBHVUV010000019.1:165429-170851 GCF_042883905.1 Kitasatospora sp. NPDC058170
GGGGCCCCGGGGGGGGGGGCCCCCCCCCCCCCCCCCGGCGGGGGCCCCCCCCCCCCCCCGCGGGGGGGGGGGGGCCCCCCCCCGCCCCCCCCGGCCGCTGCCGTGCCGGGACTCGGCTGGGCTGGGCTGGGCTGCGCCTACTCGCTCTTGTCGGCAGCCACGGCCGCCGTGGCCAGGCCCGCCGACCACTTCTCCTCGACCCTGCCGAGCTTCCAGTACGCGACCGCCGCCGCCCAGGTGAGCACGAACAGGCCGACGATGGCGTAGCCGACGAAGTTGAGGTCCAGCTCGCCGACCCAGGCGATCGGCCCGCTGGTGATGTCCAGCTTCTCCCCGAGCAGCCCGAGCAGTTCGATCGAGCCGATGACCAGCGCCACCAGGACCGACAGGCCGGTCACCGTCAGGTTGTAGTAGATCTTGCGGACGGGCTTGGAGAACGCCCACTCGTAGGCGAAGTTCATGAACGAGCCGTCGATGGTGTCCAGCAGGCTCATGCCCGCCGCGAACAGGATCGGCAGCACCAGCAGCGCGTACCAGGGCAGCTGGAAGGCCGCCGCGCCACCCGCCAGGACGAGCAGGGACACCTCGGTGGCGGTGTCGAAGCCCAGGCCGAACAGCAGGCCGACCGGGTACATGTGCCAGGGCTTGGTGACGGCCCGGGTGACCCGGCCCAGGATGCGGTTCATGAAGCCGCGCTTGTCCAGCTGCTCCTCCAGCTCGGCCTCGTCGAACTCGCCCTGGCGCATCTTGCGGAACACCTTGAGGATCCCGTTGAAGGCGCCCAGGTTGATCAGGCCGATGAGCAGCAGGAACGTCCCGGAGACGGAGACGCCGATCAGCCCGGTCATCTCGTGCAGGGAGGAGTCGTCGGACTCGACCTGCCCGGCGAGGGACTGGATGCCGAAGGCCAGCAGTGCGCACAGCCCGAAGACGATCGAGGAGTGGCCCAGCGAGAACCAGAAGCCGACCGACAGCGGCCGCTTGCCCTGGCCCATCAGCTTGCGGGTGGTGTTGTCGATGGCCGCGATGTGGTCCGCGTCGAAGGCGTGCCGCATGCCCAGGGTGTAGGCGGTCAGGCCCATCCCGGCACCGAACGCCTGGCCGCCGACGTCGTAGTGCTCGGGCGCGATGACCGCGAGCAGGGTGAACCAGCCGATCACGTGCAGCGCGAGGATGAAGCCGCCCATGCCTGCCAGGCGGATCCACTCGTCGCGGGTGAGCCGGTCGCGCCATCTGACGGCGGTGGCACCTGCGGCGGGGCTGGACATCGTGTCGTCCTTTCGGGGAGCGGGCTGAGCTGGGCCATCTTTCCCCCGGCGGGGAAGTAGTTGCAAGTCATACGCAATTACGGGTTGGCGGCGGTCGAATACCCGGGGCGCGCAGGGGGCGCATTCCTGGGCGCCCGGACCTCGTCATGAACCGTACAAATCCCCGTAACCTCCGGAGGCTTTCGGCTCCGCCTCTACGCGCGGATACTCACGTTCTACGCGCGAATAATCGGGCGCCGATACCTCAACTCCCCACGGAGGAACGGCACATGATCCGCATTCGAACCGCTGCCGCCCTGGCCGCCTCGGCCCTCCTCGCGGCCGGGCTCACCGGCCTCGCCCCCACCGCCACGGCCGCCACCGCCACCACCGGCGTTCCCACCGCCACCGCCGTCTCCGCGAGCCCGCACCGGGTGCTGTTCGACAACAGCAAGGCCGAGACCGCCGGCAACGCCGACTGGATCATCAGCACCGCGCAGCCCGACCCGCTGGCCCAGAACGCCAACCCCAGCACCGAGAAGAGCTGGACCGGCGCCCTCTCCGCCTGGGGCGTCGCCCTCCAGCGGACCGGCCAGTACAGCCTCAAGACCCTCCCGGCCGGCTCCACCATCAGCTACGGCACCGGCGCCGCGCTCGACCTCGCCAACTTCGACACCTTCGTCGTCCCCGAGCCGAACATCCGGTTCAGCGCCGGCGAGAAGACCGCCCTCATGCGCTTCGTGCAGAACGGCGGCGGGCTCTTCCTGATCTCCGACCACACCCAGAGCGACCGCAACAACGACGGCTGGGACTCCCCCGCGATCATCAACGACCTGCTGACCTCCAACGGGGTCGACAACACCGACCCCTTCGGGTTCTCCGTCGACCTGAAGAACATCACCACCGACAACCCGCGCGCGGTCAACGACGCCACCGACCCCGTCCTGCACGGCGCCTTCGGCACCGTCACCGGCTCGATCCTGCGCAACGGCACGACGTTCACCCTCAAGCCCGCCGACAACCCCTCCGTCAAGGGCCTGCTCTACCGCACCGGCTCCAGCGGCACCACCGGCGCCTTCTTCGTCACCAGCACCTTCGGCTCGGGCCGGGTCGCCATCTGGGGCGACAGCTCCCCGGCCGACGACGGCACCGGGCAGTCCGGCAACAACCTGTTCAACGGCTGGAACGACCCGGCCGGCACCAACGCCGCCCTGGCGCTGAACGCCACGGCGTGGCTCAGCAAGGCGTGACGGCCAAGGTGTGACCGCCGCCGCACGGGCCGGCGCTCCCGTGCACGGCGGGGCTGCGGCTGCGGCCGTGGCCGTGGCCGTGACCGTGACCATGGCCGTGGCTTCGACTCGCCAGGAAAACGTCGGCTTCCTCCCCTAGTGTCGGAATGCTGACGCCCGCGGTGCGGGGCGCTCATGCCGCCGCCGCACCGCGGGCCCGCCGACCGGGACCGCTGGGAGCCGCCATGTCGCACCCGACCCCCTCGTACCCCTACCGCACCACCCACGAGGACCTGCGCATCCCCCTGTCCGACGGCACCCGGCTGTTCGCCCGGATCTGGCGCCCGGTGACCGACGAACCCGTCCCGGCGGTACTGGAGTACTCGGCCGGCCGGCTCACCGACTGGACGGCCGCCGAAGACGCCCGCCGCCACCCCTGGTACGCGGGCCACGGACACGCCGGTGTCCGGGTCGACCTCCGCGGCCACGGCAACTCCGACGGCCTGCCCGGCGGCGTGCTCGCGGACGGCGTCGAGGTGATCGCCTGGCTGGCCGCCCGGCCCTGGTGCAACGGCCGCATCGGCCTGCTGGGCCACGGCCCCGGCGCCACCACCGCCCTGGCGCTGGCCGCCCGCACGCCCGACACCGTCCGGGCCGTCGTCGCCGCCCACCCCGAGGGCGGCCACCACCACGGCGGCGCCCTCCTCGCCGACGGCCTGCACACCCGGGCCGCCGCCCGCCTCGCCGACGCCGCCCGCCCACCGGACCCGCGGTACACCGGCGACGACTGGCGGCGGATGTGGCTGGAGCGCCTCGACGCCCTCGAACCGCCCGCCCACGCCTGGCTGGTCGAACCCCCCTCGCCCGGCCCCGCGCCGAGCCCCGCTCCTGCCCCCACTCCCGTCCTCGCGAT
The DNA here is from genome assembly GCF_042883905.1 of Kitasatospora sp. NPDC058170. NCBI lineage: Bacteria > Bacillati > Actinomycetota > Actinomycetes > Kitasatosporales > Streptomycetaceae > Kitasatospora > Kitasatospora sp. NPDC058170. The sequence continues at coordinate 168,819 of NZ_JBHVUV010000019.1, forward strand.
CAGCAGCTGGACCGACCCCTCGTGCACCGCCGTACTGCGCCTGGTCGAGGAGTCCGCCGCCCCGGCCCGCGCCCTGATCGGCGCCTGGCCGCCCGGACTGCCCGACGACGCCCTCCCCGAGACCCTCCGCTGGTGGGACCAGTGGCTGTCCGACATCGACACCGGCGTGCTCAAGGAACCCGCCCTGCGCAGCCGGCTCGGCCGCCGCTGGACCGGCGACGACCCCTGGCCCTCCCCCGACGTCCGCACCATCCACTACGGCCTCGACGGACCACTGCGCACCGCGGGCACCGCCTCCGACGACCGTTTCGTCCACGTCCGCTCGCCGCAGCACACCGGCCTCAACGCCGGAGCCCACCGACCGCTCGGCCGCGCCGCCGACCTCCCGCCCGACCAGCGGGAGGAGGACGGGCGCTCGGTCTGCTTCGACTCCGTGCCGCTGCCGGAACCGCTCGAACTGCTCGGCGCCCCCGCACTGCGGCTGCGCCTGCGCCCCACCGCCACCGGCGGCCACATCACCGCCCGCCTCTGCGACGTCGCCCCCGACGGCACCTCCACCCTGATCACCCGCGGCGTCCTCGCCACCACCCCCTCCTCCTCCCCCTCCGCCGAGGCCACCATCGAGCTCGCCGCCGCCGGCCACGCCGTCCCGCCCGGCCACCGACTGCGCCTGGCGCTCTCCTCCGCCTACTGGCCGTGGATCTGGCCGGACCGCGACACCGGCGGCTTCGACCTCGACCCCTCGCACAGCACCCTCGCCCTCCCCGTCCGCCACCTGGCCGCCGACGCGGGCACCGCCCCCGTCACCTTCAAACCCCCGCACCTGCCCGACGCCCCGCCCGTCCACCTCACCGAGCCCCTCACGGCCCGCCCCGAGCGCCTCACCATCCACGACATCGCCCGCCACGAGTGGCGCACCGAACTCACCCCCGCCGCCGACGGCACCCGCACCCACCCCGACGGCCTGGTCCGCGACGAGCACACCGTCACCGCCTACCGCATCCTCACCGGCGACCCGCTCAGCGCCGAGGCCCGCACCGACCGCACCCTCCGCATGGAGCGCCCCGACATCGGCTGGGACATCACCCTCCAGACCCGCACCGAACTCCGCTGCGACGCAACCCACTTCATCGCCCGCACCCACCTCACCGCCCTGGAGGCCGGCACCACCGTCTTCACCCGCACCTGGCACCAACGCTTCCCCCGCTAGCCCCTGCCCGGCCCTGCCCGCCGTTCCCGGGAGGCCGCACAACCGAGCGGATCCGCAGCGACCCTCGGGCCGCGGAGAATCCCGCTCGCCAACACCGGCTCAAGGGCAGCCTCGGTAGCAGCCCGTTCAAGGGCCGGGAGCTGGAGCGCCGGCAGTACGAGGTCACCGGGGGCGGGCGGATCCGGTACCTCGTCGACGACGACAGCCGCACCGCCTGGATCACCTACGCCGGCACCGGTCACCCGAGGTCGACCGAGTGAGGCCCCCTCCGCCGGCGGCACCGCACCACCCGCTCCAAGCGAACCGGAACCGCCAGGACTGCCGCCTGAAGGGCGACGGCATTCACACCGCGATGCTCGGCATCGCCCGACTGCACAACCTTGCCCTCATGGGATAACTCCCGCCCACACGAGGCCACCTTCAAGAGAGGCCCAAGGAAGACGGCCCCCCACCTCGCCGGCGCGAAGGATGCGCAGTCGAGACAGGACTCGTTGCACCCGCGCTTCGGCGTTCCGGCGTTGCGACCGCGGCCGGAACGCCGGGGAGAATGTGACGCCCAGTCATCGGAAAGTCACCCGTTTCCGGGATTGATGCGCAGCTGCGATATCCGCCCCGATTCCTACGGGGGGACCGCCGTAGCCGGTTCATCACGCTTTGCATTCGACTGAATCCGCCCAGAATTCCACGTGCGGCGTACGGCCCGCGCGCGTTTCCCGGGCGGGGTCGCCGGTCCTAGTGCCGCGTCAGGCAACTTTTGCCCGACGGGGCGAAGGTTGCCTGACGCGGCACTAGACGTCGAGCCCGGCCACGATGCGCGTGAGGC
>NZ_JBHVUV010000019.1:170861-198477 GCF_042883905.1 Kitasatospora sp. NPDC058170
CGGGGGGGGGTCCGCCCGGGGCGGGTGCCCGGGGGGGGGCGGCGGTCCCTTGGCCCCCTACTCAAAATTTTGGCCGGCGGGGGCTTTGGTGCCCCCCCGCGGCACTAGACGTCGAGCCCGGCCTCGATGCGCTTGAGGCCGTGCCGGGCGAGCGCCAGGTTGGCACGCGAGCGGTCCAGCGCCAGGTAGAGGAAGAGCGAGCCACGGCTGTGGGCCAGCGGGCGGATCAGGTGGTACTGGGTGCCGAGGGTGATCAGGATGTCCTCGATGACATCGTCGATCGACAGCGCGGCGAGGGCGCGTATCTTCGCACGAACGACCTCGGTGTTGGCGGCCGCCGCGACCTCCAGATCGAGCTGCTGCCCCCCGCCGAGGAACCCGAGTGACATACCGCTCTCGTAGTCGGCCACGGCCACCCCGATGGCACCCTCGATGGCCATCGCGTCCTTGAGTGCGTCGTCAATGTTCATGCGCTGTTCGTCCTTTGCGTGACTTCCGGGCAGAACTCCCGTGTGTAGGAACAAAGTAGCAAGAAGTCACCATCGGTGGTCACCTCGTGAATTGGTGGAATAAAGTACGCTGCCAGGTGTTCAGAACGTGAAGGGGTACTGGTGCGTGCACTCGAAGCATTCCTCTCCGATGTGCTCGGCTCCCCCGGGGTGGTCGGTGCCGCTCTCGTCGACGCCGTCACGGGCCTCGGCTACCAGTCCGCCGGGGAGCACCGGCTGCTCGGGACCGGGGCCGAACTCGCCGAGCTGGCCAACCTGATCGGCGAGCGGCTGCACGAGGCCGGAGCGGAGGGTGAGTTGGAGAGCCTGGTGGTCACCAGCACCCGCCATCACCAGGTCGTCCAGGTGGTGTCCCGGCAGGGCGACCCCCTGCTGCTGGCCACCGTGCTGGACCGGGAGCGGACCAACGTGGCACTGGCGATCCGCCAGACCGCCGACCACGCACGGGACTTCCTGGCATGACCGACCCGGTCCACGACCCGGCCCAGCCCGGACGGCCCGTCACGCCTGCGGCACGCAACGTGCCCGCGCTGCTGCTCGCGCTGCGCCGGACGGGGTTCACCGGCTCGGTCATCGTCTCCAGCGCACCGGGCGGCACGATCCACCTGGAACAGGGGCTGATCACGGCGATCGAGACCCCTGGGGCCCCGACCGCCGAGACCCTGCTGCTGAAATCACGGCGCGTCGGCGAGGTGGCGTGGGCGACCGCCGAGACGGCCGCGTCCGCCGCCCGCCCGAGCGGCGCTCCCGAGGCCTGGGGCGGCGACCTCGGTGCGGCCCTGGTGGCCCAGGGGGCGATCGGCGCCGCCGAGCTCGAAGCCGTCTGCACGGCAGCCGCCTTCGACGGAGCCTTCGCCCTGGTGCTGAGCCCGCCCGGCAGTTGGGAGACGGCCGAAGCGGCGCCGCCCGCCAGGATCGCACTGCGTCCCGGGGTCGAGCCGAAGCGGCTCTTCGAGGAAACCGCCCAGCGGCTGGCCCTGCTGACCCGTCTCTGGGGCCCGCCCGGCGAGCTGGCCCGCACCCGGATCCGACCGGCCGCCCGGGCCGAGTCCGAAGTGCTGCGGATCCCGGTCCGCTACCGGGAGATCCTGGGCGCCGCCACCGGCCGACGCACCGCCCGCGACATCGGATTCGCCCTGGGGCGCGGCATGTTCGCCGTGCTGCTCGACGTCGCCCGGATGGACGCCCGGCACCTGCTCCACCGGGAGCGCGCGCACCCGACCACCACGGCACCGAGCGTGGCCCCGCGCACGCCGCCGAGCGAACCGCTGCCGGCCGGGACCGGGCCGCTGCCGCGCCGCGTTCCCGCCGGACGCGGCCCGGGAAGCCCCGGCGGCCCCGGCGGCCAGGGCTCCCGATCCGAGGGAGCGGCGGGCGCTCCCAACGATCCACCGAACGCACACCGTGCCTAGGGCTTGGACGACCGTGCCGGCCTTGACGACTTTCACGACCACGAAGAGCGAGAAGAGCGCACCATGAGCAGCCAGACACCGACCGCCGTGCTGGTCGACGAGTTGAAGTCCCTCCGTGACCGGGTCATGGGCATCTCGGAGAGCGTCATCTCCACCGCCGACGGCCTGCTGGTGGCCGCCGACACGGCCGCCGTCCACGCCGAGTCGGCCGCCGCCCTGTCAGCCGCCATGCTCGGCCTCGGCCGGCGCACCGCGGCCGAGGTCGGCGTGGGCGGCCTGCGCGACGTGGTCACCCGCTGCAACAGCGGCTACGTCGTGGTGCTGGCGATCGGCGAGCAGGCACTGCTGATGATCCTGGGCGACGAAGGCCTCGACATCGCCGGCCTGCACCGCGAGTCGCCCGCCACGATCCGCCGGCTGAGCGAGCTGCTCGGGATGGTCCCCGCGCTCTAGTGCCGCGTCCCGTGAGGTTGGGGATGCGGCTGCGCCCGGATCGTGATCGGGGACCCGAAGGCGCCTTCCGCACCGGGACGACGAGGCTTGTCCACGGTCTCCGCCGGCCCGGCAGGAAGGCACCTTCCCCGTCCGCACCACCGGGTCGCGTGCCCGGCCCGTCCTCTCCACCGACGGGCGCGGGGTGGTCGACCACGGCCGGGTGCGGCGGGTTCAGGCCGTGGCGGCCGGTAGGGCGGCGAGGGTCGCCCGGAGGTTGTACTCGGCGATCGCCTTCATCCCCTCGCGGTGCGGGAAGTCGCCGTCGAGGAGGCGGAGCGGGCCGGCGACGAGGGAGAGCCGCATCGCCAGGGCGTAGAGGGCCAGCCGCTGCTCGTCGAGGCCCGCCGAGGGGAGCCGGTGGTAGTGCTCGTCGAAGCGGATGCGCAGGAAGGCGTGCTCCCACTCGACGTCGAAGTACATCAGCCCCTCGATGTCGATCAGCACCGGCTCCCCGGCCCGGTCCACCAGCACGTGGTCGGGCCCGAGTTCGCCGTGCACTAGCCGCCCTGCAGCTCCGCCGGCCGGCCATGCCGCCCACCCCAGCCGGAACGGGCCTTCCCCTTCGAAGAGTTGGCCGAACCCCGGTCAGCCGGCCGGGTGCGGGGCGTACCGGGCGAGCAGGAGGTCCACGCCGGAGGTGACCAGGTCGGTCAGCCGGGCGTCGGCGAGTTCGGCACCGGGGGCGAAGGTGCTCATCAGCTGCGGGAGGCCGAGGGTGACCGCCACGAGCTGCTGGACGGCGAGCTCGGGGTCGGGGGTGGCGAGCCTGCCGAGGCCGTTCAGTTCGGCGAAGGCCTCGGTCAGCGGGCCGTTGATCATGTCGTAGCTGACCCGGTACCAGAGCTGGCCCAGCTGCGGGAAGCGTTCCGTCTCACCGATCACCAGCCGGCGCAGCGACATGATGTCGGGGCGCAGCAGGACGCGGGCCCACGCGGCGGTGAGGTCGATCAGCGCCTCCCGCAGGTCGGGGGCCCGGACGATGGTGGCGGTGCAGGATTCGAGCCCGGCGTACGTGCTGGGCAGGATGCCCCCGATGACGGCCAGGAACAGCCGCTCCTTGCTGCCGAAGTGCTTGTAGATGGTCGCCTTGGAGACGCCGGAGCCGCTGGTGATCGCGTCCATGGAGGCGGCGGAGTAGCCCTCGGCCAGGAATTCGGCGAGCGCCGAGTCGATGATCGCCTGGCGCTTGCGCTGGGCGGCGTCGGTGGGGTCCGGGATGATCGGGATGCCGTATTCGTCTGTTGCGTCCGCTGCGCCGACTCCCATGACGGTGTCCTCTTGGTTCTGGTCCGAGGGTGGGGGGTTTTCTCAGTATATGAACTGAACGGTTCGGTACGCAAAAACACCAAACCTGGACGTACCCGAAGGACGGGGCACCCTCACAGCGGCAGTCGACCCATCAACCCGAGGCTGAAGTCCCGCTGGGCCTGGTGCAGTTCGGCGACGGTGTTCATCACGAAGGGCCCGCTGCGGGCGACCGGCTCGCCGATCGGCTCACCGGCCAGCACCAGGACCTCGGCCGGCCCGCCCGGAGCCTCGACGGTGAACCGCTCGCCGTCCCGGGCGAGCACCGCGAGGTGGCCGTCCGGGAGCTGCGCGTCGGGCGTGGCGGCCTCGCCGGACATGACGTAGAGCATCGCGTTGTGCCCGGCGGGGGCGGTGAACTCGGCGCGCGCGCCGGCGGCGAGGCGGGCGTGCACGACGAGGACCGGCGTGTGGGTGGCGAACGGGCCGGTGACGCCGTGGGTGCTGCCGGCGATGACGGTGAGTTCGGCGCCCTCACCGGCGGCCGCCACGGGGAGGTCGCCGGGCTCGGCGTTCTGGCTGCGGGGCGGGGTGCCCTTGAGTGCGGCCGGCAGGTTGACCCAGATCTGCAGCATGTGCTGGAGACCGCCCTCGGCGAGGAACTCCTCGGTGGGCAGGGCCTCGTGGACGATCCCGGAGCCGGCGGTGAGCCACTGCACGCCGCCGCTGCGAACGACGGCGCGGTGGCCGCGGGAGTCGGCGTTCGCGATGTCGCCGGCGATGACGTACTGGATCGTCTCGAATCCGCGATGCGGGTGCGGCGGGGCGCCCTTGGCCGCGCCCGGGGCGAGCTCCACCGGCCCGACCTGGTCGACCATCAGGAAGGGGTCCAGGAACGGGAGTTCATCGGTGGGGAACGGACGGCGGACCGGGAAGCCCGCGCCCTCGTAGGTGTGGAAGGGGCGGACGACTCGAACGGTGGACCGCGTGGCGGCGGTGGCGGTGGTCATGGATCGAATGAACTACACCATTCAGTTCACTGTCGAGACTGAACCGTTTGGTTGACACATTGAACTAGGCGGTTTAGTTTTCTCGGGGTCGGAGCCGCCCGGCCCGCCGGACGACCGACAACTCCCGTCCCGCACAGCCCTTCCGAAGGAGTCCCACCATGGCCACCGCCCGGATCCTCGCCATCTCCGGCTCGCTGCGCGCCGACTCGCACAACACCCAGCTGCTGCGCGCCGCCCGGAAGTTCAACCCCGGCGGCCAGGAGATCGAGATCTACGAGGGCCTGCGCGACATCCCGCCGTACGACCAGGACCTCGACACTCCCGAGAAGCGGCCGGCCGTCGTCAACGACCTGCGCCGCCGCGTCCTGGCCGCCGACGGACTGCTGATCGCCACCCCGGAGTTCAACTACTCCATCCCCGGCGTCCTGAAGAACGCCCTCGACTGGCTGAGCACCGACTGGACCAGGACCGAGGGCCTGCCGCTGCACCGCAAGCCGACCGCGATCCTCGGCGCCGCGCCGACCAACTTCGGCACCGTCCGCGCCCAACTGGCGCTGCGCCAGGTCTTCGTCTGGACCGAGAGCGACATCGTGGTCAAGCCCGAGGTCATCGTCTTCCGCTCGCACGAGCGCTTCGACGCGGAGGGCAACCTCACGGACGAGACCACCATCGGACTCCTCCAGGACCTGCTGAAGGCACTGCAGGCCAAGATCGACGCCAACGCCGGACGCTGACCGCCGGGCACTGCCTGCCGGGCGCCGACCGCCGCCGCCCCGGCGCACCCGGACCGCGCACCCGGACCGCGGGGCCGGCCGCCCCCCGTGGTGGCGACCGGCCCCTCGGTCCGTTCCCGCTCCTGCTCCTGCCCCTGCTCCCGCGACTACTGCGCCTGCAGCTGCTGCACCAGGCCAAGCCGGTCGATGACGGCGTGCCGCTCGCTGATCCGGTCACCGACGAAGCGGAACAGGGCGAACGCCTCCATGCTCACCCGCCTCCCGGTGGCCGGGATGTCCATCAGCGGGCCCGAGTGGGTGGCCGTCATCCGCCAGCGGACGACCACGTCCTCGCCCTCCCCGAGCAGGTCGAGGATCTCGAACGACGGGTCGGCGTGGGTGGCGTGCACCTCGCGGATGGCGTCCTTGAAGCCCTGCGGGCCGCGGACGTTCTGGTGCCGGCCCTCGCTGGTGACGAAGTCGGCGGTGAACAGCTCGTCGGCGATGTCGAGGTCGCCCTCCTCAAGTGCCTTGTAGAGACGGCGGACCGCGTCCTTGCGGAACTCGACGGTGGTCATCATTCCCCTCCCGGATCGGATTACTGAGTCATCCATCAGTAAGTTAGCATCTTCCTGAGCGATTACTCAAGAAGAATCCGAGCAGACCCGGGCGGCCTCCGGGCGGTTCGGGAAACGGAGGCAGGACGTGACCCAGGCGCGACGCGGTCGACCCTCGACCGGGGTGCGGGAGGCGGTGCTCAAGGCCACCGAGGAGGTCCTCGGGGAGGCCGGACTGGCCCTGTCCACCAAGGAGGTCGCGCGCCGGGCGGGCGTCGCGGAGTCGAGCATCTTCTACCACTTCGGGGACCGGCTCGGGCTGCTCCAGGCCGTCGTCGGCCTGCACCTGCCGGTGTTCTCCGACGCCACCGCCCTGCTGGGCCGGACGGAGCCCGGCGGCGACGAGCCCGCCGCCGACCTGGTCGCCATGCTCACCGGCCTGGAGCGCTTCTACTTCGGGATCATGCCGATCCTCGGCGCCGTCCAGTCGGACCACCAGCTGCGCGGACTCCTCGCCGGGCGCGACGGCGAGATCGGGCCCCACCTCGCCCTCGGGCCGGTCGGCGACGCCCTGCGCGCCCAACAGGCCGCCGGCCGGCTCCCGGGCGGCCTCGACCCCGCCGCGGGCGCCCTCCTGCTGATCGGCGCCGCGTACCAGCGGGCGCTGCACCGCTACCTCCTGGACGACGGCGAGGCCGCCGCGCGCGTCCTCCCCCCGGTGGAGGCGGTCGCCCGCACCCTCCTCCCGGCGTTCCGGTAGCGGGCCGGGGCACCCCCGGACGCACGGCGCCCCCGGTCGGAACCCGACCGGGGGCGCCGCCTCACCGCGGTCTACGGCGCGGGGAAGCTGTTCTCGTCGACGTCGCTGGTCTTGGCGTTCCCGCCGACCGCCGGCTGGAGGGTGATGGACCAGGAGACGTAGGTGCGTCCGGTCTCGTAGGCCATCGTGTCGTCGAACTTACTGAAGTCGCAGTTCTGGGTGAAGGCCTTGATCGTCGGGTCCCAGTCGACGCCACCGGAGAAGTAGACCTCGTAGGTGCCGTCCTCGATGCCCTCGATCGAGGCCTTCTTGCCCTTGCCGACGTACACCGAGTGGACCGACTTGCCGTCCTTGGCGAGCGAGACGACGGCGTCGGCGCTGCCGCCGTTGTCCACGTTGAGCTTGCCCTGGCCCCTGAGCCGGCCCTCGCGGACCATGGTGCCGTTCTCCAGCGAGCGGCTCTGCAGCGGACCGGTCTGCGGGGCGGCGAAGGTCGTGGCGTACCCCGCGGCGGTCATCTGGGCGAGCGCGGCGGGGATGGCCTTGAGGCCCTCGGACTGGCCGACCTCGGCCAGTGCGGCGCTGGTGGCGCAGACGCCCTTCTTCTTGATGTCGGAGCGGACCTTGGTCAGGTCGGTGGAGAGCTGGTTGAGGGCCACCACCAGCTGGCGCCGGGCGGTGCCGATGGTCGCCGGCTCGCGGGCGCTGGTCAGGCCGGAGCCGGCCGCGTTCGCCGCGGTGACGGCCTCCTGGAGGGCGGTGGAGAAGGCGTCCAGGCTCGCGGAGGCGCTGAGCTTGCCGAGTGCGGCGTTGACCGGGTCGATGTAGCCGGTCAGGGTCGGGCCGTACGGCGGCACGGTCGGCGTCGGACTCGGCGTGGGTGTCGGGCTCGGGCTCGGCGAGGACGCGGTGGTGGCGGACGTCCGGTCGGGCGGCGCGTCCGCACCGCTGGATCCGCTCGACCCGCCGCCCGAGCAGGCCGCCAGCAGGAGTGCGCTCCCGGCCGCCAGGCCCGCCTTGGTGAAGGACTTCATTACCGCCCCCGGTGATCTCTCATGTACGCAGCGTGCAGTTCCCCGCCGACATGATCCCGAGCGGAACGGACGCGGTCAACAGGGCGTACAAGAGGCGCATTGGAGCGCGTAAGGGGGCGCATGGAGCGCGCGGCCGCGTCAACTACGATCGGCAGGTGCTCAGCCTCACGGGACTTCCCCTCCAGATCATCGCCTCCGTCGTCGCGATCGTCGTGTTCGCCGCCACGATGTGGCTCTGGCCGAGATTCGGCGGGCGGAGCTGGAAGTCCTGGCTGGGCCGGATCGGCGCCTTCCTGGCCACCCAGCTCGCGGTCCTGGTGGCGATGGGCCTGATCGCCAACGGCTACTTCGGCTTCTACAGCTCCTGGAGCGACCTGCTCGGCACCAACGGCAAGCCGGGCACGGTGGTCGACCACCAGCCCAGCGCCGCCGGGGCCCTCTCCGTCACCGGTGAGAAGAACATGTACTCGGCGCAGGGCTCGGCCCGCGAGCGGTCCGGGCTGATCCAGGAGATCGCCGTCAAAGGAGTCACGAGCGGACTGAGCAGCGACGCGTACGTCTACCTGCCCCCGCAGTACTTCCAGCCGGATTACGCGCAGAAGCGGTTCCCGATGGCCCTGGTGCTGGCCGGCTACCCGGGCTCGGCGGAGAAGCTCATCTCGCTGATGCAGTACCCGGCCTCCGCGCTCACCGCGATCGAGCAGCAGAAGCTTCCGCCGACCGTCCTGGTCATGATGCGCCCGACGCTCTCCGGCAACCGCGACACCGAGTGCATGGACATCCCCGGCGGCCCGCAGGTGGAGACCTTCTTCACCAGCGACCTGCCCAAGGCTCTCGCCACCACCTACCGGCTCGGCTCCGACCCGGCCTCACGGGCCGTCATCGGCAACTCCACCGGCGGCTACTGCGCGCTGAAGTTCGCGCTGCGCAAGCCGGACGCGTACCGCTCGGCGATCTCGCTCTCCGGCTACTACACCGCGCCGATCGACGAGACCACGGGCGACCTGTTCGGCGGCAACGGCCGGCTGAAGCAGGAGAACGACCTGGTGTGGCGGCTGAAGAACACCCCGGCCGCGCCCGTCGCGCTGCTGCTCGCCACCAGCTACGACGAGAACAACTACGACGGCACCCAGGCCATGGTGGGCGCGTTCAAGGCGCCGACCAAGCTCTCCACCATCACCCTGGACACCGGCGGGCACAACTTCCACACCTGGACCCGGGAGATCCCGCCCGCACTGGAGTGGCTGGGCAAGCAGTTGACGGTGCCCCAGTCCGCCTGAAGCACCCGTCCGGGCGCTGCCCCCGCGAGATCACAGGCAGCTCCTAGCCCGGTCTCACGGTCCTCTCAGCCGCACGGCCGAGCGTGTCCTCCATGACCACGACCAGCTTCTCCCCTCCGGCCGGCGAACCGTGGCCCGAGGCCGCGAACTACCCGCCGCCGGAGGTGCCGCAGCCGGCGCCGGCACCTCCCGCCGACGAGCCCTTCCCGACCCTGCCGCCGCCGCCCGCCGGTCCCAAGGGCCCGGCGTCCTGGGCCGGGCGGCTGCGGACCCTGCCGGCCCGCACCTGGCACGGGCGCCAGGACGACCCGGCCTGGGTGCGCCCCTCGCTGCTGGCCCTGCTGGCCGCGACCGCCGTCCTCTACCTGTGGGGCCTGAGCGCCTCCGGCTGGGCCAACTCCTTCTACTCGGCGGCCGTCCAGGCCGGCAGCCAGAGCTGGAAGGCCTTCTTCTACGGCTCCTCCGACGCCGGGAACTTCATCACCGTCGACAAGCCGCCGCTGTCCCTGTGGCCGATGGCGCTCTCCGCCCGGCTCTTCGGGCTCTCCTCGTGGTCGGTCCTGGCCCCGGAGGCGCTGATGGGGGTGGCCACCGTGGCCACCGTGTACGCGGCGGTGCGCCGCCGCTTCTCCCCGCTCGGCGGCCTGGTGGCGGGCGCGGTGCTGGCACTGACCCCGGTGGCGGCCCTGATGTTCCGCTTCAACAACCCGGACGCGCTGCTGGTGCTGCTGCTCGCGCTCGCCGCGTACGGGCTGCTGCGGGCCACCGAGACCGCGAGCACCCGCTGGCTGGTGTTCACCGGGGCGATGCTCGGGCTGGCCTTCCTCACCAAGACGCTCCAGGCCTTCCTCGTCCTGCCCGCGTTCGCGCTGATCCACCTGGTGGTCTCGCCCGCGGGCCTCGGGCGGCGGATGCGCCAACTGCTGCTCGCCGGGCTGGCGATGGTGGTCTCCGGCGGCTGGTGGGTGGCGGTCGTCGAACTGGTGCCGGCCTCCGCCCGCCCCTACATCGGCGGCTCGCAGGACAACAGCTTCCTCTCCCTGACCTTCGGCTACAACGGCTTCGGGCGGCTCAACGGCAACGAGACCGGCAGCGTGGGCGGCGGCCGGCTCCCGGCCGGCGCCGAGGCCCCGCCGGGAGGCGGCCGCGCCATGGGCGGCGGCTGGGGCGAGACCGGGATCACCCGGCTCTTCGACGGCGACATCGGCGGGCAGATCGCCTGGCTGCTGCCGGCCGCGCTGATCCTGCTGGTGCTCGGCCTCTGGGCGACCCGCCGCTACGCCCGGACGGACAGCGCCCGCGCGGCCTTCCTGGTCTGGGGTGGCTGGCTCCTGTGCACCGGGCTGACCTTCAGTTTCATGTCCGGCATCTTCCACCAGTACTACACGGTGGCGCTCGCCCCGGCGGTCGCGGCGCTGGTCGGCATGGGCGTGGACGGCCTGTGGCGGATGCGGCACCGGCTGCCCTACGCGGCGGTGCTGGCCGGGACCCTGGCGGTGACGGCGGTCTGGGCGTACGTACTGCTCGGGCGCAGCTCGCAGTTCCTGCCGTGGCTGCGCTGGGCGGTGCTGGTCGGCGGCCTCGCGGCGGCGCTCGCGCTGCTGCTGGCCGGCCGGCTGGCGGGCCGCGCGGCCGCGGCGGCCGGGCTGGTGGGCCTGGCGGCGGCGCTGGGCGGACCGGCGGCGTACGCGGTGGACACCGTGGACACTCCGCACACCGGCTCGATCGTGACGGCCGGTCCGGCGGTCGCGGGCACGGGCTTCGGTCCGGGCGGCATGCGCGGCGGGGGCGCTTTCGGCTTCAACGGCCAGGGCCAACCCGGTGGGCAGGGCTTCCCGGGCGGTCAGGGCTTCCCCGGGGGCCAGGGTTTCCCCAACGGGCAGGACGGCGGCCCGAACGGCGGCCAGGACGGCCAGGGCCGCCGACCCGGCACGGGCACCGACGGCAGCACCGGCACCGGCACCGACGGTCGGCAGGGGCGCGGCACCATGGGCGGCCCCGGCGGGATGGGCGGCATGGGCGGTCTGCTCAACGGCGCCACGGTGGGCAGTGAGGCGGCCGCCGCACTGCGCCAGGACGCCGACCGGTACACCTGGGCCGCCGCGACCAGCGGCTCGCAGAACGCCGCCAGCTACCAACTGGCTTCCGGCGTACCGGTGATGGCCCTCGGCGGCTTCAACAGCAGCGACCCGTCGCTCAGTCTGGAGGCCTTCCAGCAGCTGGTGAAGGAGGGCAGGGTCCACTGGTTCATCGGCGGCAACTCGCGCCGGGCGGCCGGCGGCACCACCGAGGGCGGCACCATCGCAGGCGCCACCCCCGGTGGCGGCGGGGCCCAGGAGTCGCAGACCGCGCAGATCGCGAGCTGGGTGGAGAGCCACTACACCGCGAAGACGGTGGGCACCACCACGCTCTACGACCTGACGGCCGCCCCCACCTCGTAGGGCCGACAGGGCCCCGTACAGCCCCAGGGCCCCGAGCACGCCGGAGGGGGCGCACCGCAGCGGTGCGCCCCCTCCGGGCGTCAGTGGTACCAGTGGTGTCACCAGTGTCACTGGCGCCAGTGGCGTCAGTGGCGTCAGTCGCTCTGGCAGCGCGTCCCGGCGGCCGGGACGGTGCCGTCCACCAGGTAGGCGTGCACCGCGGTGCGGATGCACGCGCTGTGGCCGTAGCCGGTGTGGCCCTCGCCCTCCCGGGTCAGCAGCACCGCGTGGCCGAGTTCGGCGGCCAGGCTCTCGGCCGAGGCGTAGGGGGTCGCCGTGTCACCGGTCGATCCGACCACGAGGATGGTGGCGTCGCTCCTGGACGCGATCGGGTGCGCCTTCTCGGTGGAACGGAACGGCCAGACGCGGCAGTCCGGGTCGAACAGGGCGAAGTTCGGGTCGTGCCGGGTGAACAGCGGGGCCTTCGCCGCCAGCCCGGCGTACGCGGCCTGCAGCGCCTCGCCGGTCGGCACCTCGGTGGCGCCGTCGGCGCAGTGGATGGCGGTGTAGGCGTCGACCGAGCCGCTGTAACGACCCTCCTTGTCACGGCGGTTCGCGCTGTCCGCGCGCGCGAGCAGGTAGTCGCCCTTGTCCCGGACCATCGCCCAGCCGATGTCGTTGCGCAGCGACTCCCAGCCCTGCTCGTCGCCGTAGAGGCTGTCGACCATGCCCGTCCAGGCCGCGCTGGCGGTGAGCTTGCGCCCGCTCGACGTGGTCAGCGGCTTCGCCTTGAGGCCGTCGAGGAAGTCGGCGAGCTTCTCGGCGGCCTTGGCCGGGTCCTTGCCCAGCGGGCAGACGCTCTTGGTGGCGCAGTCGGCGGCGAAGGCCTTGAGCGAGCGCTCGAACGCCGCGTACTGCGCGATGTTGTGCTCGACCAGCGGCAGGGCCGGGTCGACGGCGCCGTCGAGCACCAGCCGGCCGACCCGGTCCGGGAACTCCTCGGCGTAGAGGCTGCCGAGGTAGGTCCCGTACGACAGGCCGAGGTAGTTGAGCTTCGGGTCGCCGAGGACGGCGCGCAGCACGTCCATGTCGCGGGCGGTGTTGCGGGTGCCGATGAAGGGCAGCAGCGTGCCGAACCTGGCCTGGCAGGCGTCGGCGAGGACCTTGCCGTGGTCGGTGCCGGGGGTGTCGGTGGTGACCCACTCGTCCCGGGTGCGGTCGTCCAGGCAGTTCAGCGGGGTGGTGAGCCCGACACCGCGCGGGTCGAAGCCGACCGTGTCGAAGCGGTCGTGGAGCGGGCCGTCGAACTGCTGCGGGTTGTTCTTGACCATGTTGACGCCGGAGCCGCCGGGCCCACCGGGGTTGACCAGCAGGGAGCCGACCCGCTGGTCCTGCTTGGCGGCGAGGACGCGGACGACGGCCACGGCCATGGTGTCGCCGGCCGGGTTCGCGTAGTCCAGCGGGACCTTGAGCGTGCCGCACTGGACGACCGGCCCGTCGGCCTTGCCGGCCGCCGGGGCGTCCGCGCACGGCGCCCAGGCGATCTGCTGGCCGTAGAACGGCTTGAGTGCCGGGGCCGCCTCGCCGGTCGGCGCGGGTGCCGGGGTGGACGCGGTGACCGGGCTCGGCGCGGTGGCCGGGGTCTGCGCGGTGGTCGGAGCCGGAGCCGGGGTCGTTCCGGCGAAACCGGCCGGCGACGGTCTCCCGGGGGCCGCGCCGGTGGATCCGGCCGAACCGGTGCAGCCGGCCAGGAGGGCGGCAGCGACAGCGACGGCGACGGGCAGGGCGTGCCGGGAGAACCGGGTGGTCTTGGAGTGCACCGCACACGAATATCACCCGGTCATCACACCGGTCATATCGTCATCGACACAGGAGGAGCGAATAGGGACAAAGGATGACGGAACGTTTCCTCAGCCGCCGCACTGCTGGAGCATCGCCTTCTTGTCGGCCTCGGTGACCGGCAGTTGGTACTTCAGCGAGACCTGGGCGAAGCGGACGGCGTACGAGCAGCGGACCGCGGTGTTCGCGGGGAGCCAGGCGGCGGGGCCGGAGTCCCCCTTGGAGGCGTTCTGCGAGCCGTCCGCCGGGATGAGGTTGAGCGGGTCGTTGGCGATCTGGACCCGCTTGGCCTTGTCCCACTTGGAGGCGCCCATCTGCCAGTCGTAGGAGAGCGGCATGACGTGGTCGATCTGGATCTTCGAGGCCTGCTGCTTGGTCCACTGGACGGTCTTGCCGGTGTACGGGTCGTAGATGCTCATCGCGGTGACCACGCAGCTCGAACCGTCCTTGTGCTCCAGCAGTCTGCCGTCGCGGGCGAGCAGGTCGTTGCGGGTGTCGCAGTTGTTGCGGCCGCCGGGGACGCCGTCCACGCTGTCCGTCCAGGCCGGGCCGAACTCGTTGCGGTCGTAGCCGTCCTTCGGGCCGCCGGCGGCGGTGGCGACCCTGGCTATCAGGTCGCGCCCGGTCTTCTGGTCCTCCGGCGAGGTCAGCGGCGCCAGGCCGGGCCTGGTGCCGTCGGGGTTCTGCAGCGGGCTGGCGCCCACGTCCCCGGCGGCCGCGCCGGTGCCCGACGACGGCTTGGCGGCCCCGCCGGAGCAGCCGGCCAGCGCCAGGGTGGATATCAGGAGGACGGCGGCGGCGGACACGGTGGTGCGGCGGGCGGGCACGGAGGACTCCCGGGCTGGGGGGCGGCTGACGGCGACCCAGCAGACCAGCCGCCCCACACCACGTCAAGGCGGCGCAGCGGGGAGTGTTCCGGCATGTCGAAGCTCACACCGCCCGGCGGCCCGCGCCCTCGACGGCCCGCACGCTCAGGAACCCGCGCCCTCGACGGCCAGCGCGCTCAGGAACCCGCGCCCTCGACGGCCAGCGCGCTCAGCTCGCGGGCCACCTCGGCGAGGACGGTGTCCAGGGGCGTGGCCGAGACGCCGAGCACCTTCTCGGTCCGGGCGGAGTCGAGCAGCAGCGGACGGTAGAGCAGATAGCCCATCTCGACCACCTCGGCGAGGATCTCGTCGCCCTGCGCCAGCTCCGCCAGCTCCGCGGCGCTCAGCGCGGTCAGCCCGGCTTCCGGCGCGCCCGCCGCCCGCGCCAGCCGCCGGGCCACCTCGCGCGCCGAGGCCTCGCTGGTGCTGGGCACGTGCCAGGCCCGGCCCCAGGCCTCGCCGTTGCGGGCGGCCGCGGCCAGGGTGGCGGCCACGTCGCCGAGGTACGTCCAGCTGTGCGGGGCGTCCAGGTCGGCGGGGTACCCGGCCGGTTCGCCGGCCACCACGGCCGGGGCCGCCATGAGTTGGAACAGCGAGCCGGCGCCGGCGCCGAGGTAGTCGCTGGCCCGGACCTCGGTGGCCCGCACCCGGCCGGCGGTGTGCGCGGCCAGCGCGTCCTCCCAGAGCGCGGCCCGCAGCGTGCCCTTGCGGCTGGTCGGCGCGAACGGCCGCTGCTCGTCGATCCGTCCGTCCACCGGGCCGTAGCCGTAGACGTTGCCGAGCATCACGTACCCGGCGCCGGTGCGCTCGGCGGCGGTGAGCAGGGCCGCGGCGAGCGGCGGGAACTCCGGGAGCCAGCGGTGGTACGGCGGCGCGGCGCAGTTGACCAGGGTCGCCGCGCCCCCGGCCAGGGCGGTGAGGCCGTCGGCGTCGACGGCATCGGCGGCGATCCGCTCGATACCGGGGTGCTCGGGGCCGGTGCCGCGCCGGGTGACCAGGCGGACCTGGTCGCCGGACTCGGCGAGTCGAAGGGCGGTGGCGGTCCCTGCGGGGCCCGCGCCGACGACGACGTGGAAGGTCATGGGGTGCTCCGGCTCATCGGGTCTCTGTCGCGGCGCCGGGTCGCGCGCCGCCGTGATCCACTCTGCGGCCGGGTACCGGCGTGAAACAGTGGCGGTGTTGCCAAGGTTCCGGAGGTTCTGGCCATGCCACCGCACGCGGCCCATCGGATCACGGTCGTGGCCGTCCCGCCCGTGACGACCTTCGACCTGTCCATCCCCGAACTCGTCTTCGCCGCCGCCGAGGTGGACGGCCGCCCCGCCTACGAGGTGCGGATCTGCGCGGCCGAACCGGGCCCGCTGGCGTCCACCGGCAGCCTCCGGGTGCTCGTCCCGCACGGGCTGGAGGCGCTCGACGACGCGGACACCGTGATGGTGACGGGCTCCGGCTCGCGCGCCGACGCCGACGAGCGGGTGCTGGCCGCGCTGCGCGCGGCGGCCGGGCGGGGTGCCCGGATCGCCTCCATCTGCACCGGCGCCTTCGTCCTCGCCCAGGCCGGCCTGCTGGACGGGCGCAGCGCCACCACGTACTGGGTGCAGGCGGGCGCCCTCGGCCACCGCTTCCCGTCCGTCCGGGTGCGGCCGCAGGCGCTGTTCGTGGAGGACGGGCCGGTGCTGACCTCGGCCGGGCTGACGGCCGGCATCGACCTCTGCCTGCACATGGTGCGCTCCGACCACGGCGCGGCGGTGGCCAACGCGGTGGCCCGGCTGGCGGTGGTCTCGGCGGTCCGGGACGGCGCCCAGGAGCAGGCCCTGCCCTCGCCCGTGGCGGCCGCGGACGGCTCCTCGCTGGCCGCCACCCGGGCCTGGGCGCTGGAACGGCTGCACGAGCCGTTGACCCTGGCGGAGTTGGCGGACCACGCGGGGGTCAGCGTGCGGACCCTGAACCGCCGGTTCCTGGCCGAGGCCGGGGCGAGCCCGCTGCAGTGGCTGCTCACCCAGCGGGTCGAGCTGGCCAGGGAGCTGCTGGAGGCCTCGGACCTGTCGGTGGAGCGGATCGCCGGGCGGACGGGCTTCGGCGGCCCGGACTCGCTGCGCCGCCACCTGCTCCAGCGGGTGGGGATGACGCCGCGCGCCTACCGGGCGCACTTCGCCCGGCCGGCCCGGGCCTGAGCCGCCCGCCTCCCCGCACCCGCACCCGCACCCGCACCCGCCGAACCGGCCGCACCCGCCGAACTAGTGCCGCGTCAGGCAACTTTTGCCCGTCAAGGAGCGGCGTCCGGTGCGTGCTATCGGCGTGCCGGCCGGAAGCCCTCGTACTGGACGTACTCGGGCTTTCGGCCGGTGCGGCGAGAGTGCGTGCCGGGCGTCGCGACGGGGCGAAGGTTGCCCGACGCGGCACTAGCCGCCGATGGCGGACATCGGGCGCTCGGGCCGGACGAACTCCGCCGAGCCGATGTCGTGCCCGGGGCCCTTGCGGGCGATGGTGCTGCGCCAGGCGTCCTCGATCCGGTCGTCCCCGGCCCCGCCGCGCAGCAGCGCACGCAGGTCGGACTCCTCCGTGGCGAACAGGCAGTTGCGCAGCTGTCCGTCGGCGGTGAGGCGGACCCGGTCGCAGCCGCCGCAGAACGGGCGGGTGACGGAGGCGATCACGCCGATCACGGTGTCGGTGCCGGCGATCCGCCACTCCTCGGCGGGCGCGTTGCCGTGCCGGCCGACGGGGACGAGCTCCCAGCGGGTGCCGAGGACCGCCAGGATCTCGTCCGCGGTGATCATCGTGCCGCGGTCCCAGGCGCCCTGCGCGTCCAGCGGCATGGACTCGATGAACCGCATCCGGTAGCCGTGCCCGGCGGCGAACTCGACCAGGTCGAGGATCTCGTCGTCGTTGACGCCGCGCACCGGCACCGCGTTGACCTTCACCGGCGCCAGTCCGGCGGCCTGGGCGGCGGCCAGTCCGGCGAGGACGTCGGCGATCCGGTCGCGCCGGGTGATCTCGGCGTACCGCTCGGGGCGCAGGGTATCCAGGCTGACGTTCACCCGGTGCAGTCCGGCCCGGTGCAGGGCGGTGGCGGTGCGGGCCAGGCCGATGCCGTTGGTGGTGAGCGAGACCTCCGGGCCCAGCTCCGTGATCCGCCCGACCAGCTCCGGCAGCCCGCGCCGCAGCAGCGGTTCGCCGCCGGTGAGCCGCACCGAGGTGATGCCGAGGCGCCGCACCGCGATCCGCACGAGGCGGACCACCTCGTCGTCGCCCAGCACCTCGGCCTTGGGGAGCCAGTCGAGGCCCTCGGCCGGCATGCAGTACGTGCAGCGCAGGTTGCAGCGGTCGGTGAGCGAGACCCGCAGGTCGGTGTGGACCCTGCCGAAGCGGTCCAGCAGCGGGCGCGGTGCGGTGTTCATCGACCCAGTACAGGGGCAGCCGCCCGGAAGATCCAGCGGCCGAACCACCGGGGAGCCGCCGCGACCTGCGGCTTCGCCTTGTGGATTCGTACAACTGTGGCTTCCTACGGCTGCGCGGCGGCGCCCCGGCCGGGCAGGCTGGGCGTATGGAGATCCAGGAGGGACCGGTCGTGGCGCTGGTGCTGGCCGCCGGGGGCGGGCGGCGGCTCGGCGGACGGCCCAAGGCCCTGCTGCCCTACCGGGGCCGGCCGCTGGTGGAGCACGCGGTGGCGGTGGTGCGGGCGGGCGGCTGCGCGGCGGTGACGGTGGTGCTGGGCGCGGCCCGCGAGCAGGTGCGGGCCGCGGCCGAGCTGCCGGACTGCCGGCTGGTGGACAACCCGGACTGGGCGGGCGGCATGGGCTCCTCGCTGCGGGCCGGGCTGGCCGCGCTGGCGCCGGAGGCCTCGGCGGTGCTGGTGATGCTGGTGGACACGCCCGGGGTGACCGCGGCGGCGGTGGCCCGGCTGCTGGCCGCCCACCGGGCGGGCGCGGAGCTGGCGGCGGCGGCGTACGGGGGGCGGCGCGGGCACCCGGTGCTGATCGGTGCCCGGCACTTCGCCGAGGCGGCCGCAGGGGCGACCGGCGATGCCGGCGCGCGCGCTCTGCTGACGGCGCACGCCGCCGAGATCGCGCTGGTGGAGTGCGCCGATGTCGCCGTGCCGGACGACCTGGACACCCCGGCCGACCTGGCCCGCTGGGCCGTCACCTGACAGTCCCCGGTCATCCGCCCGATCGCCCCGGCCGGGTGGCGTACGCCGCCTCCTCCTCGCCGGGGAGGGATCGGCCGCATACCCCTGATCTGTCCCTGAGGATTGCTCCATTCCGCGCCGCGGCCCCCGCGTTTCGGGGAGCATGGGATCCGACCCCACGCCCCGACTCGAACGGACGGTGCTCGCGATGTCCGGACTGCCCGACGACTTCACCGGACGCGACCCCGCGCACAGCGCCCCGGGGGCGGGCGGTGGCGCCCGGGCGATCCGCTGCCCGGCCTGCCGCCGGGAGCACCTCTACGAACCGCCCTCCCTGCCCTGCCCCTGCGGCGCCTCGCTCAAGGTCCCGCTGCTGCGCGGCGGGGTGCCGGTCCAGGTGCGGTTCCGCTCCTGGGAGGACTCCTGGCTGAACATGCGCTGCCCGCACTGCGGCCGCTCCGACCAGTGGCCGCAGCCCGAGTTCACCTGCAACTGCGGCGCCACCGTCCGCCTCCCGGTGGACCGCACCACCCGCCTCGGCGGCAGCGCGACCGCCGGCCCGCTCGGCGTCAGCGGCCCGCAGGGCTCCCGCCCGAACCCCGCGCACCCGCTGGGCGCGCCCGTCCCGGCCCCGCCCGGCGGCTCCGGCACCACCGCCACGCCCTGGCGGCGGCGCGCGCCGTTCCGCCCGCACCCGGTCCGCACCTCGCAGGATGCGGTGTTCACCGCCGCCCGCTACCTGGAGTGGCTGGGATTCGAGGACCTGGAGCTGACGGAGGCCCAGGAGCGCGACGGCGTCACCCTGCTGGGCAGCCGGATGGTCGCCCAGGTGGACACCTGGACCGAGCCGGCCGACGTGAAGTCGGTGGAGTGCCTCTGGCTGCAGACCCTGCACGCCGAGGAGATGGCCGCCGCGATGTTCACCCTGGCCGGCTACTCCCACCAGGCCACCGTGCGCGGCGAGCAACTGCTGGTCGCCCTGTTCAGCCTGGACCTGGCGGGTGTCCCGCAGCCCGCCAACGGCGCCGCCGAGGCCCTGATGGAGACCGGCTGGACCTCCTGAACCCGCCACCGACGGCCGGAAACCGCCTGGACCAAAAGCCGCCGGACGGCAAGAACCTGCGCTCGTGATCTGGTGCACAAGCTCACCCCCGTGTTGAATTGCCGCCACAGTGCGGGCCTTGGGGCAAGTCCCGTGGCCCTGCTGGATGGCGCACACAAGGAGGTGGCGTTGTCAGAGCACGGATTGGGCCCGGGCGGCGGGGACGGGCTGGGGCGGGCCGTGCCGCAGGAACCGGGGGACACCGTCTGGCGGCTGCGGTCCCGGGCATGCTGGCAGGAGGCCGCGGAGCTGTTACGCCCGGCCGCCGAGCGCGACCCGACGGCGGCTCTCGGACGGGCCGAACTCCTCATCGAACAGTGTCTGTTCACCGCTGCCCACTGGACCCAGGCGGAGCAGGCGCTCCGGCTGGCCGAGGCCGTGGTGACCAGCACCGAGCAGCGTGCGGCGGCGTCCTGCGCACGCGGCTTCCTGGCGTACGTGGCCAGCGTGCTCGGCCCCCGCGACCGGCTGGACGAGGCCCAGGCCGCCCTCGGGCGCACCTCGGCGCTGCTGCCGCCGGACGCCCCCGGCCGGCCGCTGCTGGACTTCCGCCGGGGGCTGGTCGCGGAGAACCTGCAGCGCGACCCGACCGCCGCCTGGATCGCGTACCGCCGGGCGCACGAGGCGGCCGGCGAGCGCGGGGACGAGCTGTTGCGCTCCTCCACCTGGCGGCACCTGGCCGCGCTGGCCCTGGCCTCCGGGGACCACGACCGGGCCCGGGAGGGGTTCGACGCCTCACTGCGGCTGCGCGAGCAGCTCGGCTTCACGGTCGGGGTCGCACCGGCGCTGGCGGCGCTGGCCGAGGTCTCCGAACCCGCCGAGGCGGCACGGTTGCGCGCCGAGGCGGCCCGGCTCGTACAAGCGCTCGGCGGCGTACCGGTGTGGCTCGCGCGCCAGCTGAGCGCGCTGCGCACGCCGGGCGCTCCCCCGGACGGACGCATCGAGCGGGAGGCCCGGGGAACTATCAGCTAAGGTGAGCCTAACCTGGCCGGGGTGAGCAGCGCCCCGGCCGGGTTCGCCTTGCCGTTCCCGGGCTCCGCCAGGCCCGCTCCGGCCGGGCCCGCCCTGGGCGCAGTCCGCTCCGGCCGGGTCGGACGGGCCGGTCCGCGCGGGCTCCGGTCGACCCGATGGGGCCCGCACCATGACCGTGAGCAGCACCCGGCCCGGCCCCGCGCCGCCCGCCGCCGTCCCCGCCGCCACCGCACCCGCCGCCGCCCCCACGCCCTGCACCGCGAGCTATCGCCGGATCGGCGAGCTGTTCCCCGCCCTGCGGGTGCGGTGCGCCCCGCCGCGCAGCGGTGACGGCTGGATCCCCGGCGCCGCGCTGCTGACCGACCCGGACGCCCTGCGCGAGCTGATCGCCCACGACGCCCGGCAGGGCCTGGCCCAGTACGGGCGGCCGCTGCGACCGGACGTCGCGGCCGGCTTCGGCCTGCACCGCTACTGCTGGTCCACCGCCCTGCTGTTCACCCTGCCGTGGTTCCTGGAGCGCCGGGTGCCGCTGCTGAGCCCCGAGGCGGTGTCGGTGCGCCGCCGCACCGGCGAGCTGACCGTGCTGCCGGACGCCTTCGCCTGCCTGCCCGACGATCCGGCCGCCGGCCTGCCCGGCGCCCGGGCGGTGCCCGACGAGGCCGGGCTGGAGGCGCGGCTGCGGGCCGCGCTGACCGGGTACCTGACGCCGGTGCTGGCCGCCTTCCGCCCCGAGGTGCGGCGCGGCACGCGCACCCTGTGGGCGATGGCCACGGATGCCGCGGTCGAGGGCCTCTGGTACGTCGCCGGGCTGCTCGGCGAGGAGGACCGGGCACGCGCCGAGCTGTCCGCCCTGTTCGCGCCGGACTGCGCGCCGCTCACGCCGGGCGCGGGCTTCACCCTCGACACGCCCGATGCCTCGGGCACCGGGCGCGCGCGGGCCAGCTGCTGTCTCGTGTACACCGTCCGGCCCGAGACCATGTGCGGCGGCTGCCCGCGCGTCACGCGGGGTTGACCGAATCCGGTGCGGAACGGGGCGTGGAAAGCCCGGAATTCCGGGAAATAGCCACCCTTATTAAATACGACGATGCGATTGCTCCCTCGTCAGAAATCCTCCTACTCAGCGCATTGACGGCGAATCAGCCATTCCCCGGCCGAGCATCCGCCATGATGGTCCCCGCCATCACGACGCAGGAAAGCGAGGCTGGTCCAGGCGATGAAATTGTCCGACATACCGCTGGGTTGGGCCGTCACCGGCGTTGCGGCGCTGCTGGTCAGCGCTCTGCTGGTGGCCCTGGCCCGGACGCGGGGATCCTCGCCCTCCGGCGGCGCGGATTCCTGGGAGCGCTCCGAGGAGCGCCGCCGCCGCAAGGAATCCCTGTACGGCGGGGCCTCGTACACGCTGCTGTTCTGCTGCGCCGCCGTCGCGGCCGCGCTCTCCTTCCACGGCCTGGTCGGCTTCGGGGTGCAGAACCTCAGCCTCTCCGGGGGGTGGGAGTACCTGGTGCCGTTCGGCCTGGACGGCGCGGCGATGTTCTGCTCGGTGCTCGCCGTCCGCGAGGCCAGCCACGGCGACGCCGCGCTCGGTTCGCGCCTGCTGGTCTGGCTGTTCGCCGGCGCCTCGGCCTGGTTCAACTGGGTGCACGCCCCGCGCGGCTTCGGCCACGCCGGCGCCCCGCAGTTCTTCGCGGGGATGTCCCTCTCGGCGGCCGTGCTGTTCGACCGGGCGCTCAAGCAGACCCGCCGGGCCGCCCTGCGCGAGCAGGGCCTCGTCCCCCGGCCGCTGCCGCAGATCCGCATCGTCCGCTGGATGCGCGCCCCCCGCGAGACCTACGCGGCCTGGTCGCTGATGCTCCTGGAGGGCGTGCGCAGCCTGGACGAGGCGGTCGACGAGGTCCGCGAGGACAAGCGGGAGAAGGTCGCCGACCGCGAGCGGCGCAGACTCGCCGGCCGGCGCGAGCGGGCCGAGATCCGGGCCATCAACCGGACCAACAGCGTCTGGCGCCAGCGCGGCAGCGCCCGGCAGCTGGAGTCCGGCTCGGAGTCCGCGATAGCCGGTTCCACGGCGGACCGGCCCGCCGTGGAACCCGCCGAGGGCGCGGTCGTGCAGCCCGGCCTGCCGGCCCGTCCGGAGCGGCGCACCATCGACCTCACGATGGAGGAGGACACCGTGGCGCTGCCCCGGCTGGACTCGCTGGAGCGCAAGCTGAAGGACCTGGAGCAGCAGTTCGGCTGAGCGCCGGTCGCCCGGGCGGCCCGGGCGACCGGAACCCTCCGGGCGCTCAGGCCGCCGGCGTGGCGGTGAGCTCGAACCACATCCGCTTGCCCGAGCCCCGCGGCTCCACGCCCCAGCCGTCCGCCAGCGCCTCGACCAGCATCAGCCCGCGCCCGGAGGAGGCCTGCTCCCCCGGGGTCCGGCGGGTCGGCCAGAGGTCCGACTCGTCCTCCACCTCGACCCTCAGCCGGGCCCGGCCGCCGTCGGTCGTCGACTCCCGGTAGAGCCGGGCGGTGAACATGGCGTCCCGGTCGGTGTGCCGGATGGCGTTGGTGACCAGCTCGGAGGCGAGCAGCTCGGCGGTGTCCACCAGCTCGGCGACACCCCAGCGGCGCAGCGCGTCGCGCAGCTCGGCCCGCACCTCGGAGATCCGGGCGAGGTCGGCCTGGCCGATCCGGCGGCGCAGCTGCTGGGCGGCCAGGCCGCCCGCCGGGCCGTCCCAGCGCAGCAGCAGCAGCGCTATGTCGTCCTCGCGCTCGCTGGAGTCCGCGGCCTGGGAGGCGATCCGGTCGGCGAGCTCCTCCAGCGGGTCCCGGCCGCCCTCGTGGCGGGTCTCGGCCGGGCCGGCCAGCACCCGGGTGAGCCGGGCGATGCCGTCGTCGAGGTCCATGCCGCGCGCCTCGACCAGGCCGTCGGTGCAGAGCACCACCGTCTCGCCCGGGTCCAGGCTGAACCGGGTGACCCGGTACTCCTCGTCGGGGGCGATGCCCAGCGGCAGCCCGCCGGCGACCGGCACCACGGCGGCGGTGCCGTCCGCCCGCCGGACCATCGGGTCGAGGTGGCCGGCCCGGACGGCGTAGACCACGCCGTAGTCGACGTTGACCTCGGCGTAGGTACAGGTGGCGAAGTGGTCGGTGTCCAGGTCCGCGAGGAAGCGGGAGGCCCGGGCCATCACCGCGGCCGGCGGGTGGCCCTCGGCCGCGTAGGCGCGCAGCGCGATCCGCAGCTGGCCCATGATCCCGGCGGCGTGCACGTCATGGCCCTGGACGTCGCCGATCACCAGCCCGACGTGCCCGCCGGGCAGCGGGACGACGTCGTACCAGTCGCCGCCGATCTGCAGGCCGGAGCCGGCCGCCAGGTAGCGGACGGCGGTGGTGACCCCGGGGACGGACGGCACGGTGCGCGGCAGCATCACCCGCTGCAGGCCGGCCGCCAGCTCGTGCTCGGCGTCGTGCAGCCGGGCCCGGGCCAGGGACTGCGCGACCAGGCCGCCCAGGGTGGAGAGCAGGGTGCGCTCGTCGGCGTCCAGCTGGCGGTCGTCGTCGAAGCTGACCAGGCAGACGCCGATCGCCCGGCCGCTGGCCACCAGCGGCAGGAAGGCCCAGGAGCTGCGGCCGGTGCGGCTGGTCGGCTCCCACACCTCCGGGTGGCGCTCGCGGAACTCCTCGCGGCTGGGGATGAAGACCGGCGCGCGGTTCTTCAGTGCCTCGGCCGCCGGGTGGGTGGCGGGCAGGACCGAGCGGTCCCAGAACGAGAGCTCCTCCGGCCGGTAGCCGGAGGCGCCGAGGATCTGCACCCGGCCGGCCTCGAAGGCGGCCAGGACCAGGCCGTCCGGCGGCAGGCCGGGCAGCGGCAGCTCGGTGAAGACCCGGGCGACGTCGCGGACGGTGACGGCCTCGGAGAGCGCGCGGGCGGCCTCCTTGATGAACCGGGAGCGCTCCTCGCGCAGCAGGGCCATCCGGTCGGCGCGGTCGCGCTTGTGCAGCTCGACGGTGGCGTCCCAGACGAAGCCGACCATCCGGGAGGCCCGGCCGAAGGCGTCCGCCAGCACCCGGCCGCGGAAGCGCACCGCCTTCATCGTCCCGCCCGGGCCGACCGTCCGGTAGTAGGCACCGCACTGACCGAGCTCGGTCACCGCGCGCTCGACCCGGCGGCGCACCACCGGCGCGTCCTCGGGGTGCAGCAGGGCCAGGAAGGAGGCGGAGGTGCGGTCGAAGCGGCCCTGGTCCAGCCGGTCCAGGCCGACGATGGCGCAGGCCCGCTGGTCGCCCTCCAGCACGTCGCGCCGGATGTCCCAGTCGAAGGAGCCGATGCCGTTGGCGGCCATCGCGGGCTCCAGCCAGTCCGGGGTGGAGTCCCCGGAGGAGACCGGCAGTCCGCCGGAGAGCATCGGCGCCAGCCGGCCGGCGGCCAGCCCGGGCGCCGTCCGCAGCGCGTGCCTGCGCACCGCCTGGGCGGGTGGTCTCCCCCGCCCCGACCCGGCCGTGGACTGGCCGGGAGGAAGCGCCGGCCCCGGTGACTCGGGCTCAGTGGGCATGCTGCTCCTGCCGCTGCCGTGGCGGGCCGCGCCGACCGTCCGGGCGGGCCGCAAGGCGGTGTTTGGGTGGTGCTGGATCGGATGGTGCCGACGGACGGTGGTCAGTCGAGGTGAGGTTTCCCCGCTGCTTCCCGCACGTGGACACACATTCCCACCATCCTGGCCAATGTTCGGCCGAGCGGCAATGGCATCGGCCCGGAAATCTTCCCCCCGGCCTTCCTTTCAGCGTGTCGTTCGGTGGCGAACGACCAATTCACCCCGGGGCGGACCCGAGGTCCGGCGGGGGCGCGGGCTCAGGAGGGGGCGAGCTCGAACCAGGTGACCTTGCCGTCCCCGCGCAGCTGCACCCCCCAGGCGTCCGCCAGCGCCTCGACCAGCAGCAGCCCGCGCCCCGAGGTGGCGTACTCGGCGTCCGGATCGCGGCGGCGGCCCGGCAGCCTGCTGGCGCCGTCCTGGACCTCGATCCGCAGCCTCAGGTCGGCACCGAGCACCGCGTCGAACACCGCGCCGTGATCGGTGTGCAGCAGGGCGTTGGTGACCAGCTCGGAGGAGAGCAGCTCGGCCGTGTCGGACAGCTCGGGCACCCCCCAGTGGCTCAGCGCCGAGCGGAGCCGCCGACGCACGGCACCCACCGCGACCAGGTCGGCCGGGTCCAGCGCCAGGTGCAGTCTGCGGTGCAGGGCGCAGCCCGGCGCCGGTGCGCCCGGCAGCGACCCGCCGGGGGCGCCCTCCGCACCGGCGACACCGGCCGCGCCCGCCGCGCCACCCTGGGCCCTGGGTCGGAATGCGTCCCCCGAACTCGTCCGCTGCCGCGGGAATCGCGCCTGACCGTCCATCAACACATGCCCCCGCCCTCGATCCGGGCACCCGCCACGGATCCCCCGCCGGCCGGGCAGCCCCCTCGTTCTGACCACTCATCCTCATGCCCAGCTGACAGCGTTTGCAACAGTGTGCGTGCGATCACCAGAGGTGAAAGGGGCACGGGACGGCCCGCGTGATCCAACTGCCCGCGCCGGACAGGTTTGCGATGCGTACGGGCCCTTTCGAGCCTTGTCCGCTCCCCCGTCCCTCCACCGCCCCGCCCCAGCGGCCCCACCGCCCCCAACGGGCCCAACAGGCCCCGACGGCCCCCGCAGACCTCTGCGGCCCCCGGCGAGCCCCGCCGGACCAAGGCGGACCCCGGCAGACCCCCGGCAGACCCCCGGCGGACCCGGGCGGGGCATCCGGCGAGCGGAACGCCACCATGCGGGCAACGCTGGACAGGGCGGCCGGGTCCGGGTTCAATGGCCCGAGATGTTTGAACGCCGTTCTAACTTCACCACCCTCCCCCTCACCCCGGCGACCGCGAGCGAGGAACCGTGCGACTGACCCCCACCGAGCGGGACCGGCTGCTGATCTTCACAGCAGCCGAGCTGGCCCGCGCCCGCCGCGCCCGGGGCGTACGCCTCAACATCCCCGAGGCGCACGCCCTGATCGCGGACACCGTGTGCGAGGCCGCCCGCGACGGCCGGCGCCTCGCCGAGGCCATCGAGGCCGGCCGCAGCGTGCTGACCGCCGACGACGTCCTGCCCGGCGTGCCGGACGTGGTCACCGTCGTCCAGGTCGAGGCGGTCTTCGACGACGGCACCCGGCTGGCCGTGGTCAACGACCCCTTCAAGGGCGCCGGCTCGCTCGGTGACGACGCCCCCGGGGGCGCGCTGATCGGCGACGGCAAGGGCTACGACCCGATCGAGGAGACGGTCGTCCTGCTCGTCCACAACACCTCCGAGGTACCGATCTCGGTCACCTCGCACTTCCACTTCTTCGAGTCCAACCCCCGGCTGGCCTTCGACCGGGCCGCCGCCTACGGCACCCACCTGGCGGTCCCGGCCGGCTCCTCGGTGCGCTTCGACCCCGGCGCCACCGTCGAGGTCGGCCTCGTCCCGATCGCCGGCGAGCGCGTCGCGATCGGCTTCGCCGGCCTGGTGGACGGCCCGCTGGACGCGCCCGGCGCCAAGGAGGCCGCGCTGGCCAAGGCCCGCGCGACCGGCTACCTGACCGACTTCGACGACGCCGAGGTGGAGTCATGAGCGAGCGACGGGAGTGCCGCCGGCCGAAGGCCGGGGGAGAGCAGTTGACCATGACCGCCACCCGGACCCGGTCCGGCAAGCGAAGCGAGGCCGGGGCATGACCTCCATCACCCCCCACGACTACATCGCCGTGCACGGCCCGCGGGCCGGCGACCGGATCCGGCTGGGCGACAGCGGGCTGATCGTCCGGGTCGAGTCGGACTCGCAGACGCCGGGCGAGGAGTTCCTGGCCGGTTTCGGCAAGACCGCCCGCGACGGCCTGCACCTCAAGGCGGCCGCCGTCCGCGACACCTGCGACGTGGTGATCAGCAACGTGCTGGTGATCGACGCCGTCCAGGGCATCCGGAAGACCTCGATCGGCCTGATCGACGGCCGGATCGCCTCGATCGGCCGGGCCGGCAACCCGGACACCCTGGACGGCGTGGACGTGGTCGTCGGCACCGGCACCACCATCGTCTCCGGCGAGGGCATGATCGCCACCGCCGGCGCGATCGACACCCACGTCCACCTGCTCTCGCCGCGGATCATGGAGGCCTCGCTGGCCTCCGGCGTCACCACGATCATCGGCCAGGAGTTCGGCCCGGTCTGGGGGGTGGGGGTCAACTCGCCGTGGGCGCTGCGGCACGCCTTCAACGCCTTCGACGCCTGGCCGGTCAACATCGGCTTCCTCGGCCGCGGCTC
>NZ_JBHVUV010000020.1:0-194844 GCF_042883905.1 Kitasatospora sp. NPDC058170
CCGAAGGGGGTTTTCTGGAGGATGCGGTCGGTGGGGGTGAGTTGGTAGGCGTGTTGCATCCAGGCGAGGCGGTTGGTGACGCCGTGGTGGGGGATAGTGACGCCCTTGGGCCGGCCGGTGGAGCCTGAGGTGTAGATGACGTACGCGGGGTGGCTGGGCAGCAGGCCCGGCGCGGGGTTGTCGGCGGCGAGTTCGGCGAGGCGGGCGAGGGTGCTCGGGTCGTCGAGGATGATGCGGGTGGTGGCCTCGGGGAGGGTGTCCTGGTGGTCGTGGTGGGTGATGACCAGGGCGGGTCGGGCGTCGTCGAGCATGTAGGCGATGCGCTCGGCGGGGTGGTCGGGGTCCAGGGGGAGGTAGGCGGCGCCGGCCTTGATGGTGGCGTAGAGGGCGATGACGAGGTCGGTGGAGCGTTCCATGAGGACGCCGACGATGGTTTCGGGGCCGACGCCGTGTGCGGTGAGGTGGTGGGCGAGGCGGTTGGCCTGCTCGTTGAGTTCCGCGTAGGTGAGTTCGGTGTCGGCGAAGACGAGGGCGGTGGCGTCGGGGGTGCGGGCGGCCTGGGCGTGGAAGAGCTCGGGCAGGGTGGTGGGGGGCAGGTCCCGGTCGGTGTCGTTCCAGCCGGTGAGGATCAGCTCGCGCTCGGCCGGGTCCAGGATCTCGATCCGGCTGACCGGCAGCTCGGGATCGGCGACAGCGGCCTGCAGAACCCGCACGAAACGCTGCGCGATCGCCTCGGCCGTGGTCCCGTCGAACAGGTCGGTGGCGTAGGTCAGCGCACCGCGCAGGCCGACCGCCTTCCCGTGCGTGTCGTGGAGCTCACTGAGCTGGAAGTCCAGGTCGAACTTGGCCGGCAGCTGCCCGGTAGCGACCAACGCGGCCTCGATACCCGGGAGTTCGAGGGCGGCCTCGGTGTTGTTCTGGAGGGTGAGCATGACCTGGAACAGCGGGTGCCGGGCCATGGAGCGGGTGGGGGCGAGGTCCTCGACGAGGCGCTCGAAGGGGATGTCCTGGTTGGCGAAGGCACCGAGGCCGGTGTCCTGGACGCGGCTGAGCAGCTCGCCGAAGGTCGGGTCGCCTGAGACGTCGGTGCGCATGACCAGGGTGTTGACGAAGAACCCGACCAGGTCGTCGAGGGCTTCGTCGGTACGACCGGCGATGGGAGTACCGACGGGAATGTCGGTGCCCGCACCCAGACGGGAGAGCAGGGTGGCCAGTGCTGCCTGGAGGACCATGAACACGGTCACACCGCGCGAGCGGGCGAGGTCGCTGAGCTGCTGGTGCAGCTCGGCGGGGATGTCCAGGTCGTGCGTCGCGCCGTGGTGGGTGGCGATGGCCGGGCGGGGCCGGTCGGTGGGCAGCTGGAGCTCTTCCGGCAGGCCGGCCAGGGCCTCGCGCCAGTGGGCGAGCTGCTGGGACAGGACGCTCTGCGGGTCGGCGTCCTCGCCGAGGAGCTTCTGCTGCCACAGGGTGTAGTCGGCGTACTGCACCGGCAGCGGCTGCCACGCGGGGGCGTGGCCGTCGAGCCGGGCCGCGTAGGCCTGGGAGATGTCGCGGGCGAGCGGGCTCATCGACCAGCCGTCACCCGCGATGTGGTGCACGACCAGAACGAGGACGTGCTCGTTCGCGGAGGTGCTGAACAGCTCGGCGCGCAGCGGCACCTGGGCGGACAGGTCGAAGACGTACCCGGCCGCGTCGGCGAGGGCCTGCTCCAGCTCCGCCTCCGCGACCTCGGTGACGGGCAGCTCGAAGGCGACCGCCGCCGGGTCGAGGACGTGCTGGTGCGGCTGGCCGTCGGCGGTGCGGAACACCGTGCGCAGCACCTCGTGGCGCCCGATGACGTCGCCGAGCGCGGCCCGCAGGGCCTCCCGGTCCAGGGCGCCGCTGAGCCGCAGCGCGGCCGGGATGTTGTAGGTGGCGCTGGGGCCTTCGAGCTCGCCGAGGAACCACAGCCGTCGCTGGGCGGCGGACAGCGGCACCGCATCCGGGCGCTCGCCCGCGGTCAGCGCGAGCCGGGTCGTACCGGCTCCGCCCAGGCGCTCGGCCAGACCGGCGACGGTCGGCGCCTCGAACAGGGCGCGGATGCCGACCTCGACACCCAGCACCGCACGGATCCGGCTGACCAGCCGCGTCGCCAGCAGGGAGTGGCCGCCCAGCTCGAAGAAGCTGTCGTCCACGCCCACCGACGCCACGTCGAGCACCTCGGAGAAGACACCGCAGAGGATCTCCTCCTGCACGGTGCGGGGCGCGCGCCCTGCCGTGGTGGCGGTGTACTGCGGCGCGGGCAGGGCCTTGCGGTCGAGCTTGCCGTTGGCGGTCAGCGGCAGGGCCTCCAGCACCACGATCGCGCTGGGGACCATGTACTCCGGCAGGTGCTGCTGGAGGTCGGCGCGGATGGCGGCGGTGAGCGCCGCGTGGTCGTCGCCGCCGGTGGCCGGGACGACGTAGCCGATCAGGCGCTTGTCGCCGGGGTTGTCCTCGCGGACGGTGATGGTGGCCTGGGCGACGGCCGGGTGCGCGGCCAGCGCGGACTCGACCTCGCCGAGTTCGATGCGGAAGCCGCGGATCTTCACCTGGTCGTCGGCACGGCCGGCGAACTCCAGGCTGCCGTCCGCGCGCCAGCGCACCAGGTCGCCCGTGCGGTACATCCGCTCGCCGGCCTCGCCGAAGGGGTCGGCGACGAAGCGCTCGGCCGACAGGCCCGGACGGCCCAGGTAGCCGCGCGCCAGACCCGCGCCCGCCACGTACAGCTCACCTGCGGTACCGGCCGGGACCAGCTGCAGCCCGCTGTCGAGGACGTACAGACGCAGGTCGGGGATGCCGCGGCCGATGACGCTGCCGACGGCGGTGTCGGCGCTGATGGCGGCGTCGAGGGCCATGTAGCTGACGTGCACGGTGGTTTCGGTGATGCCGTACATGTTGACGAGCAGCGGCGCGTCGTCCTGGTGGCGGCCGTACCAGTCGCGCAGGCGCTTGAGGTCGAGTGCCTCGCCGCCGAACACGACGGTGCGCAGGGCGAGTTGCCGGCCGAGCTCGGGGTCCTGCGCGTCGGCCTGCATCAACTGGTAGAAGGCGGAGGGGGTCTGGTTCAGGACGGTGACCTGCTCGCGGACGAGGAGGCCGAGGAAGTCCTGCGGGGAGCGGGAGACGTCGAAGGGCACGACGACGAGGCGGCCGCCCTTGAGGAGGGCGCCCCACAGCTCCCAGACGGAGAAGTCGAAGGCGAAGGAGTGGAACCAGGTCCACACGTCGTCGGTGGCGAAGTGGAACCAGTGGTCGGTCCCGGACAGCAGGCGGGCCACGTTGCCGTGCGGGACGACGACGCCCTTGGGGCGGCCGGTGGAGCCCGAGGTGTAGATGACGTACGCGGGGTGGTTCGGCAGCAGGCCCGGCGCGGGGTTGCCGGTGTCGAGGTCGGCGAGGCGCGCGAGGGTGTCGGGGTCGTCGAGGACGATCCGGGCGGTGGCCTCGGGCAACGTGTCCTGGACGGACCGGCTGGTGATGACCAGGGTGGGCCGGGCGTCGCCGAGCATGTAGGTGATGCGGTCGGCCGGGTAGTCCGGGTCGATCGGCAGGTAGGCGCCGCCGGCCTTGAGCACGGCGAGCAGGGCGACCACCATCTCCGCAGAGCGCGGCATGGCCAGCGCCACGAGCTGCTCCGGGCCGACGCCGTGCTCGGCCAGCAGGTGGGCGAGGCGGTTGGCGCGCTCGTTCAGCTCGGCGTAGCTGAGCCGGGTGTCCGTGAACACCACGGCGGTGGCGTCGGGCGTCCGGGCCGCCTGGGCCTCGAACAGCTCGGGCAGGGTGCCGGTCGGCAGGTCCCGGGCGGTGTCGTTCCAGCCGGTGAGGATCAGTTCGCGCTCGGCCGGGTCCAGGATCTCGATCCGGCTGACGGGCTGCTCGGGGTCGGCGACGGCGGCGTGCAGGACGCGGACGAAACGCTGCGCGATCGCCTCGGCCGTGGTCCGGTCGAACAGGTCGGTCGCGAAGGTGACCAGGCCGTGGAGGCCGGCGGCCCGGCCGGTGGGGTCGAAGGCCTCGTTGAGCTGGAAGTCCAGGTCGAACTTGGCCGGGGCCTGTCCGGTCGACACCAACTCGGTCTCAAGGCCGGGGAGTTCGACGACGGCCGCCGTGGTGTTCTGGAGCGTGAGGACGACCTGGAACAGCGGGTGCCGGGCCATGGAGCGGGTGGGGGCGAGGTCCTCGACGAGGCGCTCGAAGGGGATGTCCTGGTTGGCGAAGGCACCGAGCCCGGCGTCCTGGACACGGCCGAGGAGCTCGCCGAAGGTCGGGTCGCCTGAGACGTCGGTGCGCATGACGAGGGTGTTGACGAAGAACCCGACCAGGTCGTCGAGGGCTTCGTCGGTACGACCGGCGATGGGGGTGCCGACGGGGATGTCGGTGCCCGCACCCAGACGGGAGAGCAGGGTCGCGAGCCCGGCCTGGAGGACCATGAAGAGGGTGACGCCGCGCGACCGGGCGAGGTCGGCGAGCTGCTGGTGCAGCTCGGCGGGCACCTCGACGGGCAGGGTGGCGCCGTGGTGGGTGGCGATGGCCGGGCGCGGTCGGTCGGTGGGCAGCTGGAGCTCTTCCGGCAGGCCGGCCAGGGCCTCGCGCCAGTGGGCGAGCTGCTGGGACAGGACACTGCTGGGGTCGGTGTCGTCCCCGAGGAGCTTCTGCTGCCACAGGGTGTAGTCGGCGTACTGCACCGGCAGCGGCTGCCACACCGGCGCGTTGTCGTCGAGCCGGGCCGCGTAGGCCTCGGACAGGTCCCGGGCCAGCGGGCCCATCGACCAGCCGTCACCCGCGATGTGGTGCACGACCAGAACGAGCACGTGCTCGTTCGCGGAGGTGCTGAACAGCTCGGCGCGCAGCGGCACCTGGGCGGACAGGTCGAAGACGTACCCGGCCGCGTCGGCGAGGGCCTGCTCCAGCGCGGCCTCCGCGACCTCGGTGACGGGCAGCTCGAAGGCGACCGCCGCCGGGTCGAGGACGTGCTGGTGCGGTCGGCCGTCGGCGGTGCGGAACACCGTACGCAGCACCTCGTGGCGCCCGATGACGTCGCCGAGCGCGGCCCGCAGGGCCTCCCGGTCCAGGGCGCCGCTGAGCCGCAGGGCCGCCGGGATGTTGTAGGTGGCGCTGGGGCCTTCGAGTTCGCCGAGGAACCACAGTCGGCGCTGGGCGGCGGACAGCGGCACCGCGTCCGGGCGCTCGCCCGCGGTCAGCGCGGGTCGGGCAGCACCGGCCCCGCCCAGACGGGCGGCCAGACCGGCGACGGTCGGCGCCTCGAACAGGGCGCGGATGCCGACCTCGACACCCAGCACCGCACGGATCCGGCTCATCAGCCGCGTCCCGAGCAGGGAGTGGCCGCCGAGCTCGAAGAAGCTGTCGTCCACGCCCACCGACGCCACGCCGAGCACCTCGGCGAACACACCGCAGAGGATCTCCTCCTGCCGCGACGAGGGCGCGCGCCCGGAGGCGCCGGTCGCGTAGTCCGGCGCGGGCAGCGCCAGCCGGTTCACCTTCCCGCTGGGCGTCAGCGGCAGCGAGTCCAGCACCACCACCGCGCTCGGGACCATGTACTCCGGCAGCTCCGACGCGACGTGCCTGCGCAGCAGTTCGCCGTCCACAGGCTCTGCGGACTCCGCGGCCGGGACGACGTAGCCCACCAGCCGCTGGTCCCCGGGGCGGTCCTCGCGCACCACGACGCTGGCCCGGCCCACCGACGGGTGGCCGGCCAGCGCGGACTCGACCTCGCCGAGCTCGATGCGGAAGCCGCGGATCTTCACCTGCGCGTCCGCCCGCCCGGCGAACTCCAGGCTGCCCGCTGCGCTCCACCGCACCAGGTCGCCCGTGCGGTACATCCGCCCGCCCGCCGGGCCGAACGGGTCGGCCACGAAGCGGTCGGCCGTCAGCTCCGGACGGCCCAGGTAGCCACGCGCCAACGCGGCGCCCGCGACGTACAGTTCACCCGTCACGCCGACCGGCGCCGGCTGCAGCGCGTTGTCCAGGACGTAGACCCGGGTGTTGGCGATCGGTCGCCCGATCGGGGTCTCGGTCGCCCCGCAGTCGCCGAACAGCACGTCGCCGCTGGTCTCGGAGGCGCCGTAGAAGTTGAGCAGCCGGGCATCCGGCAGCGCCTCGGCGAACCGCTCGGCCAGGTACTGCGGGATGTTCTCGCCGGTGGTGACCCAGTGGGTGCACGAGGTCAGCAGCGGTGTGCCGACCTCCAGCAGGGCGGCGAGCAGGCTCGGCACGACGGTGATGCGGCCGATGCCGTGCCGGGCGATCAGCTGGGCCAGGGCCAGCGGGTCCTTGGCGGACGCCGCGTCGGCCAGCACGACCGGGTCGCCGTGGAACAGCGAGCCGAGCAGCTCGGTGGAGCCGTCGACGAAGCTCATGGAGCTCTTCGCCAGGGTCGGCGCGCCCGGCCGGTAGGGGTAGCTGCGGGCGATCGCGGTGAGCAGGTTGGCGGCGCTGGCGTGCAGGCCGACGACGCCCTTGGGGCGGCCGGTCGACCCGGAGGTGTAGAGGACGTAGGCGGGGTGCTCCGGGCGCAGCGGGGCGGTCCGGTCCGCGTCGGTCGGGTCGGTGGCGGGGAACCGTTCGAGCTCGGCGGCCAGCTCCGGGGTGTCGACGACGAGCAGGGGCGCCGGGGTGGCGGCGCGCAGGCCGGCCTCGGTCCGGGCGCCGGCCAGCACCAGCGCCGGCTCGGCGTCGGCCAGCATGTAGGCGATCCGCTCGGCCGGGTACTCCGGGTCGACCGGCAGGTAGGCGGCGCCGGTCTTGATGACGGCGAGCAGTGCCACCACCATCTCGACGGAGCGCGGTACGGCCAGCGCGACGAGCCGCTCCGGGCCCGCCCCGCGCTCGATCAGCAGCCGGGCGAGCCGGTTGGCCCGCTCGTTCAGCTCGGTGTAGGTGGCCTCGGTGTCCTGGAAGACGAGGGCGGTCGCCTCGGGGGTGCGGGCGACCTGCGCCTGGAACAGCTCCGGCAGCACCCCGGCCGGCACGGCGGCCGCGGTGTCGTTCCACTCGGCGAGCATCCGCCGGCGCTCGTCCCCGGTCAGCAGCTCGACCCGGCCGATGGGCTGGTGCTCGTCGGCCGCCGCGAGCGCGTCGAGGAAGCGGATGAAGCGGTCGGCGTGCTCGGCGACCTGCTGGGCGTCGTACACCGAGGGGTTGGCGTCGAGGGCGAAGAGCATGCCCTGTCCGGCGGCCCGGTCGTAGACGACGAAGGACAGGTCCTCGACGGGGCCGTTGGTGAGGTTGTGGGCGGTGGACGGGTGTCCGCCGAAGGTCAGGTCGTAGTTGAACGCCTGGATGTTGACGGTGGCGCCGACGAGCGGGCCGGAGGCGCCGGCCAGGCCGAGCTCCCGCCGCATCTCCTCGTAGCGGTAGCGCTGGTGGCGCAGGTCCTGGCGGGCGGCGGCGCTGGTCTGCTTGACCAGCTGGACCAGGGTCAGCTCGGGGCCGACGGTCAGGCGCAGCGGCAGGACGTTGGTGAGCATGCCGGGGATCGCGCGGACGGTCCGGCCCGAGCGGCTCATGACGGGCATGCCGAGGACGACGTCGTGGGCGCCGGTCAGGCGGTGGGTGTAGGCGGCGGTCGCGGCCAGGACGAAGGCGGACCAGCCGACGCCGAGGCGGCGGGCGGCCGCCTTCAGCCGGGCGGAGTGCTCGACGCCGAGGTCGACCGTGTGGCGCAGGTGGCCGCGGGCGGGGGGCGCGAAGCGGCCGGCGAGGTTGACCGGCTCGGGGCGGTCGGCGAGGCGGTCCAGCCAGTACCGGCGGTCCTCGGCGTGCTGCTCGGAGCCGCGGTAGGCGGCCTCGTCGTCCAGCAGGTGCTGGAAGGCCGGGAGCGGGCTGCCCTCGTCGGGGCGCCCCTCGACCAGGGCGGTGTAGAGCTCGGCGGCGCGGGCCGCCATGAGCGAGCCGCTGTAGCCGTCGACGACTCCGTGGTGGGCGCGCTGGTACCAGATGAAGCGGTCCTCGCCCGCGCGCAGGAGGGCCATGGTGAAGTGCGGGCCCTGCTGCAGGTCGGAGGGGCGCTTCAGGTCGGCCCACATCCAGGCCTGCGCGGCGGCCCACGGGTCGGGCTCGGCCGAGACGTCCACCAGGTGCAGCGGCCAGTCGGCGTACGGGTTGATGCGCTGCCGGACGCCGCTGTCGGACTCGACGAAGCACAGCCGGAAACCCTCGGCCTCGTGGAGCACCTGACGCAGGGCCACCTCGAAGAGCCTGGCATCGACCGGGCCGTGGATCTCCAGACATTCGGCGATCTGGTAGGCGTGGCTCGCCGGGTCCAGCTGCTGGGCGAACCACATGCCGGACTGGCCGGCGAGCAGGGGAAGGGTCTCGGCCTGGGTGTCCAACATGCTTCGGCGCTCCGGTTTCGTCAGCGTTCTTCGTCGGGTGGTGACCCGTGGGCGGCCTGACCTCGCGCGTGACGGCGGCGAGCGTCGGCGACTGGCCCCGGCACCCCGGTGCGGGGTGCACCTGGGAGCAGGGCGGCATGGTGTGCCTGTGGTGACGGGACGTCCGGTGGATCCTGTGACGCTCGACTCATCGGTGGCCTGCCACCGTCCGCGTTCAGGTGTGTTCTATTCCACATTCCGGACGCGGGCCGGGGCGAGGTCATCACCGCCATGGCCCGTCTGCGTGTCCGCGTGCGTAGAGGGACGGTCGGCTGCGGGGGCGTGCCGCAGTCCCTCCCGACGCGGCAGCCGGCCCGCTGGGCCAGCCCTCTTGAGGTGCCTCCGGTCGTGAGCGACCGCCCGGCGGCAGCCGGGTTGACGCTCGATCACAGAGGCAGTCGAGAAGCATAGCTGACTGTCGATCGCCCGCGACCGTACTTGATCGAATATGACCGATCTTGCCTTGACCGGGTCCACCGGGCTGTGATCAGCTGAATCCGTGCGGCCACGATTGTGCGACCGCAACAGGAGGGGCTGGGGGGCGCCGTTCTCAAACTCCTGCCCCATTCCGCCCGATAACCGGACCGACGTTCTGTCCGTTATCGCCGGAGTGTCCCTCCTGGTGATTTGTGATGCACGGGGGCGGCCCGAACTCGGGCTGGAAGGGTTGTTATGTACAGCAGGGGTGGGGAACCGGCCGATCGATGGTTTCGGGCCGTACGTCCGATTTCGAACCCGAAGATCCGACTCGTCTGTTTCGCCCACGCGGGCGGCGCGGCAAGCTTCTTCCGCTCCTGGGACGGGTTCGTGCCCGACGGTGTGGAACTCGTGGCGGTTCGGTACCCGGGGCGGGAAGACCGTCTGCTCGACCCTCCGGCCGCGACGATGGCGGAGCTGGTGGAGCCGCTGGTACGCGAATGTTCCCGATTCTCCGACGCGCCGCTGGTGTTCTTCGGCCACAGCATGGGCGCGTCGGTCGCCCATGAGGTCGCCGTGCGCCTCCAGGTCGAGTGCGGTGTCACCCTGTCGGCCCTCGCGGTGTCCGGCCGGGCCGGTCCCGGGCGGGAGGTCGCGCGTGGGCTCGCCGACGCGAGTGACCTTCAACTCATCGAGGACGTCGGCCTGTTGGGCGGCACGGTGGCGGGCACCTTCGAGAACGCGGACCTGCGGGAGCTGATCCTGCCGGCCATCCGCGCCGACTACCGACTGATCGAACGGTATCGGGCGCCCCAGGCTGAGAATGCCATGGTGGACGCGCCCATCTATGCCTACTATGGAAGTCAGGACGCAGAGCTGAGCGAGGATTCAATGGAATCCTGGTCAGCGGTGACGCGGGCCGGCTTCGCCGCGCGCGCCTTCGACGGCGGCCATTTCTACCTCGTGGAGCACGCCGAGGCCGTGCTCCGAGATCTCTTCCTCCGAATCGACTCCGCGATCAGGGTCTGATCGTCAATCCGATGTTCCGTCCGTGAGTCAACGGGTGCGCCTCCCCGCATTCGTCGGCCCCGCCATGCCCGGATATTCCTTCGGGCATCCCCGGATCCCCCATCGAACCACCACGGAAAGGCTCCAACAATGACGAATCCGTTTGAGAACCCGGACGGCAGCTACCTCGTGCTGGTCAACGAGGAGGGGCAGCACTCGCTCTGGCCGGCCTTTGCCGAGGTGCCCGAGGGCTGGAATAAGGCCTTCGGCGAGGCGGCCCGCCAGGAATGCCTCGACTACATCGAGGCGTCCTGGACGGACATGCGCCCGAAGAGTCTCGTCGCCGCCGTGCAGGAGAGCTGAGACCGACCCCTCCTTCCGTCGGTCGAACCAGGTCGCGGCACAACTGCCGTGACCCCCGAACAAGTTAGAGGCGTGCATATCGTGGACGGATCCGACTTCCCCGCCGATCTCGGTATCGAGTATGTCGAGTTCTATGTCGAGAATCTTGAGGCAAGGACCGCGGAGTGGGTCGACCACTACGCGTTCGAGGTGATCGGCAGAAGCGGAACCGAGGCCCTGGGATTCCGGAGCACGGCGCTTCGGCAGGGCCGGGTCGTGCTGGTCCTGACCGAAGGGACCTCGGACGACCACCCCGCCGCCCGCTACGTCCGGCGCCACGGTGACGGTGTCGCGGACATCGCCCTGCGGACCGCGGACGCGTCGGCGGCCTTCGCCGCGGCGGTGGAGCGCGGCGCGCGCCGGGTCGACCGGCCGCTCCAGGACGGTGCGGCGCCCGCCGCCACGATCGCCGGCTTCGGGGACCTGGTCCACACCTTCGTCCAGGGCGGCGCCGACGGCGAGCCCGGTCTGCCGCCGGGCTTCGTCGCGGAGCCCGGGTCGGCCCCGGCCGGGCCGGGCCACGGCGGCGCCGGGCCGGTGGGCGCGCAGCTGATCGACCACTTCGCCGTCTGCGTGAACGCCGGCGAGCTCGACCCCACCGTGGAGTTCTACCGGAGCGCGCTGGGCTTCCGGGAGATCTTCGAGGAGCGCATCGTCGTCGGTCCCCAGGCGATGATCTCCAAGGTCGTCCAGAGCGCCTCCGGCGAGGTGACGTTCACCATCATCGAGCCGGACACCACCGCCGAGCCGGGCCAGATCGACGGGTTCCTCGCCAGCCACGACGGCGCGGGCATCCAGCACATCGCGTTCTCGGTCGAGGACGCCGCACGCTCCGTCCGGGCCCTCAGGGAGCGCGGGGTGGCGTTCCTGACGACCCCGGGCTCGTACTACGACCTGCTCACCGAGCGGATCACGCCCAAGAACCACGAGCTGGACGTGCTGCGGGAGTTGAACCTCCTGGTCGACGAGGACCACGGCGGCCAGCTGTTCCAGATCTTCACCCGGTCCACCCACCCGCGCCGCACCCTCTTCTTCGAGGTGATCGAGCGGATCGGTGCCGAGACCTTCGGCAGCTCGAACATCAAGGCGCTCTACGAGGCCGTCGAGCTGGAGAGGTCCAAGCAGAGCGGCACCGCGCAGTGAGCCTTCCGGACCGTCAGGAGTCCGTGGCGGCACCGGATCCCGCGAACGCCGGGGCCCTCGCGACCGCCGGGGCCCTCGCGAACGCCGGCGCTCTCACGGCCGGAGCCGACGAGGCGGTCTGCCTCGCGGACGTCGAGCGCGCCGCCTTCGCGACGGTGCCGAAGGACGTCTGGGACTTCGTCGCCGGGGGCAGCGGCCGCGAGCTCACGCTGGCGGCCAACCGCTCCGCGCTGGACGCCGTCCACCTGGTACCCCGCATCCTGCGGGACGTGTCCGGCTGCACCGCCGGGACGACCCTGCTCGGACGCGACGCGGCGATGCCGCTGGCGGTGGCTCCGGTGGCGTACCACCGGCTGCTCCACCCCGAGGGCGAGCTGGCCACGGCCCGCGCGGCCCGCCGCGCCGGAGTGCCGTTCACCATCGGGACGCTGAGCAGCTACCCGCTGGAGGAGGTCGCCGCCGCGGCCGGCCGCAGCTGGTTCCAGCTCTACTGGCTGCGCGACGAGGCCCGGCTGTTCGACCTGGTCGCGCGGGCCGAGGACGCCGGCTGCGAGGCCCTGATGCTGACCGTCGACGTCCCGTGGATGGGACGGCGGCTGCGCGACATCCGCAACCGGTTCAGCCTGCCCGCGGACGTCACCGCGGCCAACCTCCCGGCCGGTACCGGCTCCGAGGCGCACACGGCGCGCCGCGGTGCCTCCGCGGTGGCCGCCCACACCAGCGTGGCCATGACCGAGGCGCTCACCTGGGAGCACGTGGAGCGCCTGCGGGCCCGCAC
Source organism: Kitasatospora sp. NPDC058170 (assembly GCF_042883905.1). Taxonomy (NCBI): domain Bacteria; kingdom Bacillati; phylum Actinomycetota; class Actinomycetes; order Kitasatosporales; family Streptomycetaceae; genus Kitasatospora; species Kitasatospora sp. NPDC058170. Next base: position 12,163 of record NZ_JBHVUV010000020.1, read on the forward strand.
CCGCCTGCCGCTGATCCTCAAGGGCGTCCTCGATCCGCAGGACGCCCGGATCGCCGCCGACCACGGCGTCGACGCGCTGGTGGTCTCCAACCACGGGGGGCGCCAGCTGGACGGCGCCGTCCCGGCCAGCACGATGCTCCCCGAGGTGCGGGAGGCTGTCGGCGACCGCGTCGAGGTCCTCTTCGACAGCGGGGTCCGCACCGGCACGGACGTCCTGAAGGCCGTGGCCCTCGGCGCGTCGGGCGTCCTGCTGGGCCGCCCGCTGCTCTGGGGGCTGGCGGTCGGCGGCGAGGCCGGCGCCGACACCGTCCTGCGGATCCTCGCCGAGGAGATCCGCGACGCGCTGGGCCTGGCCGGCTGCGACTCGGTGGCCGCCGCCCGGCTGCTGCGCACCGTCCGGGCCGACTACGACAGGGAAAGTGGTTCAGCACGATGAACAGCCAAGCGGTGGAGCTCGCCCTCGGGACCCTCCACGAGTCCCTGGGGTCGCCCGTCAGCGAGTCCATGAACTTCCTCAACGAGGTGGCGCAGCGCTATCCGGACGCGATCTCCTTCGCGGCCGGGCGCCCGTACGAGGGCTTCTTCGACCTCGACGACATCCACCGCCACCTGGAGACCTACCGCGGCTACCTGCGGGAGCGCCTGGGCGGCGACGAGGCCGCGGTGAGCCGGACGGTCATGCAGTACGGGCGCACCAAGGGGATCATCCACGAGCTGATCGCCCGGCACCTGGGCGTGGACGAGGGCATCACGGCGGACCCGGAGTCGATCGTGGTCACGGTCGGCTGCCAGGAGGCCCTGTACCTGACGCTGCGTGCGCTGCGCCGCAGCGACACCGACGTGCTGCTGTCGGTGGTGCCCGCCTACGTCGGGATGCACGGGGCGGCCCAGCTGGTCGACATGCCGGTGCTGCCGGTCGAGGAGACCGCGGAGGGCATCGACCTCGACCGGCTGGTCGAGGTCGTGCAGCGCGCCAAGGCGGACGGGCTGACCCCGCGCGCCTGCTACGTCGTCCCCGACTTCGCCAACCCGAGCGGGGTCAGGCTGACCCTGGAAGCCCGCCGCCGGCTGCTGCGCCTCGCCGAGGAGCACGACTTCCTGATCCTGGAGGACAACCCCTACGGCCTGCTCGGCGACCCGGACGGGCCGCCGACGATCAAGTCGCTCGACGAGGCCGCGCGGGTGGTCTACCTGGGGTCGTTCGCGAAGACCGGGATCCCCGGGGCCCGGGTCGGCTACGTGGTCGCGGACCAGCGCGTGGTGGGCGGGTCCGGCGGCCCGGAGACCCTCGCGGACCAGCTCGCCAAGATCAAGAGCATGGTGACGGTGAACACCTCGCCGATCGCCCAGGCCGTCATCGCCGGGAAGCTGCTGGAGCACGGGTGCAGCCTGCGGGCCGCCAACGCCCGTGAGATCGGGACCTACCGGAGCAACCTCCGCCAGGTGCTGGACGGGCTGGAGCGGCGGTTCGGCGGGGGGAAGGCCCCCGGCGTCTCCTGGAACACCCCGTCGGGCGGCTTCTTCGTGCTGCTCACCGTGCCCTTCACCGCCGACGACGCGCTGCTCGAGTCCAGCGCGCAGCAGCACCGGGTGCTGTGGACGCCGCTGCACCACTTCTACGCCGACCCCGAGCCGCGCCGGGTGATCCGGCTCTCGTTCAGCCACCTGCAGCCGCAGGAGATCGAGGAGGGCCTGGACCGGCTCGCGGGCTTCGTCCACGGGCAGTCCGACAGCTGAGCCTGGGGTCCGTCTTCAAGCTCCCGCCTGCTTGGCGGCGCCCGGGCACGCACCTCGCCGCGTTGTCGTCAGTCGCCAATGGCCCCCAGCCTCCGGCCGGGAGGTGCCCCCACCGCAGTGGCTCCCTCCTCCGCCTTGCGATGCACGCACCCGAACGCCGCCGAGCCCGCCCTCCGGGCGAACGACGGGAGCTTGAAGACGGACCCCATGGCCGGCGGACCGAAATGCATTTGGGTCCGTCGGCCTGTACGTAGCAAAATCCGACGTATGGGACACGTCGAGATTTCGCACCTTGAGTACTACCTGCCGGACGGGCGGGTGCTTTTCGACGACGCGTCCTTCCGGGTCGGCGAGGGCTCCGCGGTCGCCCTGGTGGGCGCCAACGGGGCCGGCAAGACCACGCTGCTGCGTATGATCGCGGGCGACATCCAGCCGCACGGCGGCACGGTGACGATCAGCGGCGGCCTCGGCGTGATGCGTCAGTTCGTCGGCACCACCGGCCGCGAGGACCAGCGCGAGACGCCCGGCGCGCTCGCCGCCGACGCCTCCGTCCGCGACCTGCTGGTCTCGGTCGCCCCCGAGCGGATCGCCGTCGCGGCCCGCGCGGTGGACGCCGCCGAGCTGGCGATGATCGCCCAGGACGACGAGAAGACGCAGATGGCCTACGCCCAGGCGCTCTCCGACTGGGCGGACGTCGGCGGCTACGACTACGAGACCGACTGGGACGTCTGCACGACGGCGGCCCTCGGGATGCCCTTCGACAAGGCCCAGTGGCGCGGTCTGAACACGCTCTCCGGCGGCGAGCAGAAGCGCCTCGTGCTGGAGGCGCTGCTGCGCGGCCCCGAGGAGGTGCTGCTGCTGGACGAGCCGGACAACTACCTGGACGTCCCGGGCAAGCGCTGGCTGGAGGAGGCGATCAAGGCCAGCTCCAAGACGGTGCTGTACATCTCCCACGACCGCGAGCTGCTCTCCCGGACGGCCGAGAAGATCATCAGCGTCGAGTCCGGCGCGGCCGGCAGCAGCGTCTGGGTGCACGGCGGCGGCTTCGACTCCTTCCACGAGGCCCGCAAGGACCGCTTCGCGCGCTTCGAGGAGCTCGGCCGGCGCTGGGACGAGGAGCACGCCAAGCTCAAGAAGCTGGTGGTCAACCTGCGCCAGGCGGCCTCCATCAGCCACGCGCTCGCCACCCGCTACGCCGCCGCGCAGACCAGGCTGAAGAAGTTCGAGGAGGCCGGCCGCCCGGAGGAGCCCCCGCGCGAGCAGAGCATCACCATGCGGCTCAAGGGCGGGCGCACCGGCATGCGCTCGTTCACCATGGAGCAGCTGGAGCTCACCGGGCTGATGAAGCCCTTCGACCTGGAGGTCTTCTACGGCGAGCGGATCGGCGTGCTCGGCTCCAACGGCTCCGGCAAGTCGCACTTCCTGCGGCTGCTGGCGGGGGACACCACGGTCGCCCACACCGGCAGCTGGAAGCTCGGCGCCCGGGTGGTGCCCGGCCACTTCCGGCAGACCCACGCCCACCCGGAGCTGTTCGGGCGGACGGTGCGCTCGATCGTCGAGGAGGAGCACGCGCTCAGCCGCGGCGCCGCGATGGGCGCGCTGCGCCGGTACGAGCTGGACCGCCAGGAGGAGCAGAAGTTCGAGTCGCTGTCCGGCGGGCAGCAGGCCCGGCTGATGATCCTCAAGCTCGAACTCTCCGGCGTGACGGCCCTGCTGCTCGACGAGCCGACCGACAACCTGGACCTGGAGAGCGCCGAGGCGCTGCAGGCCGGGCTGGAGGCCTTCGACGGCACGGTGCTCTGCGTGACGCACGACCGCTGGTTCGCCAAGACCTTCGACCGCTTCCTGGTGTTCGGCTCGGACGGACGGGTCTACGAGGCCCCGGAGCCGGTCTGGGACGTCAGCCGCGTGGAGCGCGATCGCTGAGGATTTTGACCCTCGTCGGCCTGCCCGGTAGGCTGGTCGCTTGTTGTGCGTATTGGCTCGCTCCATCTCACGTGAGAGGTCGGTACGCCGGAGACACCTAGCCGACGACCGGCGGCCACCCTTGAATTGCGTCCAAGGTGGGCCAGGCTGATCCCTCGTCCAGGTGCTCCTGTCAGGACTCACTCACTGAAAAGCGAAGGCTACGACCGTGCGTACGTACAGCCCCAAGCCCGGCGACGTCCAGCGTCAGTGGCACGTCATCGACGCGACCGACGTCGTGCTCGGCCGCCTGGCCTCCCAGGCCGCCAACCTCCTCCGGGGTAAGCACAAGGCGATCTACGCGCCGCACGTTGACACTGGTGACTTCGTCATCATCATCAACGCGGACAAGGTGCACCTGTCGGGTAACAAGAAGACCCAGAAGCTGGCCTACCGCCACAGCGGTTTCCCGGGTGGTCTCCGCTCGGTGCGTTACGACGACCTCCTGGACAAGAACCCGGAGAAGGCCGTCGAGAAGGCCATCAAGGGCATGGTTCCCAAGAACAGCCTGGGCCGCCAGATGCTCTCGAAGCTGAAGGTCTACTCGGGCGACCAGCACCCGCACGCTGCCCAGCAGCCGGTGCCGTTCGAGATCACCCAGGTCGCGCAGTAATTCGGCCACCGAGCCCCCCAACACTGAAAAGAGCTGAGGAACACCGTGGCCGAGACCACTGAAACCCTTGAGGTCGAGTTCGACGACACCGTCGTCGAGGGCGAGTACACCTCCGAGGAGAGCTACACCTCCGAGTCGCTGGCCGGTCGCTTCGGCGAGGCCACCCCGGGCGCCGGCCTCGGCCGCCGCAAGGAGGCGATCGCCCGCGTGCGGATCGTCCCCGGCACCGGCGTCTGGAAGATCAACGGTCGCACCCTGGAGAACTACTTCCCCAACAAGGTGCACCAGCAGACCGTCAACGAGCCGTTCAAGCTGCTCGAGCTCGACGGCCGCTACGACGTTGTCGCCCGCATCTCGGGTGGCGGCGTGTCCGGTCAGGCCTACGCGCTGCGCCTCGGCGTGGCCCGCGCCCTGAACGAGGCCGACGTGGACAACAACCGCGCCGCCCTCAAGAAGGCCGGCTTCCTGATGCGTGACGCCCGCGCCGTCGAGCGCAAGAAGGCCGGTCTCAAGAAGGCCCGCAAGGCGCCGCAGTACAGCAAGCGCTAATTGCGCCCCAGGGGTGCGTACCGCCCTGGTGGTGCACACCCCTGGATGCGCTCTCACGCCCCGGAGTACCCCGTGTACTCCGGGGCGTTGTGCTCCCCGCCCGTTGTGCGGCGGCCGGGGATTTGATCGGATTTACTGCCGGGATTACTGCCGGGCTCGGTGCCAGCAGCGGTGATGGAGGACGGGACAGTGGGACGACTCTTCGGTACGGACGGCGTACGCGGTGTGGCCAACCAGACCCTGACGGCGGAGCTGGCGCTCGGCCTGTCGGTCGCGGCGGCGCACGTGCTCGGCGAGGCGGGGGCCTTCGACGGCCACCGGCCGGTCGCGGTGGTCGGCCGCGACCCGCGCGCCTCGGGCGAGTTCCTGGAGGCCGCGGTCATCGCGGGCCTGGCCAGTGCGGGCGTCGACGTACTGCGGGTCGGCGTGCTGCCCACCCCGGCGGTGGCCTACCTCACCGGCGCGCTCGGCGCCGACTTCGGCGTGATGCTCTCCGCCAGCCACAACGCCATGCCGGACAACGGCATCAAGTTCCTCGCCCGGGGCGGCCACAAGCTGGACGACCGGATCGAGGACGCCATCGAGGCGCACTACCGGACGTACTCCGTCGGCAGCTCGGAGTGGAAGCGCCCGACCGGCGCCGACGTCGGCCGGGTCCGCGAGTACACCGAGGGCTTCGACAAGTACGTCGCCCACCTGATCGGCGTGCTGCCCAACCGCCTGGACGGCATCCGGGTCGTCATCGACGGCGCGCACGGGGCGGCCGCCTACGTCGCCCCCGAGGCCTTCGCCCGGGCCGGCGCCGAGGTCGTCCACACCCTGGGGGCGGAGCCCACCGGCCTCAACATCAACGACGGCGTCGGCTCCACCCACCTGGACCGGCTGCGCGTCGCGATGCAGGAGTACCGGGCCGACCTCGGCATCGCGCTCGACGGCGACGCCGACCGCTGCCTGGCCGCCGACGCGGACGGCAACGAGGTGGACGGCGACCAGATCATCGCGATCCTGGCCGTCGCCATGAAGGAGGCCGGCACGCTGCGCCGCAACACCGCGGTCGCCACCGTGATGTCCAACCTGGGCTTCAAGCTGGCGATGGAGCGCGAGGGCGTGGAGCTGGTGCAGACGGCGGTCGGCGACCGCTACGTGCTGGAGGCGATGAAGGAGCAGGGCTTCGCGCTGGGCGGCGAGCAGTCCGGCCACGTCATCCTGCTGGACCACGCCACCACCGGCGACGGCACGCTGACCGGCCTGATGCTGGGCGCGCGGCTGGCCGCCACCAAGCAGCCGCTGGCCGACCTGGCCGCCGTGATGACCCGGCTGCCGCAGCTGCTGATCAACGTCAAGGACGTCGACAAGAGCCGGGTGCACAGCAGCGTCGAGCTGGCCGCGGCCGTCGCCGAGGCCGAGGCCGAGCTGGGTGCCACCGGCCGGGTGCTGCTGCGCCCCTCGGGCACCGAGCCGCTGGTCCGGGTGATGGTCGAGGCCGCCGACCAGGTGCAGGCGAAGGCCGTCGCCGAGCGGCTGGCCGAGGCGGTCCGGACGCACCTGGGCTGACCCCCCGCCCGACCGGCAGGGCCCCCGCCGTTGCGTACGGCGGGGGCCCTGTCGCGTGCGGGCGGGATCAGAGCTTGCGCAGCAGCGCGCGGCGGACCTTGTGGTCCTGGCCCTTCTGCAGGATCAGGGTGGCCCGGCCGCGGGTGGGCAGCACGTTCTCCAGCAGGTTGGGCTTGTTGATGGTGCGCCAGACCTGGCGGCCGTACTCCATCGCCTCCTCCTCCGGGACCTCGGTGAAGCGGCGGAAGTAGGAGTTCGGGTCCTGGAAGGCGGTCTGCCGCAGCTTGCGGAACCGGTCCAGGTACCAGTTCTCGATGTCGTCCGTGCGGGCGTCGACGTAGATCGAGAAGTCGAAGTAGTCGGCCACCGCCAGGCGGGTCCGGCCGTCGGTGCCGGGCAGGGCCGGCTGGAGCACGTTCAGCCCCTCGACGATCAGGATGTCCGGGCGCTCCACGGTGAGCCGCTCCCCGGACACGATGTCGTACACCAGGTGCGAGTACACCGGCGCGGTGACCCGGTCCTTGCCGGCCTTCACGTCCGCGACGAAGCGCATCAGCGCCCGGCGGTCGTAGGACTCCGGGAAGCCCTTGCGGGCCATCAGCCCGCGGCGGCGCAGCTCGGCGTTGGGCAGCAGGAAGCCGTCCGTGGTGACCAGCTCGACCCGGGGGTGCTCGGGCCAGCGGGCCAGCAGCGCCTGCAGCAGACGGGCCGTGGTGGACTTGCCGACCGCGACGGACCCGGCCACCCCGATGACGAAGGGGGTCCGGGTCCGCTCGGTGTCGGGGGTGTCCAGGAAGGTGCCCACGGCGCCACGCAGTTCATGGGTGGCGTGGATGTAGAGGTTGAGCAGCCGGGACAGCGGCAGGTAGACGTCGCGGACCTCGTCCAGGTCGAGGGCGGTACCGAGGCCGCGCAGCCGTTCCACCTCCTCCGCGGTCAGCGGCAGCGGCGTACGCTCGCGCAGCGCGCTCCACTCGGCCCGGCTGAGGTCCACGTAGGGCGACGGGGACGGGCCGGGCGTGGCGGCGCCCCGCGTACAGAGTTCGGTCAGCACATGCTCCATTGTGGGCCGTAGCGGCGTTCACGGCGGTTGTGGTGTCTGTCACGCGCGGTGGCACCAGGTGGAGACGAACGGCGCGAATAGGGCGCCGGAACCGCCCTTATGCTGGCACGCATGTGCGGAATTGTTGGATACGTGGGCTCGCAGCCCGCTCTTGATGTAGTAATCGCAGGCCTGCAGCGACTCGAGTACCGGGGCTACGACTCCGCCGGTGTCGCGCTGCAGGTGCAGGGCTCCGACGGGCAGTGGAGCCTGGCCACCGACAAGCGGGCCGGCAAGCTCGCCAACCTGGAGAAGTCGCTCGCCGAGACCCCTCTTCCCGGCAGCACCACCGGCATCGGGCACACCCGCTGGGCCACCCACGGCGGCCCGACGGACGCCAACGCCCACCCCCACCTGGACGACGCCGTCCGGGTGGCCGTGGTCCACAACGGGATCATCGAGAACTTCGCCCAGCTGCGGGCGGAGCTGACCGAGCGCGGCTGCACGCTGCGCTCGGAGACCGACACCGAGGTCGTCGCGCACCTGCTGGCCGAGGTGTACGAGGGCGACCTGGCGGAGGCCATGCGGGTGGTCTGCCGCCGGCTGGACGGCGCCTTCACCCTCGTCGCCGTGCACGCCGACGCGCCGGACGTGGTGGTCGGCGCGCGCCGCAACTCGCCGCTGGTGGTCGGGCGCGGCGAGGGCGAGAACTTCCTCGCCTCGGACGTGGCCGCGTTCATCGCGCACACCCGCGAGGCGATCGAGCTGGGCCAGGACCAGGTCGTCGAGCTGCGCCGCGAGGGCGTCACGGTGACCAACTTCGACGGCACCCCGGCGGACGTGCGCGAGTACCACGTCGACTGGGACGCCTCGGCCGCCGAGAAGGGCGGCTACGACTACTTCATGCTCAAGGAGATCGCCGAGCAGCCGAAGGCCGTCGCCGACACCCTCCTCGGCCGGATCGGCACCGACGGCCGGCTCACCCTCGACGAGCTGCGGATCTCCGACGCCGACCTGCGCTCCGTCGACAAGGTCGTCATCGTCGCCTGCGGCACGGCCTTCCACGCCGGCATGATCGCCAAGTACGCGATCGAGCACTGGACCCGCATCCCCTGCGAGGTCGAGGTGGCCTCGGAGTTCCGCTACCGCGACCCGATCATGGGCCCGGGCACGCTGGTCATCGCGATCTCGCAGTCCGGCGAGACCATGGACACCCTGATGGCGCTGCGGCACGCCCGCGAGCAGGGCGCCAAGGTGCTGGCGATCTGCAACACCAACGGCTCCACCATCCCGCGCGAGTCGGACGCGGTGCTGTACACGCACGCCGGGCCCGAGGTCGCGGTCGCCTCCACCAAGGCGTTCCTGACCCAGCTGGTGGCCTGCTACCTGGTGGCGCTGTACCTCGGCCAGGTGCGCGGCACCAAGTGGGGCGACGAGATCTCCGCGGTCATCAAGGAGCTCGGCGACGCGCCGAAGCAGGTCGAGCAGGTCCTGGAGACCATGGAGCCGGTGCGCGAGCTGGCCCGCTCGCTCGCCGACGCCAAGTCGGTGCTGTTCCTCGGCCGCCACGTCGGCTTCCCGGTGGCCCTGGAGGGCGCCCTGAAGCTCAAGGAGCTGGCGTACATGCACGCCGAGGGCTTCGCGGCGGGCGAGCTGAAGCACGGCCCGATCGCGCTGATCGAGGAGGGGCTGCCGGTCGTGGTGGTCGTTCCGTCGCCGCGCGGCCGGTCGATCCTGCACGACAAGATCGTCTCCAACATCCAGGAGATCCGGGCCCGTGGCGCCCGCACGATCGTCATCGCGGAGGAGGGCGACGAGGCGGTCGTCCCGTACGCGGACCACCTGATCCGCATCCCGGTGACGCCGACCCTGCTGCAGCCGCTGGTCTCCACCGTGCCGCTGCAGGTCTTCGCCTGCGAGCTGGCCACGGCCAAGGGCCACGAGGTCGACCAGCCGCGCAACCTGGCGAAGTCGGTCACCGTCGAGTAGCGGTCCCTCCCGGCACGGTGTCCCTGCGGTGGCCGCTTTCCTACTGCAGGGGCGCCGTGTCGAGCGTGAAGGAGAACGGGGCGGGCAGGTCGATCGGATTGCCGAAGGCGACCCGGTGCTGAACGGCGTAGTCGCCGTCCTTCGGTTTGGTGAAGAGCGTCACCCGGTTCTCGCTGCGGTCGACCAACAGATAGCAGGGAACACCGGCTTCGGCGTACCCCAGCCGCTTGGTTTCGCGGTCCTTCGCGGGGCTGGTGGACGTCACCTCGAGGACGAGCGCGACGCCGACCGGAGTCGACCAGGAGTCCTGGGCGCGGAAGTGCCCCACCGGGGCGACGGTGGCGTCCGGGACGAAGCGGCCCCTGGGGGTGATCAGCCCCTTCCCCCCACTGACGTAGAGCTCCTCCGCTGCCTGCCGTGCGACCGCGCGCCCGAACCGGGCCACCGCGTCCTCGTGGTCACCGTCGGGCGGTGGGGTCACGACGATCTCCCCTTCGATGAGTTCGGCCTTGAAGCCCGGAGGCGTGTCCAGCTCCAGGAACGCCTGGAGGATGTCTTCCCGGCCCAGGGGGCGTTCGACTGCCGGCATGGCGACCATGGCCCTTCTCCCTCCTGCTGGTCCCTGCTCCTGCCTGTGCTTTTTCTGCGAGCGACACGGTAGGCGTACGGACCGACACCGGTGGGGGATCGAAGTGGTTGTCACTCGAAAGTGTGCCGCAACGGTGGCGGAGCAGCAGGTGATCGCCGGGGCCGGGACCGACGTGGCGGGGATCGACCGGTTCGCGGCGGCGCCGGGGCGGGCGTCGGATCGTGCCACGTGTCGCCCGGCCGGGGTGCGGGCGTAGCGTCGGCGGTAGTCATCGCCGAGGGTTAGGGGCTTTCCGTATGCGCAGCGCGCACCGCGTCGACCAGGTCCGGGCCGCCGAGGCGGAACTGATGGCCCGGCTGCCCGAGGGCACCCTGATGCAGCGGGCCGCCGTCGGCCTCGCCGCCACCTGCGCCCGGCTGCTGACGCGCCGCCGGGGCCGGGTCCGCGGCAGCCGGGTGGTGGTGCTGGCGGGCAGCGGTGACAACGGCGGTGACGCCCTGTACGCCGGTGCGGCCCTGGCCCGGCGGGGCGCGCGGGTGACGGCGGTGCTGCTCGCCGCGCCCCGGGCCCACGAGGGCGGCCTCGCGGCGCTGCGGGCGGCGCACGGGCGGGTGGTGGTGGAGCAGGAAGTCGGCCTGGCCGACTTCTCGTGCGCGGACCTGGTGCTGGACGGCATCGTCGGCATCGGCGGCCGGGGCGGTCTGCGGCCGCAGGCGCAGCCTTATGCGCGGGCGGCGCGGCGCGGTGTGGTGGTGGCCGTCGACGTGCCGAGCGGGGTGGACGCCGACACCGGCGAGGTGGCCGGGGCGGCGCTGCGGGCGGACGTCACGGTGTGCTTCGGCACCTACAAGCCGGGGCTGCTGATCGACCCCGGGGCCTCGTACGCGGGGGTGGTGCAGCTGGTGGGGATCGGGCTGGAACTCCCGGCGGGCGGGGTGGAGGCGCTGCAGCACGCCGATGCGGCGGCGCTGCTCCCGGTGCCGGGGGCGGAGAGCGACAAGTACCGGCGGGGCGTCGTCGGGGTGGCGGCCGGGTCGGCGACGTACCCGGGGGCGGCGCTGCTGGCCGTCGCGGGGGCGCTGCGGGGCGGGGCGGGCGCGGTGCGGTACGTGGGCACGGCGGCCGAGGAGGTGGTGCGGCGGTTCCCGGAGGTGCTGGTCACCGAGGGCGGACCGGCCGGGGCCGGGCGGGTGCAGGCGTGGGTGGTCGGACCGGGCGGCGGGGAGGGGGCGCGGCAGGCGCTGGCGGAGGCGCTGGCGGGCGACGTGCCGGTGCTGGTGGACGCCGACGGGCTCACCGAGCTGGCCCGGCTCGGACCCTCGGCGCTGGCCGGGCGGACGGCGCCCACGCTGCTCACCCCGCACACCGGCGAGGCGGCCAGGCTGCTGGCGGGTGCGGACGGGGGTGCGCCGCCGGCCGCCGACGAGCTGGCCGCGAGCCGGTTGGCCACGGCCCGTCGGCTCGCGGGCGCCTACCGGGCGACGGTGCTGCTGAAGGGGTCGACCACCGTGATCGCCGATCCCGGCGGGACGGTCCGGGTCAACCCCACCGGGACGTCCTGGCTGGCCACGGCGGGCAGCGGCGACGTCCTCGCGGGCCTGGCCGGCTCCCTGCTGGCGGCCGGACTCCCCCCGCTGGACGCCGCCTCCGTCGCCGCGTACCTCCACGGCCTGGCCGGTCGCACGGCCGCCGCCCCGCGGAGCGGACCGCACGCCGAGGCCCTCCCGGCGGACACGGGCGGTGCCCCGGTGACGGCCATGGAGGTGGCGGCCGCCCTGCCGGCGGTCTGGCGGGACGTCCGCGCGGCGGCGGGCGGGGCGGAGCGGACCGACCGGTCCGCGTAGTTCCGCGCAGTCCGGGGGGAAACCGCTGGTGGAACCGCCGGCGCTCCACGCGCGTCGGGATGGGGGTGCCGGACGGTTCGGGGCGCGCGCGGTGCGGGGGTGGGGGCGCCGCGCCGACAGGCCGTTCGGCGAGGACCCTGGGACGTCTGGGAGACTGACCCTGATGACAACTGCGAAGACGACCGGCTCGGCCACCCTCACCGACGGCGTAAGGGCCGAGGCGACCATTGATCTGGCCGCCCTGCGCGGCAACCTCGCCGCGCTGCGTGAGCGGGTCGGACCGGCGGCGGTGATGGCCACGGTCAAGGCGGACGCCTACGGCCACGGCGCGGTCCGGTGTGCCCGCGAGGCGGTCGCCGCAGGGATCGGCTGGCTGGGCACCGCGCTCCCGCAGGAGGCGCTGGCACTGCGCGCCGCCGGCATCGGCCCCGAGCGGGCCCGCATCCTGTGCTGGCTCTGGACCCCCGGCGGCCCCTGGCGGGAGGCGCTGCGCGCGGACGTGGACGTCTCGGTCAGCGGCCGGTGGGCGCTCGACGAGCTGCTGGCCGCCGTCCGCGCGACCGGCATCCCCGCCCGGGTGCACCTGAAGGCCGACACCGGCCTCGGCCGCAACGGCTGCCAGCCGCACGACTGGCCCGAGCTGGTCGACGCCCTCCGCCGCGCCGAGGCCGAGGGCCTGCTCAGGGTGGTCGGCATCTGGTCGCACTTCGCCGCGGCGGACGAGCCCGGCCACCCCTCGATCCAGGCCCAGCTGGACTCCTACCGCGAGGCGCTCGCCCACGCGGAGGCGGCCGGGCTGCGCCCGGACGTCCGCCACCTCGCCAACTCCCCGGCGACGCTGCTGCTCCCGGAGTCGCACTTCGACATGGTCCGCTCCGGCCTGGCGATGTACGGCCTGTCGCCCGTCCCCGAGGTGGGCGGCCCGGCCGACTTCGGACTGCGCCCGGTGATGTCCCTGACGGCCCGCCTGGCGCTGGTCAAGCACGTCCCCGGCGGTCACGGGGTCAGCTACGGCCACCACTACACCACCCCCGGCCCGACCACCCTCGGCCTCGTCCCGGTCGGCTACGCGGACGGCATCCCCCGGCACGCCAGCGGCACCGGGCCGGTGCAGATCGCGGGCAAGTGGCGCACGGTGGCCGGCCGGGTGGCGATGGACCAGTTCGTGGTGGACCTCGGTGGCGACACCCCGGAGGTCGGCGACGAGGTGCTGCTGTTCGGCGCCGGCGAGCAGGGCGAGCCCACCGCCGAGGACTGGGGCCGCGCCTGCGGCACCATCTCCTACGAGATCGTGACCAGGATCGGTGCCCGGGTGCCGCGCGCCTACGTCGGCGGTGTCGCCGAGGCCCCGGCCGGCGCCGCCGAAGGCCCGGCGGCATGAGCGAGGACGCCGGCTCCGGCCCGGTGGCCGCCGTGGCCAAGGCGGCCGGGGCGGCGTCCGGGGTGAGCCGGGCGGGCCTGATCGGGATCTCGGTCGGCGTGGTCGCGGCCGGCGCCGCCGCCGGTGTGGCGATCGAACGGCTGACCGTCGGCCGGGCGATGCGCCGCCGGGCCCGCGCCGAGCTGGACGCCGAGGCCCCCTACGGCTCGCTGCGCGGACGCCCGCGGGTCGTCCCCGCACCGGACGGCACCGAGCTCTACGTCGAACTGGACGGCGTCGCCTGGCCCGGCGCACCCGCCCCGGCGTCCCCCGCGGCGCCGCCGCAGGACGCCGCCGGCCGGCGCGGCTGGTTCGCCCGCCGCCGCGGCGAGGAGGCCGGCGCGGACGCCGAGGGCCCGCTGGACCGGGCCGGGAGCCGGCAGGGCCCCGGCGCGGACGCCCCCCGCGGCCGGGAGCCGCTGACCGTCGTCTTCTGCCACGGCTACTGCCTCAACCAGGACAGCTGGCACTTCCAGCGCGCCGCGCTGCGCGAGGACGTGCGGCTGGTCTTCTGGGACCAGCGCAGCCACGGCCGCTCCGAGCGCTCCCGCTCCTACCTGGCCGGCGAACCCGCGAGCATCGACCAGCTCGGCGGGGACCTCAAGGCCGTGATCGACGCCGTCGTGCCGACGGGGCCGATCGTGCTGGTCGGCCACTCGATGGGCGGCATGACCGTGATGGCACTGGCCGACCAGCACCCGGAGCTGTTCCGGGAGCGGGTGGCCGGGGTCGCGCTGATCGGCACCCTGGCGGGCGACTGGGACGCCGTCACCCTCGGCCTGCCCGCCCTGGGCGCCAAGCTCTTCAAGCGCGCCGCGCCCGGAGTGATGAAGCTGCTCGGCCGCCAGGTCGAGCTGGTGGAGGCGACCCGGCGGTTCGGGGCGGACTTCGCCGCGGTCTTCTACCGGAAGTTCTCCTTCGGCGGCCGGGACGTCGACCCGGGCGTCGTCCGGTTCGCCGAACAGCTGCTGGACGCCACCCCGATCGACGTGGTCGCCGAGTTCTACCCGGTGTTCGGCGCGCACGAGAAGACGGCGGCACTGGCCACCCTGAGCGGCATCCCCACCCTGGTGCTGGCCGGGACGAAGGACCTGCTCACCCCGCCCGGCCACAGCGCGGCGATCGCCGAACGGCTGCCCGGCGCCGAGCTGGAGCTGGTCGAGGACGCCGGCCACCTGGTGATGCTGGAGCGCCCCGACCTGGTCGACCGGCGGCTGGCCGCACTGCTGCGCCGCGCCGCAGCCTTCCGGGACGCGGCCCCGGTGTCCGAGCCGGCCGAGCCCCAGGACTGAGACCCCGGGCGGGTCCGCCGCGCGGATGTGGCACCGTAGCGGAGGGCGGCCGGAGGTCGGCACGCCGTACGGACCGAAGGGCATGACACGCGCATGGGCTCGCACGCCACTCTCACCGTCCCCACCCCCGAGCGGATGGGCCGGCTCGGCCGGGAGCTGGCCGCGCTGCTGCGGCCGGGGGACCTCGTGCTGCTCTCCGGCGAGCTGGGGGCCGGGAAGACCACGCTGACCCGGGGGCTCGGAGCGGGCCTCCAGGTGCGCGGTGCGGTCACCTCGCCGACCTTCGTGATCGCCCGGGTGCACCCGTCGCTGGTCGGCGGTCCGGCGCTGGTCCACGTGGACGCGTACCGGCTGGGCGGGGACCTGGACGAGATGGAGGACCTCGACCTGGACGTCTCGCTGCCGGAGTCGGTGGTGGTGGTCGAGTGGGGCGAGGGCAAGGTCGAGCGGCTCTCCGAGAACCGGCTGGAGGTGCGGATCGAGCGCGCCCTCGGTGACACGGCCCCCGGCGACGCGGCCGGCGGGGACGACGGCGAGCTGGACCCGCGCCGGGTGCTGCTGACCGGCATCGGCCCGCGCTGGCAGGGCGTGGAGCTCACCGCGCTCGGCTGAGCCGGCTCCCGCCGGGCCGGGCGGCCCCGGTCGGACGCCGCCGCAGGGGCCGCCTGCCCGAAAGGGCCGCTTCCCGACAGGCTGTCGGCAAAGTGTTGCGGGCGGGGTGCCGGGCGTGATGGGATGGGTGCTGCGGTTAGGTCTGCCTAACTAGGGAGGCGCCATGTCGAGCACCACCCCCGTTCCGGAGCGCGCGCCGCGCGGAGCCGGAGCCGGAGAGCCCGCCCACAGCGCTCACGCCCAGGCGTCCCCCGGGAGCCCGGCGGCGCAGGGCGCACCGATGCGGGCCCTGCTGGCCGCGTGCGCGGCCGCGGAGGCGGTGTCCACCCCGCCGGAGCGCCGGGAGCGCCGCGAGGCCGCGGACTGCACCGAGACGGCGGGAGCCACCGCCCCCCGCGCGGCCTGACACGGCGGACCGGCTCTGCTGCGGGGTGCCCAGGGCCTAGGCGATCACGATCACCTTGGTGCCGTTCGGCGCGAAGTCCCAGAGCAGCTGTCCGTCCTGGCGGCTGCTGCGGATGCCGCCGGTCTTGCCCTTCGGGTCGGTGGTCGCGGTGGCGCCGTCGACGGCCGCGCTGAAGCCGAACACCACGCCGTTCTGCTGGGTGAACCGCACCACGTGCTCGATCTGGCGGCCGTCCGTGCCCGTGGTGGCGGGGGTGCGGCTGTAGACGGGGTAGCTGCCCGGGGTCGGCTCCACGGTGCCCGGGGTGACCGTGAAGGAGGCCACCACCTGCGGGGTCTTCTTCGGGTCGACCAGCCAGACGCTGTGGCTGCCGACCGAGTAGACGACCCGCAGCCCGGTGCCCGAGCTCGCGGGCAGCGCGGGGGCGGTCGGCGTGGGCGAGGCGGAGGGCGAGGCCGTGGCCGAGGCCGTCGGGCCGCTCGACGACGAGGACGCGCTCGCACTGGAGTGCGGGCCGCCCGCGCGGTCCTGCGCCCCGTTGGCCTGGAAGGCCAGCAGACTGACCACCGCCAGGGCCCCCAGGGTCAGCCCGGTGACCACCACTCCCGGACCCATCTTCGCCACGTGCCGCTCCCACCGCCGTCCCAAAACCCGTCGGCCCCATCGTGCCAGGTCCACCCGCCCGGACCCGCACCCCGTAGGACGTGTGTTCCGGATGCGGACGCCCGGTCGACCGGGTGGACCGGCTCCGGCGGCCGCCTCCCGCGCCGACCGGTCTAACCTTGACCCGTGCTGCTGCTCGCGTTCGACACCGCTACCCCCGCCGTCACCGCCGCCGTCCACGACGGCACGGCCGTCCTCGCCGAGACCGACCAGGTCGACGCCAGGCGCCACGGCGAACTGCTCCTCCCCGCCATCGACCGGGTGCTGCGGGAGGCCGGTGTCGACAAGCACCGGCTCACCGGCATCGCCGTGGGCGTCGGCCCGGGCCCGTACACCGGCCTGCGGGTCGGCCTGGTCACCGCCGCCGCGCTCGGCCACGCGCTCGGCCTGCCCGTGCACGGTGTCTGCACCCTGGACGCGATCGCCCACCGGGCCCGCGCCGAGGGCCTGGCCGGGGTGCCGTTCACAGTGGCCACCGACGCCCGCCGCAAGGAGGTCTACTGGGCCTCGTACGACGCCGACGGCCGCCGTACCGAGGGCCCCGCGGTGGACCGCCCGGCCGAGCTGACGCCGCAGTCGCGGTCGGTCGGCGCCGGTGCGCTGCTCTACCCGGAGGCCTTCCCCGGCGCGCACGGCCCCGAGCACGTCTCGGCCGGCGCGCTCGCCGACTTCGCCGCCGCCGAGCTGGCCGCCGGCCGCGAGCTGCTGCCCACCGTGCCGCTCTACCTGCGCCGCCCGGACGCCCAGGTGCCGGCCGGCTACAAGGCGGTGCTCCCGGCGTGAGCAGCGGCACCACCCTGCGCCCGATGCGCTGGTGGGACATCGCCCCGGTGATGGAGCTGGAGCTGCGGCTCTTCCCCGAGGACGCCTGGTCGACCGGGATGTACTGGTCCGAACTGGCCGAGGCCCACCCCGGCGGCACCCGCCACTACACCGTCGCCACCACCGCCGACGGCGCGATCGTCGGCTACGCCGGACTGATGGCGGTGGCCGGCGAGGGCGATGTGCAGACCATCGCCGTCGACCGGCGCCACCAGGGCGCCGGCCTCGGCGCGGCGCTGCTCACCGACCTCGTCCGGGAGGCCGCCCGGCGCGACTGCGCCGAACTGCTGCTGGAGGTGCGGGTGGACAACCCGCGCGCCCAGCGGCTCTACGAGCGCTTCGGCTTCGAGGCGGTCGGCATCCGGCGCGGCTACTACCAGCCCGCCAACGTCGACGCGCTGGTGATGCGCCTCGACCACCCCAGCACCGAACCGAAGGACCTGAAGGAACACCGCCATGGCTGACGAACCGCTCGTCCTCGGTATCGAGACCTCCTGCGACGAGACCGGCGTCGGCATCGTGCGCGGCACCACGCTGCTCGCCGACGCGGTCGCCTCCAGCGTCAACGACCACGCCCGCTTCGGCGGCGTCGTCCCCGAGATCGCCAGCCGCGCGCACCTGGAGGCGATGGTCCCGACCATCCAGCGCGCCCTGGACACCGCCGGGATCAAGGCCTCGGACCTGGACGGCATCGCCGTCACCGCGGGCCCGGGCCTGGCGGGCGCGCTGCTGGTCGGCGTCAGCGCCGCCAAGGCGTACGCCTGGGCGCTCGACAAGCCGCTGTACGGGGTCAACCACCTCGCCTCGCACATCTGCGTGGACCAGTTGGAGCACGGCCGGCTGCCCTCGCCGACGATGGCGCTGCTGGTCTCCGGCGGGCACTCCTCGCTGCTGCTGAGCGAGGACATCACCACCGACGTCCGCCCGCTCGGCGCGACCATCGACGACGCGGCCGGCGAGGCCTTCGACAAGGTCGCCCGGGTGCTCGGCCTCGGCTTCCCCGGCGGCCCGGTGGTCGACCGCACCGCCCGCGAGGGCGACCGAAAGGCGATCGCCTTCCCGCGCGGCCTGAGCGGCCCGAAGGACCCGGCGTACGACTTCTCCTTCTCCGGCCTGAAGACCGCCGTCGCCCGCTGGGTGGAGGCGAAGCGCCGGGCCGGCGAGGAGGTGCCGATCGCGGATGTCGCGGCCTCCTTCCAGGAGGCGGTCACCGACGTGCTGACCCGCAAGGCCGTCAAGGCGTGCAAGGAGAACGGCGTCGACCACCTGATGATCGGCGGCGGGGTGGCGGCCAACTCCCGGCTGCGCGAGATGGCCCTGCAGCGCTGCGAGAAGGCGGGCATCCGGCTGCGGGTGCCGCGTCCGGGCCTGTGCACCGACAACGGCGCGATGGTCGCCGCGCTCGGCTCCGAGATGGTCTGGCGCGACCGCGCGCCGTCGTCGTTCGACCTGTCGGCCGACTCCTCGCTTCCCGTCACCGACGTGCACGTGCCCGCCGCGGCGGCCGCGCACGGCGACGTCCACGGCCAGGCGTACCTGGCCCTGGGCGGCGACGCGCGGTGACCACCACCGCGGCGATGTGGGAGGCCCGGGCCGCGGAGGGACGCGGCGCCGCGCTGGAGGCCTGGGTCCGCGAGGCGGCGCTGCCCGCGCTGCGCGGCTCGGACGGCCTGGTCCGCACCGAGCTGTTCGGCGCGCCCGGCGACCGGGTGCTGCTGATCACCTGGTGGACGGGCGCGCCCGTCCCCGTGCCCGAGCCGCCCGCCGAGCTGCTCGGCCGCCCGGTGCACCGCTGGTCCTTCACCCGTACGCACGCGGAGTAGGCCGGGCCCCACCCGCCCGGAGCCCCACCCGCCCCGGTGGGGAACCGAACAGCCGACCGTTACCGTGCAAGCTGATAAGAAGCTGAACGGGACCGGGGAGCGCAGCGCGGTGAAGAAGTACGGGCGGGGCAGGACGAGGGCGTACGCGGTGGGGGCACTGGCCGTGCTGGCGGCCGCCACGGGGTGCGGCGGCGACGGGGACGCCGGCAGCGCGGCGGCCGCCCTCGGCGGCTCCCAGAGCGCGGCGAAGCCGTCGGCCGGCGGCGCCGCACAGACCCCGGCGGCCACCACGCCCCCGGCCGCCTCGCCGCCGGCCGCGGCGCCCGCCGCCGGGGACGCGGCGGCCTGGGCCAAGTGGGGCCTCAAGCCGCTGCCGCCCACCCCCGCGGCGCCGGCCGACAAACCGGTCAAGCTCCAGCGGACCGGCCCGGTACCGGTGTTCAGCGAGGTGCGGACGAACGACAAGGTCGTCTTCATCACCATCGACGACGGCGCCGAGAAGGACCCGAAGTTCGTCGAGATGCTGACCGACCTCAAGGTGCCGGTCTCGATGTTCCTGACCCGGGACATCGTCAAGGACGACTACGGCTACTTCAAGCCGCTCCAGGCGCTCGGCAACCACATCCACAACCACACCGTGGACCACGCCCAGATGAGCAAGGTCCCGCCGGAGAAGCAGAAGTCCGAGATCTGTGACGCCCAGTCCGCGCTCACCCAGCAGTACGGCACCGCGCCGCTGCTGTTCCGCCCGCCGTACGGGGACGGCGCCAACACCCCGGCGCTCAACACCTCGGTGCAGCAGTGCGGGCCGCGGGCGATCGTGCTGTGGCGCGAGTCGATGCAGATCCACGACATGCAGTACCAGGCGGCGGACAAGAAGCTGAAGCCCGGTGACATCGTCCTCGCGCACTTCCGTGGCCCGAAGGACCTCAAGGGCGAGAGCATGACGCAGATGTTCGGCGAGATGCTGGCCCGGATCCAGGAGCAGGGCTTCGCGGTGGGGCGGCTGGAGGACTACATCCAGCCGCCCGCGTGAGCGCCGCTACGGGGACGTGACGGGCTGCCCGAGCATCATCAGCGGTCCGTGGTCGGTGCGGCTGAGGATCACCGTGACGGAGTTCGGGCCGCTCGGCTTCAGCTGGCGGCGCAGGTCCTCCGGGGTGATCGCCATCCCGCGCTTCTTGATCACCACCGTGCCGACGGCCCGCTCGCGCAGCAGTGCCTTCAGCTTCTTGATGTGGAACGGCAGCACGTCGGTCAGCTCGTACGCGTGCGCGTACGGGGTGGCGACCAGCCGGTCCGAGGTGACGTAGGCGATCTTCGGGTCGATCAGCCGGCCGCCCACCTGCCCCGCCACCTCGGCGACCAGGTGGGCCCGGATCACCGCGCCGTCCGGCTCGTACAGGTAGCGCCCGACCGGCCCGGCGGGCGGGTCGGGCAGGTCGCCGCCGGTCAGCGAGTCGCCGTGCGGCAGCAGGGTGGCCCGGTGCGGGCGCCCGGCCCCGGTGCCGAACCAGAGCACCGCCTCCTTGACGTCGCCGTGGTCGGAGACCCACTCGGCCTCGGCGTCCGCCGGGACGGCCGTGTGCGGGATGCCCGGGGCCACCTTCAGCGCGCCGATCGGGGTGCGCCGGCCGGCCTCGACCGCCCAGGACAGCGGCGGGGTGTACGCCTCCGGGTCGAACACCCGGCCCCGCGCGGTCCGGCGGGCCGGGTCGGTGAAGACCGCGTCGAAGCCGGTGACGTCGACGTCGGCGACGTCCGCGCAGCGCACCTCGACCAGGTCGGACAGGCCCAGCGCGGCCGCGTTGGCGGCGGTGGCGGCGCAGGCGGCCGGATCCCGGTCGACGGCGAGCACCTCGATCCCGGCCCGGGCCAGCGCCAGCACGTCCCCGCCGATCCCGCAGCAGAGGTCGGCCAGCCGCCGGACCCCGAGCTCGGCGAACCGCCGCGCCCGCCACTCGGCGACGCTGCGCCGGGTGGACTGCTCGACCCCGTTGGGCGTGAAGTACATCAGGTCGGCGTCCGCGCCGAACTTCGCCCGCGCCCGCTGCCGCAGCCGGGCCTGCCCGAACGCGGCGGACACCAGCTCCGCCGGGTGCTCCCGCCGCAGCCGGGTGGCCAGCGCCAGTTCCTCCTCGGGCGCGAACTCGCGCAGCTCGGCGAGCAGGGCTCGGCCCTCGGGCGTCAGCAGGGGCTGCAGGTTCTCGGTCTCCACCCGGCCATTCTCGCCGGTCACACGCCGGGAAAGCCCGCGAAGGCCCAGAGCAGCGGCAGGAAGGGCGCCACCCCGGCGGCGATCGGCAGGATCCGGTAGCCGGACCGCCAGCTGCGCCGGACGACCAGGCCGGCCGCTCCCAGGCACAGCGGCGGACCGATCGCCAGGCCGATGCCGACGACCGTTCCCTGGGCCTGCCCGGAGGTGTTCCAGGCGATGCTCGCGACGAGCGCGAGGAGGCCGACCGGCAGGGCCGCCAGCAGGGGCAGGAGCAGTGCGGTGAGCACCACGTCCTCCGACAGGGGCGGCCCGGGGCGCGCCGGTTGGGCGGTCATGGGACGAGTCTGCGCCCGGGGCGTCCGGCCGCACATGAGTACGGCTACTCATCCCGCGGGCGCCCCGCGAATCGAATCCGGAGGGCGCGCCGTTGGCACTCTGGTTGACTGAGTGCTAACACCGGCCTATGGTCGTCCTTGGCACTCCCCCCATGGGGAGTGCTAACGCGGACAACGTGTGTCTGACCCCCGCGACGGCAGACTCGCAGGTTCGCCCCTACCCGTTAGAAAACCCCGTAATCTCCGAAGGGGAGCTCGGACGTGACCACCAGCAGCAAGGTTGCCATCAAGCCGCTCGAGGACCGCATCGTGGTCCAGCCGCTCGACGCCGAGACCACCACGGCCTCCGGCCTGGTTATCCCGGACACCGCCAAGGAGAAGCCCCAGGAGGGCGTCGTCCTGGCCGTCGGCCCGGGCCGCTTCGAGGACGGCCAGCGTCTGCCGCTCGATGTCGCCGTCGGCGACATCGTCCTGTACTCGAAGTACGGCGGCACCGAGGTGAAGTACCAGGGCGAGGAGTACCTCGTTCTCTCGGCGCGTGACGTTCTCGCCATCATCGAGAAGTAAACGCACCACCGAGAAGTAAGACGTTCCAGCCCGCCCCGGATCCGTGTCCCTAGTGACAGGGGCCCGGGGCGTGGTTGTTGGCTCACGTAGTTCGCGGCCGCCGCGATGGCCGCACCCCCGAGGGAATAGGGAACATGGCGAAGATCCTGCAGTTCGACGAGGACGCCCGCCGCTCGCTGGAGCGCGGCGTGAACAAGCTGGCCGACACCGTCAAGGTGACGATCGGTCCCAAGGGCCGCAACGTCGTCATCGACAAGAAGTTCGGCGCGCCGACCATCACCAACGACGGTGTCACCATCGCGCGTGAGGTCGAGCTCGACGACCCGTACGAGAACCTTGGCGCGCAGCTCGTCAAGGAGGTCGCCACCAAGACCAACGACGTCGCGGGCGACGGCACCACCACCGCCACCGTGCTGGCCCAGGCCCTGGTCAACGAGGGTCTGCGCAACGTCGCCGCCGGTGCCGGCCCGGCCGCCCTGAAGAAGGGCATCGACAAGGCCGTCGCCGCCGTCTCCGAGCACCTGCTGTCCATCGCCCGCGAGATCGAGGGCAAGGACGACGTCGCCGCCGTCGCGTCCCTCTCCGCGCAGGACACCCAGGTCGGCGAGCTCATCGCCGAGGCGATCGACAAGGTCGGCAAGGACGGTGTCATCACCGTCGAGGAGTCCAACACCTTCGGCGTGGAGCTGGACTTCACCGAGGGCATGCAGTTCGACAAGGGCTACCTCTCGCCGTACTTCGTCACCGACGCGGAGCGTCAGGAGGCGGTTCTCGAGGACCCGTACATCCTGATCAACCAGGGCAAGATCTCCTCCATCCAGGAGCTCCTGCCGCTGCTGGAGAAGATCCTGCAGGGCGGTGCCTCCAAGCCGCTGCTGATCATCGCCGAGGACGTCGACGGCGAGGCGCTGTCCACCCTCGTGGTGAACAAGATCCGTGGCACCTTCAACGCCGTGGCCGTCAAGGCCCCGGGCTTCGGTGACCGCCGCAAGGCGATCCTGGGCGACCTGGCCACCCTGACCGGTGCCACCGTCATCTCCGAGGAGGTCGGCCTCAAGCTCGACCAGGCCGGTCTGGACGTGCTGGGCACCGCCCGCCGCGTGACCATCACCAAGGACGAGACCACGGTCGTCGACGGTGCCGGTGACACCGAGGCCGTCGCCGGCCGCGTCGCCCAGATCAAGGGCGAGATCGCCAACACGGACTCCGACTGGGACCGCGAGAAGCTGCAGGAGCGCCTGGCCAAGCTGGCCGGCGGCGTCTGCGTCATCAAGGTCGGCGCCGCCACCGAGGTGGAGCTGAAGGAGCGCAAGCACCGCCTGGAGGACGCCATCTCGGCGACCCGTGCCGCGGTCGAGGAGGGCATCGTCGCCGGCGGTGGCGCCTCCCTCGTCCACGCCGCCAAGGTGCTGGAGGGCGGCCTGGGCCTCTCGGGCGACGAGGCGACCGGTGTCGCGGTCGTCCGCAAGGCGCTCGCCGAGCCGCTGCGCTGGATCGCCCAGAACGCGGGCCTCGAGGGCTACGTCATCACCCACAAGGTCGCCGAGCTGGAGGCCGGTCACGGCTTCAACGCGGCCACCGGTGAGTACGGCGACCTGCTGAAGGCCGGCGTCATCGACCCGGTCAAGGTCACCCGCTCCGCGCTGGAGAACGCCGCGTCGATCGCCTCCCTGCTGCTCACCACCGAGACCCTCGTGGTGGAGAAGAAGGAAGAGGAGGCCGACAACGGCCACGCGCACGGCGGCCACGGCCACTCCCACTGACGCCTGATCAGTGACCGGCGGCCCGGTCCGCCCCCCTCGGGGGTGCGGCCGGGCCGCCGGCGTTTTGCAACGCGCCGGCGCGTTGTCCCGCATTCAACCATCAGTATAATTTTGCTTACGGCAAAGATTGCCTTATAACTGAGGCATGATCGAGGCCCGCCACCTGCGCGTCCTGCGTGCTGTCGCCCGCACCGGCTCCTTCTCCGCCGCCGCGCGTGAGCTGGGCTGTACCCAGCCTGCCATCAGCCAGCAGATGAAGGCCCTGGAGAAGTCCGTGGACACCCCGCTGGTGGTCCGCTCCGGCCGCGGCATGCAGCTGAGCGAGGCCGGGCGGGTGCTGCTCAAGCATGCCACCGGGATCCTGGCCGGGCTCTCCGCGGCCGAGGAGGAGGTGGCGGCGATCGCCGGGCTGCGGGCCGGGCGGGTGCGGCTGGTCTCCTTCCCGACGGCGAGTTCCACTCTGGTGCCACCCGCCGTCGCCCGGCTGCGGGACAGCCATCCGGGGGTGCGCGTGTCGCTGGTCGAGGCGGAGCCGCCGGAGTCGCTGGCGATGCTGCGCGGCGGCGAGTGCGAGGTGGCGCTGGCGTTCCGCTACCCGCACACGCCCGGCGGCGCCCCGGCGCCGGCGCCCGCCCACGGCACCCCGCGCGAGGCGAGGGCCGAGGCGAACCTGGAGGCGCAGCAGCTCAGCGCCGTCACCGACTGGTCCGACCTGGTGGTCACCCCGCTGCTGGACGACCCGCTGATCGGGCTGCTGCCGGCCGCGCACCCGCTGGCGGGGCGCGGCGCGGCGGGCGGCGGGTCGGGCGCCGCGGCGGAGCCGGTGGAACTGGCCGAGCTGGCGGGGGAGCAGTGGATCGCCGGCTGCCCGCAGTGCCGGGGCCACCTGGTGGAGCTGTGTGCGGGAGCGGGCTTCGAGCCGCGGATCGACTTCGCGACGGACGACTACCCGGCGGTGGTCGGCCTGGTGGCGGCCGGGCTCGGAGTGGCGGTGCTGCCGGGTCTGGCGCTGGAGTCGGTACGCCCTGACGGCGTGTCGGCGGTGCCGGTGCGGACCGCCTCGGGGGCGCCCGCGGTGCGGCAGGTGGTCGCCCTGACCCTGCCGGACCTCGCCGAGGTGCCGGCCGTGGCCTTGATGCTGGAGCGGCTGGCGGGGGCGGCCGCCGGGCGCTGAGCCGCGATCACACTGGCTCGGAGGCGCCCTGAGGCGCCGCGAAGAAACGTTTCTTCACGACGCGGGACGGACCGCGTTCAGCGCGGAATGCCGGACGGCATGGCCAGCGGCACCTCGACCAGGCGGTTGCGCGAGCGTCCCATCATCTCCTCGCGCTCGTCCTCGGTGAGCCCTCCCCAGACGCCGTACGGCTCCCGGACCGCCAGCGCGTGCGCGGCGCACTCGGTGCGTACCGGGCAGCGCATGCAGACCTCCTTGGCGCTCGCCTCGCGCGAACTGCGTGCGGCCCCGCGCTCGCCCTCGGGGTGGAAGAAGAGCGAGCTGTCCACGCCGCGGCAGGCTGCGGACAGCTGCCAGTCCCAGAGATCCGCGTTGGGCCCGGGGAGGCGGGAGAAATCTGCCATGGCTCATTCCCTTCAGAGGCTCGTCGGCCGGGGCCGGCCACCAGCGGCGGGCTGGACTGTGCGGCACGGCGAGGCTTCGATGCGCTGGTGTGGACACCTGGAAATATGACTTAAGGCAACTCCATGGACAAGTCACCCACAGAGTGGCACAACAGTCAATGACCATACAAAAGCTATAAAAACGGGCAAAGTGGGCATGGCCTTCGGCGGGCGCAGACGTGGCAATCGGGTGGTCGACGGGCGTACGGCGCCCCGCGCCGGTGTGCGGGTCGCGCGCCCACCGCGCGCGAGCTGCACAAAAGTGCGGCGTGTGCACCGCGATGCGGCTGATCGGTAACGGGTTGGCCACGTACAGTGGTGGAGATGGCCCTGAAAGCCGTAACTCATTCGAGTGACGGTCGTTGGAAGTGCGGAGGCGGTTAGCGGGCGCCGGACGTCGGGAACGATCGCGGGGAAGTACCGGCGATCAGTACGGGGTCTGTCGCCAATCGGCCGTGTCGGAGAGATTCGTACCAGCCAGGAGGCTCAACGTGACGCGGATCAGCTGCGGAGGACGACGGTCATGACTTCCGTTCTCGTTTGCGACGATTCCCCGCTCGCCCGCGAGGCGCTTCGCCGCGCGGTCGCGACCGTACCCGGCGTCGACCGGGTCACCACCGCGACGAACGGGGAGGAGGTCCTCCGCCGCTGGGTGGCCGACCGCTCCGATCTCGTTCTGATGGACGTCCGGATGCCCGGCCTCGGCGGGGTCGAGACGGTCCGGCGGCTGCTGTCCGCCGACCCGGGCGCGCGCATCATCATGCTCACCGTCGCCGAGGACCTCGACGGCGTCGCCCTCGCGGTGGCCGCCGGGGCCCGCGGGTACCTGCACAAGGACGCCTCGCGCGCCGAGCTGCGGGCCACCGTGACCCAGGCGCTCGCCGACCCGACCTGGCGGCTCGCCCCGCGCCGGCTGCGCAGCCCCGACATGGGCGCCGCGCCGACCCTGACGGCACGTGAGATCCAGGTGCTGGAGGGCATGAGCCACGGCCGGAGCAACGCCGAGATCGGCCGCGAGCTGTTCCTCTCCGAGGACACCGTGAAGACCCACGCCCGGCGGCTGTTCAAGAAGCTCGGCGCATCGGACCGTGCGCACGCGGTGGCCCTCGGGTTCCGCTGGGGCCTGGTCCGCTGACCGCCGGCGGCCCCGCCGGAATCGGCGGGCTGCTCGCGATTCCCCGTGCCGAGGCGTGTGACGTTACGGTCCCGAGGTTGCACCATGGAGGAGTGGAGCACCTCGGGGACCAGCGGACAGGCACTGCGGCGAACCACACGGCCGCAGCTCACTCGGCGGACGGCGCAACGGACGAGGCCACCGACGGCGGCGGGGCGGGAGGCACGGTGCAGGAGGGGCCGGTGGTGCGCGGTGCCGTGGTGGGCGGTGCCGCACCGCATAACGTTCCGGTGCACAACTCCGGACGCGGTGCCGCGTTTTCCCGTTCGACCAGGCACCATGGACCGATGCGTGACGACGTTGCCGGTGCTACCGGCGAGGCGGACCCGGTGGAGGCCGAGCCCTCCGGCCAGGGCCACGATTCGTCGTACGCGGATTCCGACGACGGGACCGGCGGGGGCGTGACCGGCGGGAGCGGGGTCGTCCGGCCCCCGGTGCTCGGTGCCGGCAGCTCGCCGCTGGTCGGCGAACTGGTCGCGGCGGCCGTCCGCGGCGAGGGTCCGGCGATCGACGCGCTGCTCGCCTACGTCCACCCGCTGGCGCTGCGCTACTGCCGCGGCCGGCTGGTGCGGCTGCCGGGCGGCGCCCGGCACCACGTGGACGACGTCGCCCAGGAGGTCTGTGTGGCGGTGCTCTGCGCACTGCCCCGCTACCGGGACCAGGGGCGGCCGTTCGAGGCCTTCGTCTACGGCATCGCCGCGCACAAGATCGCCGATCTGCAGCGGGCCGCGATGCGCGGGCCCGGCTCGACGGTGATCGCGCAGGACGACCTGCCGGAGGTGCCGGACGAGGCGCTCGGCCCGGAGGAGCGGGCGCTGCTCAGCAGCGACGCGGCCTGGGCCAAGGAACTGCTCTCCAACCTGCCGGCCCGTCAGCGCGAACTCGTGCTGCTGCGGGTGGCCGCCGGGCTGTCGGCCGAGGAGACCGGGGAGGTGCTCGGGATGTCGCCCGGCGCCGTCCGGGTGGCCCAGCACCGTGCGCTCAGCCGGCTGCGGGCGCTCGCGGAGGAGTCCTCCTGATCGTCCGCCCCGGTGGGGCCGGAATGGCCCATGGGCGGTTGGTGTTGTCAAGGGCACACGAGGACACATTCGCGGTGCCAGTACCATGGGGTATCGGCGCCTGGGCGGGTCGCCAAAGTTCCGTGGGTGCGAGCGGGGTTTCCCTGGAGGTTCCTCCAATGGCACCGAGCTTTCGGCGGCCTGAGCGAGTGAGCGATGGAGTGCGCCCCCACCCTCAGGGCGCGAGCGGATTAGGCCGGCCACGGAAGGTACCCCCAAAATGTCCTACAACGCCGCAGGCGTACCCGAGAAGTTCGCGATGCTCGGGCTCACGTACGACGACGTGCTGCTGCTGCCCGGGGCCTCCGAGGTGCTGCCGAACCAGGTCGACACCTCCTCGCGGGTCTCCCGGAACGTGCGCGTCAACATCCCGCTGCTGTCCGCGGCGATGGACAAGGTCACCGAGGCGCGGATGGCGATCGCGATGGCCCGCCAGGGCGGCGTCGGCGTCCTGCACCGCAACCTCTCGGTCGAGGACCAGGCCAACCAGGTCGACCTGGTGAAGCGTTCCGAGTCCGGCATGGTCACCGACCCGATCACGGTCGGCCCGGAGACCACCCTGGCCGAGGCCGACGCGCTGTGCGCCAAGTTCCGGATCAGCGGTGTGCCGATCGCGGACGAGGCGGGCAAGCTGCTCGGCATCGTCACCAACCGCGACATGGCCTTCGAGTCGGACCGCCGCCGCCAGGTCCGCGAGATCATGACCCCGATGCCGCTGATCACCGGCAAGGTCGGCATCAGCGGTGAGGACGCGATCGGGCTGCTCCGCCGCCACAAGATCGAGAAGCTCCCGCTGGTCGACGACGAGGGCCGGATCAAGGGCCTGATCACCGTCAAGGACTTCGTCAAGGCCGAGAAGTACCCGAACGCCGCCAAGGACGCCGAGGGCCGTCTGCTGGTCGGTGCCGCGGTGGGTGCCAGCGCCGAGGCCTTCGACCGGGCCCAGGCCCTGGTCGAGGCGGGCGTGGACTTCCTGGTCGTCGACACCTCGCACGGCCACAGCCACAACGCGCTGGCCTGGATCGCCAAGATCAAGGCCGCCGTCGGCGTCGACGTGGTCGGCGGCAACGTCGCCACCCGCGACGGCGCCCAGGCGCTGATCGACGCCGGCGTGGACGGCGTCAAGGTCGGCGTCGGCCCCGGCTCCATCTGCACCACCCGCGTGGTCGCCGGCATCGGCGTCCCGCAGGTCACCGCGATCTACGAGGCCGCGGTCGCCTGTCAGGCGGCCGGGGTGCCGGTGATCGGCGACGGCGGCCTGCAGTACTCCGGCGACATCGGCAAGGCGCTCGCCGCCGGCGCCGACACCGTGATGCTGGGCTCGCTGCTGGCCGGCTGCGAGGAGTCCCCGGGCGAGCTGCTGTTCATCAACGGCAAGCAGTTCAAGTCCTACCGCGGCATGGGCTCGCTGGGCGCCATGCAGTCCCGCGGGCAGGCGAAGTCCTTCTCCAAGGACCGGTACTTCCAGGGCGAGGTCACCTCGGACGAGAAGCTGATCGCCGAGGGCATCGAGGGCCAGGTGCCCTACCGCGGCCCGCTCTCCGCCGTGCTGTACCAGCTGGTCGGCGGCCTGCGGCAGACCATGGGCTACGTCGGTGCGGCCACCGTCGCCGAGATGGAGAGCAAGGGCCGCTTCGTGCGGATCACCTCGGCGGGCCTCAAGGAGAGCCACCCGCACGACATCCAGATGACCGTCGAGGCGCCGAACTACACCACCCGCTGACACGTCCGACACCGAGGGGCCCGCAGCCGCGGGCCCCTCGCGCGTGTCCGGGAGGCGAGCGCGCGCGTCGGAGCAGGTGCGGGATACTGGGGGCGGCCGGGGTGACCCGGCGGGCATGAGCAACAAACCAGAAGGGCTCGAACGAAGTGACTGAGATCGAGATCGGGCGAGGCAAGCGCGGCCGCCGGGCATACGCATTCGACGACATCGCCGTCGTCCCCAGCCGGCGTACGCGTGACCCGAAGGAGGTCTCGATCGCCTGGCAGATCGACGCCTACCGCTTCGAGCTGCCGTTCCTGGCCGCCCCGATGGACAGCGTGGTCTCCCCGCAGCAGGCCATCGCCATCGGCCGCCTCGGCGGGCTGGGCGTGCTCAACCTCGAAGGCCTCTGGACCCGCTACGAGGACCCGCAGCCGCTGCTCGACGAGATCGCCACGATCAACGACCAGGCCGCCGCCACCCGCCGCCTGCAGGAGATCTACGCCGCGCCGATCAAGGCCGAGCTGATCAAGCAGCGGATCCAGGAGGTCCGCGACTCCGGCGTGGTCACCGCCGCCGCGCTCTCCCCGCAGCGCACCGCCGAGTTCTCCAAGGCCGTCGTGGACGCCGGCGTCGACGTCTTCGTCATCCGCGGCACCACCGTCTCCGCCGAGCACGTCTCCGGTGCGGCCGAGCCGCTGAACCTCAAGCAGTTCATCTACGAGCTGGACGTCCCGGTGATCGTCGGCGGCTGTGCCACCTACACCGCCGCGCTGCACCTCATGCGCACCGGTGCGGCCGGCGTGCTGGTCGGCTTCGGCGGCGGCGCCGCCCACACCACCCGCGGCGTGCTCGGCATCCAGGTGCCGATGGCCACCGCCGTCGCCGACGTGGCCGCGGCCCGCCGCGACTACATGGACGAGTCCGGCGGCCGCTACGTGCACGTGATCGCGGACGGCGGCGTCGGCTACAGCGGTGACATCCCCAAGGCCGTCGCCTGCGGCGCCGACGCGGTGATGATCGGTGCCGCGCTGGCCCGCGCCACCGACGCGCCCGGCAAGGGCTTCCACTGGGGCATGGAGGCCGTCCACGAGGAGCTGCCGCGCGGCAAGCGGGTGGACCTCGGCACCGTCGGCACCACCGAGGAGATCCTCACCGGGCCCTCGCACACCCCCGACGGCACCATGAACCTGTTCGGCGCGCTGCGCCGGGCGATGGCCACCACCGGCTACACGGAGCTCAAGGAGTTCCAGCGCGTCGAGGTGACGGTCAACCCGGGCCTCAGCCACCGCTGAGCCGACCGGCGCCGACCGCCGGTCTCAGGGCCCCCTCCGGACGCGTTCCGGCGGGGGCCCTGCCGTACCCGGCCCCGGCTCCCGGCTTCCGGCCTCAGTCGGTGGAGGCCGTGCGGCGGGTGAGCAGGAAGCCGCCGATCAGGGCGATGCCGTAGAAGGCGAGGTCCACCGGGTGCCGGTCCGCGCGCCAGATCCGCAGGGCGTCGCCGAGCAGTTCCCCGTACGGGGTGCCCTCCAGGCGGTGCAGGCGCAGCGTCTGGCCGAGCAGCTGGCCGAGCAGGAGCCCGGTGGCCGAGAGCAGCGCGCCCAGCGGCGGCAGGGTCCGGTTCTGGCCGCCGATCCGGCCGAGCGGCCAGGCGACGGCCGCGGCCAGGGCGATCGCCAGCCAGCCGATGCTGCTCTGCACCCGGGACAGGGCGGCGCCGTACGCGAGGGCGCCGACCAGCATCGCGGTGGCGGAGACGGCCACGGCCAGGCCGGTCCGCCGGCGGCGACGACGGCGCCGGCGCCCGGCCGACGGTTCGGCGGGGTCGGGGGCGGGGTCGTAACCGGCCACCGGTGCGCCGGGCATGCCGGGGGCGACATAGCCCTCTGGGGCGTCCGGTTCGGGTGCCACCGAGTAGTGCTGGGCCATGCGCGGCCGGACCGACTGGCCGTCAGTGCCCGGTTCGGGTGCGGTCATGGGTGTCGAATCCCCCCGGAAAGACTGTGAGCGGCCGAACGTTAGCAGCGCGCGGGGCGGGGCGGACAGGGTTTTCGATCACAGATCGGGCACGGAGCGCCGCGCCGGGCCGGGTTCCCGCAGGGTGGCCGGGGGGCGGGTGGCCGCGGGCCCTCGGGACAGGGGATGATGGAGGCTTGGCATTCCGGTCCGGCGTCGGGCCGATACGCCGTCACGTCGACAGGCCGGCAGCACATGGGGGAGCGTTCCGAATGAGCCAGGCGCAGGGTTCCACCGGCCGCCTCCTGGCCGGACGCTACCGGCTGGACGCGGTGCTCGGCCGCGGTGGCATGGGTACCGTCTGGCGGGCCGAGGACGAGATGCTCGGCCGGATCGTCGCGGTCAAGGAACTGCGGATGCACGGCGGCGTGGACGAGGACGAGAAGCACCGGCTGATCGTCCGTACGCTGCGCGAGGCCAAGGCGACGGCACGGATCAGGCACGCCTCGGCGGTCACCGTCTTCGACGTGGTCGAGGAGGACGACCGGCCGTGGATCGTGATGGAGCTGGTCGAGTCCCGCTCGCTGGCGGACGTGATCAAGGAGGACGGGCCGCTGGCGCCCGCCCGGGCCGCCGAGATCGCGCTCGACGTGCTGGGCGTGCTGGGAGCCGCCCACGCGCTCGGCATCCTGCACCGTGACGTGAAGCCGTCCAACGTGCTGATCGGCGAGGACGGCCGGGTGGTGCTCACCGACTTCGGCATCGCCAGCGTGGAGGGCGACGCCTCGGTGACCTCCACCGGGATGCTGGTCGGCGCGCCCTCGTACATATCCCCGGAGCGGGCCCGGGGGCAGAAGCCCGGCCCGCCGGCCGACCTGTGGTCGCTGGGCGGCACGCTGTACGCGATGGTGGAGGGCCGTCCGCCGTACGACCGGGGGTCGGCGCTGGCCACCCTGACGGCGGTGATGACCGAGGACCTCGGCACGCCGTACAACGCCGGGTCGTTGAGGCCGGTCATCGAGGGGCTGCTGGAGAAGGATCCGGCCAAGCGGCTGGACGCCTCGCAGACCCGTTCGATGCTCAAGCGGGTGGCGGCCGAGGCGACCGCGCGGGCCGAGTCGACGACCGAGCACGCGGTGCCGGTGGCGCTGCCCGGTCCGGGCGCCGGGGCGGAGCGGAGCACCGAGGACACCGGCGCCGCCGGGAAGGCCGAGGACTCCAAGGGCTCCGAGGGCTCCGAGGACATCAAGGGCGCCCAGGGTGCCGAGGGCGCCGAGGACGGTCGGGGCGGCGACGCGCCGGTCGGGAAGCGGACCATCGGTGGGCTGCTCGGCACCGTCCGGGTGGGGAGCCGGGCGCGGGACGCCGAGAAGGCCGCTCCGGCCGCCTCCGCCACTGCGCCGGCCTCCTCGACCCCGTCGGGCACCTCCGGCGCGTCGGGCGCGTCGGTCCCGGAGACGGGGGAGGGCGCCGCACCGGGGCCCGATCCGGTCCGGACGGTGAGCGGCGAGTGGACCCGTGGCGCGACCCAGGCCGCCGGGGCCGACCCGCGCAAGGGCCGGCGGCGGCTGGCCGTGGTCGCGGTGGTCCTGGTGCTGCTGCTGATCGCCGGGGTGGTCGCGGTGGTCCAGGCGCTGGGCGGCCCGGATGACGGTTCGGCGACCGGCGCCGGCTCCACCTCCCCGGTGGCGTCGACCAGCGGGGGCGCGCCCGCGTCCGCGGCGGTGACGGCCACCGGGGCCGGCCCCACGGCGGCGGGTTCGCCCGCCGAGGCGGCGCCGCCGGCGCCGGCCACGGCAGCGCCCGTGTCCACGACGCCGGTCGCGCCCCCGGTGACGACCCCGGTCGCCCCGGTTCCGGCCGCCCCGGCGCCGACCGGCGCGGCGGTGCCGGCCGGCTACCACGAGTACAAGGACCAGTCCGGCTTCTCGATCGTGCTGCCGGACTGGCTGCAGCCGGCCGGCTCGGAGTCCATCCGCCGCACCTTCAAGGGCAACGGCAGCACCCTGAAGATCGAGTGGACCACCTCGCCCGGCCCGAGCGCCGTCGCGGACTGGCAGGAGTCCGAGCCCGGGCTGCGCGGACAGCTGACCAACTACCAGCGGGTGGCGCTGCAGGCGCTCACCTACCGCGAGTGGAGCAACGCCGCCGACTGGGAGTGGACTTTCGGCAGCCCGCGGATGCACTCGCTCAACCGGGGTTTCGTCACCGGCACCCCGGCCAAGTACGGCTACGCGATCTACTGGACCACCCCGGACGCGGAGTGGGGCTCGCCCGCGAACGCCCAGGCCCGGCAGACCGCGTTCGAGACCTTCCAGCCCGCGCCGTGAACCGCGCCGTGACCCGCGCCGGGGCCGTGCGGCGGCTCAGCCGATCAGGCGCTGCTTGGCGCGGCTGAACTCCTCGTCGGTGAGCGCCCCGGCGCCGTGCAGGGACGCCAACCGCTCCAGCTGGTCCAGCAGTTCCGCACCCGAGGAGGCGGCCGCCGGCCCGGCGGCCGGGGCGGCGACGGCCTTGTGCGCGGCGTCGCGGGCCAGTTGGGCGGCCGCGCGGACCTGCTCGGCGAACACCTCGGCCTTCACCACGTCCTCGAACCGGTGCGAGCCGGTCAGCGCGACCACCAGCAGCACCTCGCCGTTGATCCTGGTCCTGGTGACGGTCGCGTCGGTCACCGCGGCGAGCGGAACCGGGATCGGCGGCTTGCCGTCCTTCAGGAAGAGCAGCCGCTGGGTGGTGAGGACCAGGACGCCCCTGCGGAAGTGGTCGGGGTGCCGTCCGGCCGTCGACGCGACCGGCCTCTCGTCGGGCACGACGTTCGCCTCCACGGTGCGCAGAGCCTCGGCCCGGGTGTCACTGTTGCTGTTGCCGGCCACATCGAAGGCCGCGTCGATCAGATCGGTCCAGTCCATGGACCGAGGGTAACGATCGGGGTGTCCACCGGGGCCAACTAGGCTGGGCGGCGAGCGAGAGGAACACGCATGCGAGCGGGCCCGGGACAGGTTCTGGCAGGGCGATACCGGCTGACGGACCACCCGGAGGCGGTGCGCGCGCTCGCGGTGGACGAGCGGACCGGCGCCGCCGTGCTGCTGCGCGGCCTGGAGCTGCCGGCCCTGCTGACGAGCGGTCACGACCCGGACGACCCGGTGCCCGAGCAGGGCGAGCGGCTGGTCCGCCGGGTGGCGGCGGTCGGCTCCGCCGCGCCGACGCACCAGCGACTGCTCCAGGGGGCCGGGGCCTTCGTCGAGGGCGGCCTGCTGTGGACGGTCGAGGAGCATCCGGCCGGGGCGTCGCTGGCCGCGCTGGCCGCGGCCGGCCCGGTACCGCCCTACCGGGCGGCCGAGTTGGCGGCGGACATCGCGGGTGCGCTGCGGGCGCTGCACGAGGCCGGGCTCGTGCACGGGAACCTCACCACCGAGTCGGTGCTGGTCTGCGAGGACGGCGCGGCCCTGCTCGGCGGACTGCTCCCCGGGGTGGCCCAGGAGGCGCTCGCCGAGGAGCTCGGCGGGCCGGGCGGCCGGCGCCGGTACGACGTCCGGGCCACCCTGGTCGGCCCGGTGGCGGAGCGCTGGCCGCTGGACGGCGGCCCGGCCGGGGACTGCTGGGCGCTGGGCGTGCTGCTGCACCGGCTGGTCACC
Source organism: Kitasatospora sp. NPDC058170 (assembly GCF_042883905.1). Lineage (NCBI taxonomy): Bacteria > Bacillati > Actinomycetota > Actinomycetes > Kitasatosporales > Streptomycetaceae > Kitasatospora > Kitasatospora sp. NPDC058170. The sequence goes on from NZ_JBHVUV010000020.1 coordinate 47,108, forward strand.
GGCCGCTCGCCGTTCCCGGACCGCGGGGTGCCGGAGCTGGTGACGGCGGTGCGGGACGGGCGGCGGGAACCGGCCGTGGTGTGCGGGCCGCTGGCGCCGCTGGTGGAGCGGCTGCTCCAGCCCGATCCGGCGATCCGGCCCACGGCGGAGCAGATCCAGCGGGAGCTGGCGGCGCTGCTGGCTGGCGCGCCGGAGCCGGTCGACGGGGAGCGGGCCGGGCGGGTGCTCGCGCTGCGCCCGGACGGGCCGCTGGTGCCCCTGGTGCCGCGTCAGCGCAGGCGCGGCAGACGGTCGGCGGAGCCGGCGCAGGACGCGGGCGACCCCGCACCGGTCCGGCCGCCGCGGATACCTCCGGCTCTGCTCGGCCCGCTGCTGGTCGGCGGGATCCTCGTGCTGCTGGTGCTCGGGGTGGCGGCCGTGGTGCTGTTCGCAGGCTGACGGTGCCCGCAGGGCCCCCGCCGCCTCCGCTGCGGCCGGGGGAGATTACCGGGGTACGGTCGCTGCGCCTAATGTGTGCATGGGATTTGTTCGAACAGTGGTCTGCACCGGGCCCTCCGTCGCGGTGACGGCAGGTGGATGAGGGGGAGCGGTCACCGATGGGCGTGCAGGACGGGCCACAGTCGCCCGACGCGGAGCGGCTGCTGGCCGGTCGCTACGAGCTGGGCGAGCGGCTGGGCCGTGGCGGCATGGGCACGGTCTGGCGGGCCTGGGACCGGATGCTGGACCGCGAGGTCGCGGTCAAGGAACTGACCGTCAGCCACCTCCCCGAGGAGGACCTGCAGATCCTGCACGCCCGGATGAAGCGGGAGGCCAGTGCGGCCGCCCGGATCAAGCACCCCGGCGTGATCACCGTCCACGACGTGCTGGAGCAGGACGGTCGGCCGTGGATCGTGATGGAGCTGGTCGACGGCCGTTCGCTGGCCGATGTGATCAGCCAGGACGGCACACTGCAGCCGCGGGCCGCCGCCGAGGTCGGCGGCCAGGTGCTGGCCGCGCTGCACCGGGGCCACCAGCTGGGCGTGCTGCACCGGGACGTGAAGCCCGCCAACGTGCTGCTGGAGCGCGGCACCGGGCGGGTGGTGCTGCTGGACTTCGGCATCGCGACCTACGAGGGCTCGGCCGAGCTGACCCGCCCCGGCGACCTGGTCGGCTCGCCGGACTACCTGGCCCCGGAGCGGGCCCAGGGCGAGCGCCCGGGGCCGGCCTCCGACCTGTGGGGCCTGGGGGCGACGCTGTACGCGGCGGTGGAGGGCGAGTCGCCGTTCCGCCGGACCTCGCCGCTGACCACGCTGGCCGCGGTGGTCGGGGAGCCGCTGCCGGAGCCGCAGCGGGCCGGGCCGCTGGGCCCGGTGCTGGCCGCGCTGATGGCCAAGGACCCGGCCGAGCGGCCCACGGCGGACGAGGCGGCCCGGATGCTGGCCGAGGTGCAGGCCGGGCACACCGTCGGCCTCAAGCCCGTCGCGCCGCTGAAGACGCCGACCCAGGCGGTGCCGGTGGTGGACCGCAGCAGTGGTCCGGCCGGGGCGCAGTCCGCGGACCCGGGCGGGGCGGAGGCGGTCACCGCGCCGCAGCCGGCCGCCGCGGCGGGCCCGGCCGGTGCCGTCGAGGCGGGCGCACCCGGGGGAGCCGAAGCGCACACCGCCCCCGGCGCGCCCCTCGCGCACCGCGTCGCGCCCGCGCGCGGGCCGGCCAAGCGCCGCCGAGTGCTTCGGGTCGCGCTGGCCGCGCTGGCGGTCGCCGTGCTGGCCGCCGGGGCGACGTACCTCGCGACCCGCCACGGCGGCGCGCCGGGCGCCGACCCGACGCCGACCCTCACGGCCGGGCCGGACCCGGCCGACACCGCCGCCGCCGCGCCCACCGGCTACCGCTGGGTGGACGACCCGGCGGGCTTCCGCTTCCCGCTGCCGAGCGGCGTCCCGGCGTGGCAGCGCAGTACGGACACCGCGAACCAGATCTTCTACAGCCCCGACAACAAGTCGCACTACCTGCAGTTCGCGGTCACCGTCGGCCAGTCGGTCAAGCCGCTGGAGCACCTGCAGCAGATGGAGACCACCGTCTCCAAGCTGAAGGAGTACCGCCAGCACAAGCTGACCAGCGTCCAGGTGAACGGCCACGACGCGGCCGTCTGGGAGTTCAGCTACGCGGCCAAGGAGGGCGGCCGCCGGCGCGCGATCGAGGCGGAGTTCATCGACGGCGACGGCACCGGCTACGCCATCTACCTGTCCTGCCCGGACAAGGAGAAGGACTGGACCGAGGGCGAGCAGCGCTTCACCACGGTGCTCAACCACTTCACCCCGACCCGCTGAACCCACCCGTCGGGTGGTTTCGGACGGCACCGGCAGTTTCTTGTTACCGACGGGTACCGAACCGGCCGCCGAGCGCCTAGGCTGCGCCGTATGACGGACCTCACAGCAGATGCACCGGTCGCCGAGCAGAACGGCTCCGGGGCCGGCAACCCCGCCGCGCCCGGCGGCGGCCGCACCGTCGCCTCGGCCGTCCCGTCCTCGCTGGTCGCCCGCCTCGCCGGCGGCATCACCGCCGCCGGGGAGCCCGCCCTGGTGGAGACCGTCGCCCCGCTGACCGGCGAGCGGCTGGCGAGCCTGCCGCAGTCCACCCCGGCCGACGTCGAGGTGGCGTACGAGCTGGCCCGCCGCGCCCAGCGCAGCTGGGCCGCCCAGCCGGTTCGCCGCCGGGCCGCCGTCCTGCTGCGCTTCCACGACCTGCTGCTCAGGCGCCAGGACGAGGTGCTCGACCTGATCCAGGCCGAGACCGGCAAGGCCCGGCTGCACGCCTTCGAGGAGGTGCTGGCCGTCGCCCTGGCCGCCCGGCACTACGGCCGGGCCGCGCACTCCTACCTGCGCGACAGGCGCCGCGGCGGGGCGCTTCCGGTGCTCACCCACGTCGTCGAGGCCCGTCGGCCCAAGGGCGTGGTCGGCCACATCTCGCCGTGGAACTACCCGCTGGAGCTGTCCATCGGTGATGCGCTGCCCGCCTTCGTGGCCGGCAACGCGGTGGTCAACAAGCCGGACACGCAGACCGCGCTGACCGCGCTCTGGGCCCGCGAACTGCTGGTCGAGGCCGGGCTGCCGGCCGACCTCTGGCAGATCGTGGTCGGCGACGGCCCGGTGATCGGACCGGCCGTGGTCGAGCACGCCGACTACGTCTCGTTCACCGGCTCCACCCGCACCGGCCGGGACGTCGCGCAGCGCGCCGCCGCCCGGCTGGTCGGCGCCTCGCTGGAGCTCGGCGGCAAGAACGCCATGCTGGTGCTCGCCGACGCCGACCTCGACCGGGCCGCCGAGGGGGCCGTCCGGGCCTGCTTCTCCTCCGCCGGCCAGCTCTGCATCTCGATCGAGCGCCTGCTGGTCCACCGCTCGGTGGCCGACGAGTTCGTGGCGAGGTTCGCCGAGCGCACCAGGGCGCTGCGCCTGGGCGGCGGCCTGGCCTACGGCGCGGACATGGGATCGCTGGTCTCGGTCCGGCAGCTGGACGCCACCACCCGGCACGTGGAGGAGGCGGTCAAGGCGGGGGCCACCGTGGTGGCCGGCGGCCGTCCCCGGCCCGACCTGGGCCCGTTCTTCCACGAGCCGACCATCCTGGACGGCGTCACCCCCGAGATGGCGGTCTGCGCCGAGGAGACCTTCGGCCCGGTGGTCGCGGTCTACCGCTTCGACACCGAGGACGAGGCGGTCGCCGCCGCCAACGCCACCTCGTACGGCCTGAACTCCAGCGTCTGGACGAAGGACCTGCGGCGCGGCCGGGCGGTCGCGGCCCGGCTGCGCACCGGCACCGTCAACGTGAACGAGGCCTTCGCGGCGGCGTACGGCTCGGTCGGCGCGCCGATGGGCGGGATGGGCGAGTCCGGGCTCGGCCGGCGGCACGGGGCCGAGGGCATCCTGCGGTTCACCGAGGCGCAGACCATCGCCACCCAGCGGCTGCTGCCGCTCGCGCCCTCGCTCGGGCTGGACGACCGGCAGTTCGCCGCGGTGTTCACCGGCGGGCTGCGGGTGCTGAAGGCCCTGCGGTTCAAGTAACCGGTCCCCGGACCGTCCCCGACATCGGTTCTCTTCCCGAAGGAGCAGTGGCACATGGTGGGGTCCCGCGGTGATTCCGAGTTCGACTACGACGTGATCGTGATCGGCTCCGGCTTCGGCGGTTCGGTCTCCGCGCTGCGGCTGACCGAGAAGGGCTACCGGGTCGCCGTCCTGGAGGCCGGGCGGCGCTTCGAGCGCGGCGAACTGCCCAGGAACTCCTGGGACCTGGCCAACTACCTGTGGGCGCCCAAGCTCGGCCTGTACGGCATCCAGCGGATCCACCTGCTGGCCAACGTGCTGATCCTGGCCGGCGCCGGGGTCGGCGGTGGCTCGCTGAACTACGCCAACACCCTGTACGTGCCGCCCAAGGCGTTCTTCGAGGACCGCCAGTGGGGCCACATCACCGACTGGCAGGACGAGCTGGCGCCGTTCTACGACCAGGCGCAGCGGATGCTCGGGGTGCGCCTCAACCCGACCGTCACCCCCTCCGACGTCCACCTCAAGGCCGCCGCCGAGCGGATGGGTGTCGGGGACACCTTCCACATGGCGCCGGTCGGGGTCTTCTTCGGCGACGGCGAGGACTCCGACCGCACCGCCCACGCCGCCCCGGGCACCGAGATCGACGACCCGTACTTCGGTGGCGCCGGCCCGAAGCGCAGGGCCTGCACGGAGTGCGGCGAGTGCATGACCGGCTGCCGGCACGGCGCCAAGAACATGCTCACCGAGAACTACCTCCACCTGGCCGAGCAGGGCGGCGCCGAGATCCACCCGCTCACCACGGTGGCCCGGATCCGCGAGCTCGCCGGGGCCGACGGCGCCGAGGGCTTCGCGGTGGACGTGCGCCGCACCGACGCGCGCTCCACCACCGACCCGGTGAAGGCCGGCGCGCGGACCCTCACCGCCGCCCGGGTGGTGGTCGCGGCCGGCACCTACGGCACCCAGGCGCTGCTGCACCGGATGCGCGACGGCGGCCACCTGCCCCGGATCTCCGGCCGGCTCGGCGAGCTGACCCGCACCAACTCGGAGGCGCTGGTCGGCGCGCAGACCACCGACCGGCGGTACGGCTCCCGGGTGGACTTCACCAAGGGCGTCGCGATCACCTCCTCGATCCACCCGGACGAGAACACCCACATCGAGCCGGTGCGCTACGGCCGGGGCTCCAACGCCATGGGCGCGCTGTCGATCATGCAGGTCAAGGGCGTCGGGCGCGGCCCGCGCTGGCTGCGCTACCTGGGCACCGCGGCCCGCCACCCGGTGAACTTCGCCCGGTCGGTGAACCAGCACCGCTGGTCGGAGAAGACCATCATCGGACTGGTGATGCAGTCGCTGGACAACTCCATCACCGTCTCGCTGAAGACGAAGGGCCTCGGCAAGGGGCAGCTGACCTCCCGCCAGGGCCACGGCGCGCCCAACCCGTCCTGGATCCCGGCCGCCGAGCAGGGCGCCCAGGCGCTGGCCACCGAGATCAACGGGTTCCCCGGGGGCACCGTCGGCGAGATCTTCGACATCCCGATGACGGCGCACTTCCTCGGCGGCTGCACGATCGGCGACTCCCCGGAGAGCGGGGTGGTCGACCCGTACCACCGGCTCTACGGGTACCCCGGGATCAGTGTGGTGGACGGCTCGGCGGTCTCCGCCAACCTGGGCGTCAACCCCTCGCTGACGATCACCGCGCAGGCCGAGCGCGCCATGTCGATGTGGCCGAACAAGGGCGAGGAGGACCCGCGCCCGGCCGCCGGTGAGGAGTACCGGCGGGTCGCCGCGGTGGCCCCGCTGGAGCCGGCCGTGCCGAAGGACGCCTTCGGTGCGCTGAGGCTGCCGCTGCTCGCCGTTCCCGAGGTCCCGAAGCGGGGGAGCTGACCGCCCGGACGCCCCAACGTGCGCCATGCCCATGCCGGTTGACAGCCGTCCGCACCCGATGGGATAAACGGGGCTTCCTGGGGGGACCAGGGAACTCGTTCTGACGGGGGGATCGTGGGAATGGCCATCTGCGCATCGTGCGGCGCGGCTTCGGCGGAGGGCGCGATCGCCTGCGCCTCGTGCGGCAGGCCGCTGGCACCGCCTCCGCCGCCGGCCGCGCCGCCCGTCGGACCGCCGTCCTCCTACGGGCCGCCGCCCGCCGGGCCGCCCTCCTACGGGCCGCCGCCGGTCGCCCCGCCGGGCCACGCCCCGCCCGCCGTCCCGCCGGCGGTGGGCGGCTGGGGCACCGGAACGCCCTACGACGCGGCGGCCGCCCAGCCCGCCGTGCTGCGCTGGCTGACCGGCTCGGACTGGCGCCCGGCGCTCAAGGCGGTGATCGCGCCGACCGCCGTCCTGCTGCTGGTGGCGCTGATCGCGGCGATCCCGAGCGACTACGACCTCGGCGAACTCGTCGGCACGCCCGAGTTCGGCGACCGGTTCGGCATGACGCTGGCGATGGCCCTGGGCGGGCTCGGCGCGCCGTTCAAGCTGGGCTTCTCGGGCGGGATGATCCGGTCGGCGGGCAGTTCGGACGTCGTGCTGCGGGTGGTGCCGATGACGGTCACCGTGCTGTGGCTGTTCACGCTCTGGCTCGGCCTGCGGGCCGGGGCCCGACTGCGCCAGGCCCGTACCGGCGCGCAGCCGACCAGGTCGCAGGCGGCCGGCGAGGCCCTGCGGACCGCCGTGCTCGCGGCCGGCGTGACCCTGCTGGTCGGGCTGGTCGGCGGGGCAACCTGGCGCCCCGTGGTCGACCGGCGGAGCGTGTTCGGCAGCGACTCCTACGGCGGCTTCGAGTACGTCGCCGACTCCGGCTGGCTGGAGGCGGTCGGCTGGACGCTGCTGCTCGCGGGGCTGCTCGCCTTCGCCGTCCACGGCACCGACGCGCTGCGCTGGGCGGCCTGGCGCAACCGCGCGGTCCGCGGCTGGGCGGTGGCCGGGCTGACGGCGGGCCGGGCGCTGGCGCTGTCGGTCGGCCTCTCCTCGCTGGCCGCGTTCGTCGTGGTCGCCGCGCAGGACGAGGGCTGGCAGACCGGCGTCTCGTTGGCGTTCCTGCCGAACCTCGGACTGCTCCTGCTCGGCGTGGGCTCGGGGGCGACCGCCCGGGCGGGCCGGGGCACCACCGGCTACGAGGGCGGCTACGACGGGGACGGCTACCGCGACTCGGACAGCCCGGCGGAGGAGCTCTCCTTCTTCGACCTGCACGGCGAGAGCGCCGACTGGCGCTGGGCCGGGCTGCTGGCGCTGGCCGCGGTGGCCTTCCTCGGCTGGACGGCCTACCGGCGCCGGCTCGACGCGCTGGACCGGATCCGACTGGCCGTCGTGTACGCGGCCGGGCTGACCCTGCTGATGGCGGTGGCCGGCTTCCTGGCCACGACGACCTCCTCGGGCAGCGGCACCTGGAGCGGACGGGGGGACAGCGGACGCGAGTTCTCGGTCAGCCTGGCGTTCGCCACCGTGCTGGCGGCCAACGTGATCTGGGCGGCGGTCGGCGCACTGGCGGTGCCCCCGGCCCTGGCGGCGCTGCGACGCGGCGGACCGGGCGCCACCGCGCCCGGCACCGTCCCTGCGCAGGGCGCGCCGTACGGGCCCGGCCCGGAGGCGTACGGCCCCGGCCAGGTGGTGGCGGACCCGCCGGTGGCCGTGGTGGGCGAGGTGATCGGCTCGCACGAGGCGCCGCCGGCCTCCGGTCCGGCCGTGGTGTCCGCCGAGCGGCCGCCGGGTGAGGACACCCCCGACCCGAGCGTCTGGCGCAAGCAGCCGTAGCCGCGCGCGGGGCCGGGTGCGCACGGCGCGCACCCGGCCCCGCGCGCCGTGCGGGAGCGGGGGAGGCCCGGCCGGCCCCGGACAGGGCAAAGGGCCCCGCGGGGGAACGGGGCCCTTTGTCGCTCAGCACGCGGCGTCAGGGCTGCGCCGGTGCTGGGGGTGACGGCGCCGGGGGAGGAGCGCCGTCGCGTCGGATGGCTCGTCGGGCGCGCCGTCGCGGCTCCGGCGCGGGTGGGCCGGTCACACGGGGCGCGCACGCTCGCGGTGCGGCGGGTCGGCGTGCATGCCTGCGCCGGGCCCTCGCTCACGGAGCGTGAGGTGATAATCGTTGTCACCGCGGGTCTCGGTGGCAGCGGAACAGGTGCCCCGCGGCTGGCCGGTGGCCGCCGGGAGAACCCCGTCCACCAGCATCGTGCTGGACGAAGGGCTTGCTCTGCAACCGATTCGGCACACTTCGGCACAGTCCATTTTCGGCCGGGCCGCTTCGGGGCGTCCGGCCGGGACCCACTCGCAGGCCCCGGGGAGGGCGCGGACGGGTGGCATCGATGATCACGGTGAGTAGTGGTGTAGGCCGGAGCGCACAGGGACGCGCGTAGCGGCGCGGGACGGTGAAAGGTGTGCGCCGGGGTGCGGTGGTCGGCCTCCGGGCGTCCCCGGAGGCCGACCACCCCACCTCCTTGGTCCAGTCGCGGCCGGGGTCGCTGTCCCCTGCTGGCCGGCCGCGGCACCCGCGCACGGTCCCACGGCGCACCGCTCCCGGCAGGGCCGGGACCGCGGCTGCGCCACGCGCGCCGGTGGACTGGGATGAGCTCCACGCGTGGTCCTGCAAGCCCGTACGGCGGCGCCCCTGGCCGGGGCGGAGGCGGCGCACCTGGCAGGCGCGGCGCGGTCGTACGGTCGTCAGGAGCAACGAACCGGCTGCCCGGCCGGTCACGGCCGCCCGGCGGGGCAGACGAGTGAAACGCGGCGGCCGGTAGACTCGTCCTCAGACCCCCGCCCGTCGCCCGGCGCCACCCTCGAAGGACGCGCTGCGCGCGACACCTTTCGTACCGCTGCCGGAAGGCCGTCCGTGTCCTCTGCTATTCCCGTTCAGTCCGCACCTGAGACCGACACCGTCCTGGTGGTCGACTTCGGTGCCCAGTACGCCCAGCTCATCGCCCGTCGGGTGCGTGAGGCCCGGGTCTACAGCGAGATCGTGCCGAGCACCATGCCGGTCGCCGAGATGCTCGCCAAGAACCCGAAGGCGATCATCCTCTCCGGCGGCCCCTCGTCGGTCTACGAGGAGGGCGCGCCGCAGATCGACCGCGCGATCTTCGAGGCCGGCGTCCCGGTCTTCGGCATGTGCTACGGCTTCCAGCTGATGGCCGTGTCGCTCGGCGGCACCGTCGACAACAGCGGCGCCCGCGAGTACGGCCGCACCCCGCTGACCGTCTCCCGCTCCGGCTCGACCCTGTTCGAGGGCGTCCCGGCGGAGCACTCGGTGTGGATGTCGCACGGCGACGCCTGCTCCGCCGCCCCCGAGGGCTTCACCGTCACCGCCTCCACCGCGGTCGTCCCGGTCGCCGCCTTCGAGAACGACGAGGCCCGCCTCTACGGCGTCCAGTACCACCCCGAGGTGCTGCACTCCGACCACGGCCAGCAGGTCCTGGAGCACTTCCTCTACCGCGGCGCCGGCCTCGCCCCGACCTGGACCACCGGCAACGTGGTCGAGGAGCAGGTCGCGCTGATCCGCGCCCAGGTCGGCGAGAAGCGCGCCATCTGCGGCCTGTCCGGCGGCGTGGACTCCGCGGTGGCGGCGGCCCTGGTCAACAAGGCCATCGGCTCCAAGCTCACCTGCGTCTACGTCGACCACGGCCTGATGCGCAAGGGCGAGACCGAGCAGGTCGAGAAGGACTTCGTCGCGGCCACCGGCGTCCAGCTGAAGGTCGTCGACGCGCAGGAGCGCTTCCTCGACGCGCTGAAGGGCGTCAGCGACCCGGAGGAGAAGCGCAAGATCATCGGCCGGGAGTTCATCCGGGTCTTCGAGCAGGCGCAGGCCGAGATCGTGGCCGAGGCCGGCGAGCACGGCGAGTCGGTGGACTTCCTGGTCCAGGGCACCCTGTACCCGGACGTGGTGGAGTCCGGCGGCGGTACCGGCACCGCGAACATCAAGTCGCACCACAACGTCGGCGGCCTGCCCGAGGACCTGCAGTTCCAGCTGGTCGAGCCGCTGCGCAAGCTGTTCAAGGACGAGGTCCGGATGGTCGGCCAGGAGCTCGGCCTGCCGGAGGAGATCGTCCAGCGCCAGCCGTTCCCGGGCCCGGGCCTGGGCATCCGGATCGTCGGCGAGGTCACCCGCGAGCGCCTGGACCTGCTCCGCGAGGCCGACGCGATCGCCCGCGAGGAGCTCACCGCGGCCGGTCTGGACCGCGAGATCTGGCAGTGCCCGGTCGTGCTGCTGGCCGACGTCCGCAGCGTCGGCGTCCAGGGCGACGGCCGCACCTACGGCCACCCGATCGTGCTGCGCCCGGTGTCCTCCGAGGACGCCATGACGGCCGACTGGTCGCGCCTGCCGTACGAGGTGCTGGCGAAGATCTCCACCCGGATCACCAACGAGGTCCGCGATGTGAACCGCGTGGTGCTGGACTGCACCAGCAAGCCGCCGGGCACCATCGAGTGGGAGTGACCGCTCCCCGTCGGGCGTGAACCGGCATTGAACGGCCGCGCCGTCGTTCCCGTATACAAGGGAGCGGCGGCGCGGCCGTTCGCGGTGGACCGGGCGTTCGCCGGGTGGGCCGTCCCACCGAATGTGCTCAGAAACGTGCAGAATGCGGACCGGACCTGTCAGAGTGCGGCAGGCCGCGAGGGAAGGTGTGAGGGATGTCGGAGGCCAGCGGCTCCGGGGCGGCCGGCGTGAAAGCGACCGGCAGAGCCGAGCGGGCGGCCCGGGGCAAGGCGTTCGCCGCGCAGTACGCGCTGCTGCCGCTGCGGATCTTCCTCGGCATCACCTTCGTGTACGCGGCGTTGGACAAGCTCGCCGACTCGCACTACCTGGCGGGCGCGGGGGACCCGGCCTCCTTCGTCTCGCAGACCCAGGCGGCCAAGGGCTCCAGCCCGATCTCCTTCCTGCTCGGCGCGGCCCTGGACGCACCGACCCTGTTCGCCCTCGCCATCGCCTTCGGCGAGCTGGCGGTCGGCCTCGGGACGCTGCTCGGTCTCTGGGGCCGGGTCGCGGCGCTCGGCGGCGCGCTGATCAACCTCAGCCTCTGGCTGACCGTCAGCTGGAACGTCTCGCCGTACTACCTCGGCAACGACCTGGCCTACCTGATGGCCTGGACCCCGCTGCTGCTGGCCGGCACCCCGTACCTCTCGCTGGACGGCTACCTCGCCGGGCGGGCCGCCCGGGACCGCACCCGCGGGCTGCGCGAGAACCACGTCAAGCGGCGGGCGCTGGTGGACGGCGGGATCGCGGCCGTCGCGATCGGCGGCGCGGGGCTGCTCACCGGTTCGCTGACCGCCACCTTCGGGCGGGACCGCAAGGCCGTCGGGCCCAAGCAGTCCGCCGCCCCGGTCAGCCCCGCCGGGCCGCCCCCCTCGGTGGCCGCGGCGAGCGTCCCGGTCGGCGGCTCGGCCCAGGTCAAGGACCCGGCCACCGGTGACGCCGTCTACATCGTCCAGCCCAAGGCCGGCCAGTACTGCGGCCTGTCCGCGGTGTGCACGCACTCCGGCTGCGCGGTGGACGCGCCGAAGAACGGGCAGCTGTACTGCCCGTGCCACGGCTCCCGGTTCGACGCGGCCACCGGCGCGGTGGTCAACGGCCCGGCGACCAAGCCGCTGCCCAGGTACGGCGTCACCAAGGACGGCGACAAGCTGAACCTCGGGCCGCTGCAGAGCTGACGGCGCGCGGGCCCGCTCCGGCGGTGGGCGGGCCTACTCCGGCACGTCGGTCCGGCCGCGCCGGGCCACCGCCGCGACCGCCCCGGCCAGGCCGCCGAGGCCGAGCACGACGAACGTCACCGGGATGACGATCCGGCCGTTCACCGACAGGTCGTTCAGCGCCGCCACCAGGTAGAGCACCGCGATCACGGTGAACAGCGCGCCCGCGATCAGCGAGAAGAGATCGAGCTGGTGCTTCCTCACGACTGGACCACCTTGATGTCGCCGAGCCCGACCGTCAGCTGGAGGTCGAGCGTGCCCTTGGATGTCTGACCGTTCAACGGGTGGTACTGGTAGGTGCGGGTGGTGCCCTCGCTGGTGAGCGGCTCACCGGGGGCGCGGACGTCGCCAAGCAGCAGACGGGTCTTCAGGTTGACCGTCACGTCCGGCGGCAGGACGACGTTCAGCACGCCCGCCCCGAGCTCGACGGTGGTCGACAGGGTGGCGCCGGCCGGGTCGAGGGTGTGCAGGTCCAGCCGGATCTCGCCGGCGCCCAGCACGTACTTGGGCTCCAGCCCGGCCGCCGAGGTGACCGTCCAGGACCGCGTGCCGGCCGCGTTCTGCAGCGAGTCCGGCGAGTGGCCGACGAAGGTGAGCGCCAGGGTGAGCAGCAGCCCGACCACCGTGAGCTTCCGGGCCCGGCCGAACTTCGCCCCGACCAGCAGTGTCAGACCGACCACCAGCAGGGCGGTGGCCAGGGCGGCGGAGCCCACCACCGTGGTGCTGTGGCCCGCCGAGGCGGACCAGACCGCGCTCGCCGCGCCGACCGCCAGCAGCAGGCCCACCAGGCCGAGGGCGGAGTGCTCGCGGCGCCGGCGGCGGACCGCGGCCGGGGGCGGGACGGCCGGGCCGCCGCCCTTGCGCAGCGGGTCGCCCTTCGGCAGGTCGGGGCGCTGCCACCACGGCTGGGCGGGTGCCCCGGGCGGCGGGGTCGGGGTGCCGAACGGCGGGGTCGGGGTGGCGGCGGCGGACGCCGGCTCGCCGTACGGGTTGCGCTCGGGGTGGCGCGGGTCCCACAGGTAGCCGGTCGGGCCGGCGTGCGGGGTGTCGGCGGGGACCGTCCCGGCCGCGCGCTCCTGGGCGTGCCGCTCGCGCACCGCCTCGGCCTCCTCCGTGCGCGGCCAGCTGTAGTCGGAGGCCGGGGCCTCGGACCCGGGGAAGAACCGGTCGTACGGGCCGCCGTGGTGCCGTCGGCCGCGCCGGCGCCCGCGGAGCCGGCCGCCGCGGTGGCGCTCCGGGTCGTAGCGCACCGCCATGAAGACCAGCGCGCCGAGCAGCAGCAGCGGGAACATCTGGTCCCCGTCGCCCATCGAGGAGAAGAACACCCCGGTGCCGATCACGGTCAGCAGCACCGCGCCGACCGACTGGCCGTCCACCCGCCCGGTGAGCACCCGCTGGAGCTCGGTGCGCCCCGCCCGGCTGCCGCCCTTGCCGTCCGGGACCGGCTCGGTCGGGACGACCAGCCAGGCCAGCCCGTACAGGAACAGGCCGAGCCCGCCGGACAGGCAGAGCACCACCGTCACCACGCGGAAGACCACCGGGTCGATGTCCAGGTGCCGTCCGAGGCCGCCGCACACGCCGGCCACCACGCGGTGGTGCTCGGTACGGGTCAGCGGGGGGCGTTCCGGCTCCGGCGGGGCGCTGGGCCCGCTCTCCTGGGCGAGGTGGTCTTCCGTCATGCCCACCATCCTGGTGGCTGCCGGGCCCCCGCCCAACCGGGCCGAGCCCTGCCCGGACCCTGACTTGTCCCTGAGAACGGGTAGGGCTCCACCCTGATGCGCCCGGGCCCGCCCGCGTGGAACCATCGGTGGCGTGGCAGCACCCGGCACCGATCCCCGCCCCCTCGTCCCCGACACCCCGTCGCCGGGCCCCGACCCGGCCGTGCCCGGTGAGGGACGCCCGCCGTACCGGCGGCTCTACCGGAGCCCGCAGGGGCGGATGCTCGGCGGGGTCGCCCACGGGCTCGCGGTGCACCTCGGGCTGCCGGTGGCCTGGGTCCGGGTCGCCTTCGTGCTGCTGTTCCTCGCCCAGGGCATCGGGGTGCTGCTGTACGCGGCCTTCTGGTTCGTGGTGCCGATCGGCATCGGCGAGCCCTCGCACCGCGGCGGCGCCCAGTGGGTCTACCTCAACGGCGCCTTCGTGCCCGCCGGATCCGGGCAGGTCCCGGGGACGGCGCTGAACAAGGGGCGGCGCGGGCGGCTCGGCCGGCTGCGCGAGCTCCTCCAGCACACCTTCCAGGGCGAGCCCGTCCCCGCGGGCGGCGGCACGGGCGACGAGAGCGCCCCGGCCCGGCCCGCCGCCGGGCGCGGCCAGGGCGGCCTCTGGCAGCTCGCGGCCCTGGTGATGCTGGTGATCGGCCTGATCGCGCTGCTCAGCGCGCTCGGCTGGCAGACCGCCAAGCCCTACACCTGGCCGCTGCTGGCGATCGGCGTCGGCGTCGCGCTGGTCTGGCGGCAGGCCGACGACTCCCGCTGGCAGCGCTGGTTCGGCCTGGAGGAGGGCGAGAAGCGGCGCGGCGCCTACACCCGGGTCGGCGCCGGCGTCCTGCTGGTGGTCGCCGGCACCATCGCCTTCCTCGCCATGCAGGGCAGCGGCTCCACGCTCGGCTCGGTGGTGGAGGCCTCGCTCGCGGTGCTGGCCGGGGTGCTCGTCCTGGTCGGCCCCTACGCGCTGCGGATGTGGCAGGACCTCGGCGCCGAGCGCACCGCCCGCATCCGGGCCCAGGAGCGCGCCGAGATCGCCGCGCACGTCCACGACTCGGTGCTGCACACCCTGACCCTGATCCAGCGCCGGGCCGAGGACCCCAAGGAGGTGCTGCGGCTCGCCCGCGCCCAGGAGCGCGAGCTGCGGCTGTGGCTCTACCGCCCGGAGGCCGCCGCCGAGGCCGCGCCGGACACCATGGCGGAGAGCCTGCGCGCGGTGGTCGCCGAGGTCGAGGACCGCCACGGGGTGCCGGTCGAGGTGGTCGTGGTCGGCGACTGCGCGATGGACGACCGGATCGCGGCACAGATGCAGGCCGCGAGGGAGGCGACCGTCAACGCGGCCAAGTACGGTGGCGGGGGACCGGTCCAGGTCTACGCCGAGGTGGAGGGGAAGACGGTGTCGGTGTTCGTACGCGACCACGGCCCGGGCTTCGACCCCGAGACGGTGCCCGAGGACCGGATGGGTGTCCGCGAGTCGATCATCGGCCGGATGAAGCGCAACGGCGGCACCGCACGGGTGCGGCCCGCGCCGGACGGCGGCACCGAGGTCGAGCTGGAGATGGAGAGAGCGAATGACTGACGCAGCGCCGATGGGGGTGCCCCCGGCCGACGGCGGGGGGAGGGTCGCGCGGGTCGTCCTGGTCGACGACCACCGGATGTTCCGCACCGGGGTCCGGGCCGAGATCGGGCGCACCGAGACGACCGGCATCGACGTGGTCGGCGAGGCCGACGACGTGGAGTCGGCGGTCCGGGTGGTCGCCGAGACCATGCCCGACGTGGTGCTGCTCGACGTCCACCTGCCCGGTGGCGGCGGGGTCGAGGTGCTGCGCCGCTCGGCGGGGCTGATGGGCGAGCAGCCGGCCGGGGCGGCGCGCGGCGGCGCGGACAAGGGCGGCGGGCGGCGGGAGGGCGTGAAGTTCCTCGCGCTGTCCGTCTCCGACGCGGCCGAGGACGTGATCGGCGTGATCCGCGGCGGTGCGCGCGGCTACGTCACCAAGACCATCACCGGCACCGACCTGGTCAACGCGATCTTCCGGATCTCCGACGGCGACGCGGTGTTCTCCCCGCGGCTGGCCGGCTTCGTGCTGGACGCCTTCGCCGCGACCGACACCCCGCCGGTGGACGAGGACCTGGACCGGCTGACCCAGCGCGAGCGCGAGGTGCTGCGGCTGATCGCGCGCGGCTACGCGTACAAGGAGATCGCCAAGCAGCTCTTCATCTCGGTGAAGACCGTGGAGAGCCACGTCTCCGCGGTGCTGCGCAAGCTCCAGCTCAGCAACCGGCACGAGCTGACCCGCTGGGCCACCGCCCGCCGCCTGGTCTGACGCCCGCCGCCGACGAGCCCGCCCGGTCCGGATTCCCGCGGACCGGGCGGGCTTGTCAGTGCCTGGCCATAGACTCGGAGTGCCATGAGTAGCCTCTTTGACAACCTTCCGCTCCCCGGTTTCGAGGCGCCCGCCGCCGGGTCGAAGCAGCAGCCCGGCGGTGCCGCGCCCCTCGACGAGGAGGCGCCGCCGTACGAGGACGACCTCCCGTACGACGCGTACGAGGAGGCCATCCCCGAGGGGCTCTTCCAGACCGACCACGCCGCCGAGACCGAGCGGGACGCCTACTACCGCAACGGCGCGGCCCGGACGGTGGTGGACCCGGCGCAGCTGCTGGAGGGGATGAACGAGCCGCAGCGCGAGGCCGTGCTGCACGCGGGCGCGCCGCTGCTGATCGTGGCCGGCGCCGGCTCCGGCAAGACCAGGGTGCTCACCCACCGGATCGCCTACCTGCTGGGCGCCCGGGGGGTGCAGCCGGGCGAGATCCTGGCGATCACCTTCACCAACAAGGCGGCCGGCGAGATGCGCGAGCGCGTCGAGCAGCTGGTCGGGCCGCGCGCCCGGGCCATGTGGGTGTCGACCTTCCACAGCGCCTGCGTGCGGATCCTGCGCCGCGAGTCCAAGCTGCTCGGCTTCACCTCGTCGTTCTCGATCTACGACTCGGCGGACTCCCAGCGGCTGATGTCCCTGGTCTGCCGGGATCTCGACCTCGACCCGAAGCAGTTCCCGCCGAAGTCCTTCACCTCGAAGATCAGCAACCTCAAGAACGAGCTGATCGACGAGGAGACCTACGCCGACCAGGCCGCCAACCCGACGGAGAAGAAGCTCGCCGAGGCGTACTTCCTCTACCAGCGGCGCCTGCGCGAGGCCAACGCGCTGGACTTCGACGACATCATCATGACCACGGTGAACCTGCTGCAGGCCTTCCCCGACGTCGCCGAGCACTACCGCCGCCGGTTCCGGCACATCCTGGTCGACGAGTACCAGGACACCAACCACGCCCAGTACATGCTGGTGCGCGAGCTCAGCGGGGGCACCGCCACGACCGCCCCCAAGCGCACCGTCGACGGGGACTTCGTGAACCCGGCGGCCGGACGGCTCTCCGAGGTGCCGCCCGCCGAGCTCTGCGTGGTCGGTGACGCCGACCAGTCGATCTACGCCTTCCGCGGCGCCACGATCCGCAACATCCTCCAGTTCGAGGAGGACTACCCGAACGCGACGACGATCCTGCTGGAGCAGAACTACCGCTCCACCCAGACCATCCTCAGCGCCGCCAACGCCGTCATCGAGCGGAACACCAGCCGGCGCGAGAAGAAGCTCTGGACGGCCGGTGACCACGGCGAGAAGGTGATCGGCTACGTCGCCGACGACGAGCACGGCGAGGCCCAGTTCATCGCCGAGGAGATCGACCGGCTCACCGACAAGGGCGACGCCAAGCCCGGCGACGTCGCGATCTTCTACCGGACCAACGCCCAGTCCCGGGTGTTCGAGGAGGTGTTCATCCGGGTCGGCCTGCCCTACAAGGTGGTCGGCGGGGTGCGCTTCTACGAGCGCAAGGAGGTCCGGGACGTCCTGGCGTACCTGCGGGTGCTCTCCAACCCGGAGGACACCGTGCCGCTGCGCCGGATCCTCAACGTGCCCAAGCGCGGCATCGGCGAGCGGGCCGAGGCGATGATCGACGCGCTGGCCTCGCGCGAGCGGATCTCCTTCGCGCAGGCGCTGGTGCGGGTCGACGAGGCGTACGGCATGGCGGCGCGCTCGGCGAACGCGGTGCGCAAGTTCAACGAGCTGCTGGCCGGGCTGCGCCAGGTGGTGGCGTCCGGTGCCGGGCCGGCCGCGGTGCTGGAGGCCGTGCTGGAGGAGACGGGCTACCTCGCGGAGCTGCAGTCCTCCACCGACCCGCAGGACGAGACGCGGGTGGAGAACCTCCAGGAGCTCGCCTCGGTGGCGCTGGAGTACGAGCAGGACCCGGGCGAGCGGCCCGACGCGGGCGAGGACGGCGCGCCGCCGGTCGGCTCGCTGGCCGACTTCCTGGAGCGGGTCGCGCTGGTCGCCGACTCGGACCAGATCCCGGACGAGGACGAGGAGGGCCAGGGCGTCATCACGATGATGACCCTGCACACCGCCAAGGGCCTGGAGTTCCCGGTGGTCTTCCTGACCGGCATGGAGGACGGCATTTTCCCGCACATGCGGGCGCTCAACCAGGTCAAGGAGCTGGAGGAGGAGCGGCGGCTCGCGTACGTCGGGCTGACCCGGGCGCGGGAGCGGCTGTACCTGACGCGGTCGGTGCTGCGCAGCGCGTGGGGCCAGCCCGCGTACAACCCGGCCTCGCGGTTCCTGGAGGAGATCCCGGAGACGCTGGTGGAGTGGAAGCGCAAGGGGGCCGCCTCGGCGCCGGCCTCGCGCGGGTACTCCAGCGGTTCGGGCGGCTTCGCCGGTTCGGGCGGCGGCTCGCGCGGGTCGGCGCGCGGCGGTGCGGCGGCCTCGCCGAAGGCGGGCTGGGGCCAGTCGGCCCGGCGGGCCGTGGAGCGGGAGGTCGTGGCGCTGGCGGTCGGGGACCGCGTCACCCACGACACCTTCGGCCTGGGCACGGTGGTGGCCACCACCGGCGTCGGCGACAAGGCGCAGGCCACGGTGGACTTCGGCACGGACGGGCGCAAGCAGCTGCTGCTGCGCTACGCGCCGGTGGAGAAGCTCTAGGGTCCGCTTCCCGGGCCGTGGCCGACACGGTCCGGGGGCGGCGTCGATCCGTGCGGGCCCCGGCTCAGCGCGGGTCGACGCCCTGGGCGAGGAGCCAGGGCAGCGGGTCGACGGGGGCGCCGCCGCCGGCCGGGCGGATCTCGAAGTGCAGGTGCGGGCCGGTGCTGTTGCCGCTGCTGCCGACGAAGGCGATGACATCGCCCGCCTTCACCGGCCCCTTGCGGATCTTGTACGCGCGCAGGTGGCAGTACCAGGCCTCGGTGCCGTCCGCCATCTTCAGGATCGTCATGTAGCCGTACGACGGGTTCCACTGGGTGCGGATCGTGCCGTCGGTGACGGCCATCACCTCGGTGCCGCCGTCCACCGGGAAGTCGATGCCGGTGTGCCGGGCCGCCCAGTGCGTACCGGCCGCGCCGAAGGTCTCGCCGAGGCCGCGCTGGGCGACGGGCAGCGAGACCTTGGGGCGCTCCGGCGGCTTGGGGGCCTCGGCGGCGGGGACGGCGGACGGCTCGCCCGGAGCGGGCTGCGCACCGGAGAGCGGCTGGCGGGCGTCCCCGCGCGAGGCCTGCTCGACGTCGCCGGTGGCCAGGGCCTGCCGGGCGGCCGTGACGGCGGTGTTCGCGGTGTCGGGGGCGGTGGCCTGGGCAGGCAGCCGGCCGGCCGCCTGCGCGCGCTGCTGGTCGGCCTCGCCCTGGACCGTCACGGCGGCCGCGGCGGCGACCCCGAGGGCGGCCACCGAGGGCAGCGCGACCCGCAGCAGGGCCGTCCGGGTGGCGGCCTTGGCGGCGTCGCGGCGCTGCGCGCGCGACTGCTCGCGGGCGGCCATGCGCAGCTCCGCTCGGGTCGGGCGGGCGGCTGCGTCGGGAGCCATCGGGGGCTGCCTCCTGGTGGGCCTCGGGCGCGTCGTCGGGCGAGGGGGGAAAACAGCCGAGACTGTAGCCGGAACGCCGACATCCGGACAAAAGTCCGGATGTCAAGAGGCCCGGCGGACTCCTGGTGGCCGGGAATCGCCCCCGCTGTCGGGGACTTGTCCGGACGGGGGCGCGGACCTGTGATTTTCCACTCGTCTTGAGGGGTGGCACGGCCAACCGGTCAGGGTGGCGCTACCCTCCCCTCAGGTTTGTTATTGCTGGTTAACCGCGCCCGCGCCCGACGAGGTCCGGTGGGGTGATGGACGACGAGGTCCAGGAGGCAGTGATGGGTGTTTCAGGGCCGATCCGTGTGGTGGTCGCCAAGCCGGGGCTCGACGGTCACGATCGCGGCGCCAAGGTCATCGCGCGCGCCCTGCGCGACGCCGGTATGGAGGTCATCTACACCGGTCTGCACCAGACGCCCGAGCAGGTGGTCGACACCGCGATCCAGGAGGACGCGGACGGCATCGGCCTGTCGATCCTCTCCGGTGCGCACATGACGCTCTGCGCCAAGGTGCTCGAACTGCTGAGGGAGCGCGACGCGGAGGACATCAAGGTCTTCTGCGGCGGGATCATCCCGGAGGACGACATCGTCGAGCTGAAGGCGATGGGCGTCGCGGACATCTTCACCCCGGGCACGCCGACCCGGGACGTGGTCGCGTGGGTCGAGGCCAATCTGCGGGCCGCGGGCTGAGTTCGTCGGACGGTCTAGGGCTTGTCAGACAAGCCCTAGGCGCCCAGCTCGGCGAGCATCGCCTCCCGGAAGCGCAGGGTGCCGGCCAGCCGGGCGAAGGTCTCGGCCCAGGCCGAGGCGGGCGCGGCCGTGGCCGCCAGCGCCTCGACGGCGGCCGCCGCCCCGGGTGAGAGCGCGCGCTCGGTCATCCCGAGCACCCCGCTGTGGCTCCACGGGTACGCGCCGGAGGCGGTCGCCCGCTCCAGCGCCGCGACCACGGCGGTCGACAGCGGCGGCGTCCACGGGGTGGCGCAGGCGCCGAGCAGTTGGAAGGCCTCGCCCAGGCCGTGCACCTCGATGAACGCTGCCGTCCAGACGGCCCGTTCGGCGGGCGGCAGCACCGAGAGCAGCTTGGCGGGCGCGCCGGCCGTGCGGGCCGCCCGGCCGCCCCGGCCGCGGCCGCCGGGCGCCGGTCCGAGCAGGGCGCGGGCCCAGTCGGCGTCCTGCTGCCGGACGGCGGCCCTGGCCCAGGCCTCGCGCAGGTCGTCGGCCCAGCTGCTGCTGGTCTCGTCGATGCTGTCGCCGACCCGCAGCGCCAGGAGCCGCTCGGGCGTCAGACCGGTGGCCTCCTGCCAGGTGGCGAGGGGCGCGGCGGCGATCACCTCGCCGAACCACCAGGCCCGTTCGCCCCGCCCGGTCGGGGACTTGGGCGGTATGCCGTCGCGCTGCATGGCCGGGTCGCACTCGGCGGGCGGGGTGACGAGCAGATGCGTGCCGCGCTCCGAGAGGCGGACGGTGGCGCGGGCGCGGGTCGCCATCCGGAGGGCCAGCGCGGAGCCGGGCAGGGTGGAGAGCAGCTCGGCGGCGGTGGCGCGGACGTTCTTGCTGCGGTCGCCGAGGGCGGCCTCCAGGAAGGGCTCGTCGGCGGGGGAGAGGCCGTCCTGGAGGGCGTCCAGGAAGAGCAGCCGGTCCTCGGCGCGCTCGGTCGGCCAGGTGCTCCGCAGCAGGGCCAGACCGGCGGCCGGGTCGGTGCGGCGCAGCAGGGTGAGGTGGGTGACGCGTTCGGCGAACAGGCCCTCGTGCCAGAGGTGGTGGTCCCCGTCGGCGGCGGATCCGGGGGCGGTGGTCGCGTCGGCGGTGCGCAGGACGAAGCGCCAGTCGGGGTTGCGGGCGGCGAGCCAGCGGCCGAGCGGGCCGCAGAGGGCGACCGCGTCGGGGCGCAGTTCGCTGCGGGCGCGGGCGGCGTCCAGCAGGGCGGGGACGAGGGCGGCGGGCGGGCGGTAGCCGCGGGTGCGGGCGGTGGTGAGCCACTGCGGGAGCAGTTCGGCCAGGTTGGCGAGGGAGCCGGCCGCGCTGCCGCTGCGGCTGCTGAGCAGGACGGCGAGACGGCGGGCGGCGGGGGTGGGGAGCTCGGGTCGGGGGTCCTCGGGGGCGGGGGCGCCCGGGGGCTCGGCGGCGGGGGTGGGAAGGGCGCCGGCGCGGCGGCGGACGGTCTCCAGGGCGGCGAGTTCGAGGAGGGCGGTCGCGGGGTCGGTGCGGTCGACGCCGTGGTGGGTGGGGCCGGCCTCGGGGAGGGGCGGCAGGGGCCGGCGGTCGGTGCCGAGCAGGGCGGTGGTGTGGAGGGGTTCCCAGAGGGCGGGCTGCATGTGGGCTCCTGCGGGTTCGGTCGGGGCCTAGGCCCTGTCCGGCCTAGTGGGTCTGCCGGTGCGGTGTCGGCCGCCTCAGGCGGTGGTGAGGCCGGTGGCGCGGCCCTCGGCCGTCCAGGCGGTGATGGGGGTGAAGCCCCGGTGGCCGTGTTCGCCGAAGAGGGTGAGTGGGCGGCCGGTGGAGACGGCGGCCAGGCGCCAGAGGGCGGACTCGGGGGTGCCGGGGTGGTGGACGGGGATGGTGTGGCGGCTGTCGGTCAGGTGCCAGCCGTCGGGGGTGAGGACGGGGACGACGCCGGTGAGGACGGTGGGCCAGGAGTCGAGCCAGGGGTCGTCGGCGACGGCGGCGCCGTAGGCGGTGACGGCCTCGGCGGGGGTGAGGCCGGCGGGTGGTGCGGGCGGGGCGGGCTCGGGGGCGGCGTAGCGCTCGCCGAGGGCCGCGCGCAGCGGGCGGGCGCCGGGGTGGAAGGCGAGGTCGGCCTCCAGGAAGTGGCCGGTGGGCAGGGCGAGGTCGGGGGCCTGGCCGGGGCTGCCGAAGGCGAGCAGGAGGGCGGGGCGGCCGGTCTTGGCGCCGCGCAGCCAGACCCGGCGGGTGGTGAGGCGGTCGTCGGAGGTGTCCCGGCTGCCGAGGACCTGCCAGCGGTCGCGGACGGTGGGGCCGGCGAGGAGTTCGGTGGTGCTGGTGGTGTAGCCGACGCGGGCGCGGACGGTGGCGGCGAGCGGCGCGGGCAGGTCGTCGACCCGGGTGGCGGCGGTGGCGAGCAGGTGCAGCAGGGCGTACTCCTCCAGGAGGCGGTGCTGGGGGGTGGTGTCGAGTTCGCGGACGCGGGTGGCCAGGCCGGGGGCCTGGGCGTCGACCATCCGGGCGGCGACCTCCTCCCACGGGCCCGCGGTGGACTGGTCGGCGAGCCCGTGGCGGATCCGGTCGGCCAGCCGCAGGCGCAGTTCGGCGGCGCCGGCGGCGACCCGGGTGGCGCGCCGCTCGGCGCGGCGGCGGGCGGCGGCCGGGTCGGGGGCGCTCTCCGCCCTGGCGGCGCGCTGTTCGGCCCGGTCGCGGCGTTCGGCGAGCCAGTCGGACGCCCACCCTGCGGGCTCGGCGCCGTCGGGGACGGCCTCGGGGCTGCCGCTCCAGAGCAGGAGGAGCCCGAGCGCGTGCTTGCACGGGAACTTCCGGCTCGGGCAGCTGCACTGGTAGGCGGGGGTGGCCAGCTCGACCACGGTTCGGTACGGCGTGCTGCCGCTGCCCTTGCACTCCCCCCAGAGCGCACTGCCGTCGGTGCCGGCGCCCGACCAGGGCGCGGGCGCGGAGAGCTTGCCGGCGGCCTTGCGCGAGGCGGCGTCAGGTGCCAGGGACAGGACGTGTTCGGTGCTCCAGCGTTCCTCCATGGTGACGACGCTAGGGGGAGGCACTGACAGGCCGACCGGTCGAACTGAGGTCCGGTCAGAATTGTCAGTGGTCGGGTGCAGAGTGGTTCTCGCAGGTCGGGACGCCGCTCTGTCGTCATCTGCGCCGATGCTCCCCTCTGATCACCCCGTCGCCTGCCACAGGTGTGTCCGGCGGCCGACCTGAAGGAGCCCCCATGACCGACGTTCTGCGGCAGCACGCCGAGGACGCGTTCGCCGGTGAACTGGCCGCGCTGGCCGCCCAGGACGACCGTCCGCGCCCGGAGCGGTGGCGGTTGTCGCCCTGGGCCGTCGCCACCTACCTGCTGGGCGGCGAGCTGCCGGACGGCACCGTGATCACGCCCAAGTACATCGGACCGCGCCGGGTGGTGGAGGTCGCGGTCACGACGCTGGCCACGGACCGCGCCCTGCTGCTGCTCGGGGTGCCGGGTACCGCGAAGACCTGGGTGTCGGAGCACCTGGCCGCCGCGATCAGCGGCGATTCGACGCTGCTGGTCCAGGGCACCGCCGGTACGCCGGAGGAGGCGGTCCGCTACGGGTGGAACTACGCCCAGCTGCTGGCGCACGGTCCGAGCCGGGACGCCCTGGTGCCCTCGCCGCTGATGCGGGCGATGACGGACGGGAAGATCGCGCGGGTCGAGGAGCTGACCCGCATCCCGGCGGACGTGCAGGACAGTCTGATCACCATCCTGTCGGAGAAGACGCTGCCGGTGCCGGAGTTGGGCGGCGAGACGCAGGCCGTGCGCGGCTTCAACCTGATCGCCACGGCGAACGACCGGGACCGCGGGGTGAACGAGCTGTCCAGCGCGCTGCGCCGACGGTTCAACACGGTGGTGCTCCCGCTGCCCGGCTCGCTGGAGGAGGAGGTGGACATCGTCACCCGCCGGGTCGGCCAGCTCGGCCGCTCCCTGGAGCTGCCCGAACTGCCCGGCGGCGCCGAGGAGATCCGCCGTGTGGTGACGGTCTTCCGCGAGCTGCGGGCCGGCCTCACCGTGGACGGCCGGACGAAGGTCAAGTCGCCCAGCGGCACCCTGTCGACCGCCGAGGCGATCTCGGTGGTCACCAACGGCCTGGCGCTGGCCACCCACTTCGGGGACGGCGTGCTGCGGGCCGGTGACGTCGCGGCCGGCATCGTCGGCGCCGTCGTCCGCGATCCGGCGGCCGACCAGGTGGTGTGGCACGAGTACGTCGAGGGGGTCGTCCGCGAGCGTGACGGCTGGAAGGACTTCTACCGCGCCGCCCGCGAGAACGCCCGCTGAGCCGACGGTACTTCGAGAGTTCGAGGAGGGAGGGCGCGTGAACGAGCGGAGCGAGGGGGTCCCGGCCGTGAGCACGGAGGTGACGCTGCTCGGGGTGCGGCACCACGGCCCGGGCTCGGCGCGTGCGGTGGCCGCCGCGCTGGAGTGGCTGCGGCCGGACGCGGTGCTGATCGAGGGCCCGCCGGAGGCCGACCCGATCATCGGACTGGCGGCCGAGAAGGACATGGTGCCGCCGGTCGCCCTGCTCGCCCACGCCGTGGACGACCCGGGCAAGGCCGCGTTCTGGCCCTACGCGGTGTTCTCCCCGGAGTGGGTGGCGATCCGGTACGGCGTCGAACTCGGACTCCCCGTCCGCTTCATCGACCTCCCGGCGGCCTACGGCTTCGCGCCGCAGGAGGACCGGCCGCCGGAAGGGCAGACGCAGCCGGGGCAGCCACAGGAGGAGCGGGCGCAGGAGGAACCGGGCGTGCCGGGGGGCACGTCCGGGGATCCGATCGCCCTGCTCGCGGAGGCGGCCGGCCACGACGACCCGGAGCGCTGGTGGGAGGACGTGATCGAGCACCGCACCCCGGGCTCGGACCCGCTCGCCCCCTTCACGGCCGTCGCCGAGGCGATGACCGCGCTGCGCGAGCAGGGGCTCGGCGGCGGCTCCGCCCGGCGCGACGACCTGCGCGAGGCCTACATGCGCCAGCAGATCCGGGCCGCCCGCCGGGCCGGACACCGGCGGATCGCGGTGGTGTGCGGGGCGTTCCACGTGCCCGCGCTGGCCGTGATGCCGACCGCCGCCCACGACCGGGCGCTGCTCGCCGGCCTGCCGAAGAAGGTGCGGACGGACGTCACCTGGGTGCCCTGGACGCACCGCAGGCTCTCCCAGGCCACCGGCTACGGCGCCGGCATCGTCTCGCCGGGCTGGTACCACCACCTGTTCACGGCGACCGGGGACCCGCTGCCCGGCTGGCTCACCAGGGCCGCCGCACTGCTGCGCGCCGAGGACCACCCGGTCTCCTCCGCCCACGTCATCGAGGCCGTCCGGCTGGCCCGCACCCTGGCCGTGATGCGCGGCCGCCCGCTCGCCGGCCTGACCGAGACGCTGGACGCCGTACGGTCGGTGATGTGCGACGGCTCGGACGTCGCCCTGGCGCTGGTGCACGACCGCCTGGTGATCGGCGACGCGCTCGGCGAGGTGCCGCAGGGTGCGCCGGCGGTGCCGCTGCAGCGGGATCTGGACCGGCTGCAGCGCTCGCTGCGGCTGAAGCCGCAGGCGGAGCCCCGGGAGCTGGACCTGGACCTGCGCAAGGAGAACGACGCGGCCCGCTCGCGGCTGCTGCACCGGCTGCGGCTGCTCGGCGTCGACTGGGGCGTGCCGAGCCGCTCCGCCGTGAACTCGACCGGCACCTTCCGGGAGAGCTGGCTGCTGCGCTGGGAGCCGGAGTTCGCCGTCCGGATCGCCGAGGCCGCCCAGTGGGGCACCACGGTCGAGGACGCGGCGACCGGCAAGGCCGTCGGCGCCGCCCGCGCCGCCGTCGAGCTCGCCGACCTGACCGGCCTGGTGGAGACCTGCCTGCTCGCCGGACTGGGCCGGGCGCTGCCCGCCGTGATGCGGGTGCTCGCGGACTGCGCGGCCCTGGACACCGACGTCGCGCATCTCGCGGGCGCCCTGCCCGCCCTGGTCCGGGCGCTGCGCTACGGCGACGTCCGGGGCACCGACGACGGCGCGCTCGCCGAGGTGGCGGGCGGGCTGGCCGACCGGATCTGCGTCGGCCTGCCGCCCGCCTGCGTGGGCCTGGACGCGGCCGGCGCCGCCGTGCTGCGCGGCCACCTCGACGAGGTGCACGGCGCGATCGCCCTGCTGGAGCCCGCCGGGGCCCAGGGGGAGCTGTCCGACCGGTGGGCCGGCACGCTGCGCGCGCTCGCCCGCCGCGAGCCGTCCGGCGGACCGGCGACGGGCGTGCCCGGCCTGCTGCGCGGCCGCGCCGTCCGGCTGCTGCTGGACGACGGCCGGCTCGACTCCGAGGAGGCGGGCCGCCGGATGGGCCTGGTCCTCTCGGCGGCCAACGCGCCGGCCGACGCGGCCGGCTGGATCGAGGGCTTCCTCACCGGCGGCGGCGCCCTGCTGCTGCACGACCCCCGGCTGCTCGGCCTGCTCGACGCCTGGCTGACGGGCGTCCCGGGCGAGGTGTTCACCGATGTGTTGCCGCTGCTGCGCCGCACCTTCTCCGCCCTGGAGGCGGGCGTGCGGAACACCGTCGGCAGCCGGGTCGCGGCCGGTCCGCTCGGCGCGGAGCCGGACCGGGCGGCCGAGCCGGCCGGCGCCGGGCTCGACCCGGTCCGCGCGGACGCCGCCCTTCCCGTGCTCGCCCTGCTGCTCGGCCTGCCCGCACCGGCCCCGGCGGAGCGTCCGCGGATCCCGAAGCAGGCCTCCGGGCGCGACACCTGACACCCGGTGGCGGAGCGGGCGGCCCGGCCCGGCCGGCACCCGCTCCGCTCCGCCCGCCGCTCTCCGCCCGTCCCTCTCCACCCGCCCCACGAAGGAGCACCCGATGGCTGTGACCACCCCCCTCGCCGCCGACGAGCGGCTGCGCCGCTGGCGACTGGTGCTGGGCGGCGAGGCGGACGGCACCGGCTGCGCGCTGCGGGGCCGGGACGCCGCGATGGACGGGGCGCTCGCCGCGCTGTACCGGGGGGCGCCCGAGGAGGGCCGGGCCGGTCGGGCCGGTCGGCGCAGTGCGGGCCTGGGCGGGTCGGCGCCCCAGGTGGCGCGCTGGCTGGGGGACATCCGGGAGTACTTCCCGTCCACCGTCGTCCAGCTGATGCAGCAGGACGCCATCACCCGGCTCGGCCTGGACCGCCTGCTGCTGGAGCCGGAGATGCTGGAGGCCGTCGAGCCGGACGTGCACCTGGTCGGCACCCTGCTCTCGCTGAAGCACGCGCTGCCCGAGACCACCCGGGAGACCGCCCGCGCGGTGGTCGGCAAGGTGGTCGCCGAACTGGAGCGCCGGCTCGCCGACCGGACCAGGGCCACCCTGGGCGGCGCGCTGGACCGCAGCGCGAAGGTGAACCGCCCGCGCCACCGCGACATCGACTGGGACCGCACCATCCGGGCGAACCTCAAGAACTACCTGCCCGAGCACGGCACCGTCGTCCCCGAGCGGCTGATCGGCTACGCCCGCGCCCAGCGCGCGGTGAAGAAGGACGTCATCCTCTGCATCGACCAGTCCGGCTCGATGGCCCCCTCGGTGGTGCACTCGGCGGTCTTCGGCGCGGTGCTCGCCTCGATGAGGACCCTGGACACCCGGCTGGTCGTCTTCGACACCTCGGTGGTCGACCTCACCGAGCAGCTGGCCGACCCGGTGGACGTCCTGTTCGCGACCCAGCTCGGCGGCGGCACCGACATCAACCGGGCGCTCGCCTACTGCCAGTCGCGGATCACCCGCCCGTCCGAGACCGTCGTGGTGCTGATCAGCGACCTCTACGAGGGCGGAATCCGCGACGAGATGCTGAAGCGGGTGGCGGCGATGAAGGCGGCCGGCGTCCAGTTCATCGCGCTGCTCGCACTCTCCGACGAAGGTGCGCCCGCGTACGACCACGCCCACGCCGCGGCCCTGGCCGCACTCGGCGCCCCGGCGTTCGCGTGCACACCGGACGCCTTCCCGGACATCATGGCGGCGGCGATCGAGAAGCGCCCGATCCCGGTGCCGGACCGGCAGGCGTAGGACGGCGGCCCGCAGGTTCACCCGGACGGGCGAACCGCCACCCGCCTGCACCGCTGACCTGCCCACCCGCTGAGCAGGGCGCGCCGCACACCTTCGTGCTCTGCCTGTGACGGTTCTCACCATGGACGGGACGGCCCCGGGCGAAACACTCCCGTCGTCCGGGGATAACCTGCCAGACGGACGTGACGCGCGTGTTGATTGACGTGTGCGCCCGTGGCTGTGTGGGCCGCAAGGCCGTACCTCTGCGTACCCGCACCGCCTCGACGACCCGCAGCGAAGATCCTGCCGTGGCACGCTCGTAGAGACACAATCCGCGACCACGAACAAGGACAAACACGTGGACCTGTTCGAGTACCAGGCGAGGGACCTCTTCGCCAAGCACGGTGTGCCCGTGCTTGACGGTGATGTCATCGAGACCGCCGCAGACGCTGCCGCCATCGCGGAGCGCTTCGGCGGCCGCGCCGTCGTCAAGGCTCAGGTGAAGGTGGGTGGCCGAGGCAAGGCCGGTGGCGTGAAGCTCGCCGCCGACCCGGCGGACGCCGTCGCCAAGGCCGGGGCGATCCTCGGCATGGACATCAAGGGCCACACCGTTCACAAGGTGATGCTGGCCCAGACCGCGGACATCAAGGAGGAGTACTACGTCTCCTTCCTGCTGGACCGCACCAACCGCACCTTCCTGGCCATGGCCAGCGTGGAGGGCGGTGTGGAGATCGAGGTCGTCGCGGAGGAGAACCCCGAGGCGCTCGCCAAGATCCCGGTCGACGCCAACGAGGGCTGCACCCCGGAGAAGGCCGCCGAGATCGTCGCCGCCGCGAAGTTCCCGGCGGAGATCGCGGACCAGGTCGCCGATGTCCTGCAGAAGCTGTGGAAGGTCTTCATCGCCGAGGACGCGCTCCTCGTCGAGGTCAACCCGCTGATCAAGTCCGGCGACGGCAAGATCATCGCGCTTGACGGCAAGGTCTCCCTGGACGAGAACGCCGAGTTCCGCCAGCCGGACCACGAGGCGCTCGAGGACAAGGCCGCGGCCAACCCGCTGGAGGCCGCTGCCAAGGCCAAGGGCCTGAACTACGTCAAGCTCGACGGCCAGGTCGGCATCATCGGCAACGGCGCGGGCCTCGTCATGAGCACCCTCGACGTGGTCGCCTACGCCGGTGAGAACCACGGCGGCGTCAAGCCCGCCAACTTCCTCGACATCGGTGGCGGCGCGTCCGCCGAGGTGATGGCGAACGGCCTGGAGATCATCCTGGGCGACCCCGACGTCAAGTCGGTCTTCGTCAACGTCTTCGGTGGCATCACCGCGTGCGACGCCGTGGCCAACGGCATCGTGCAGGCCCTGGAGCTGCTCACGTCGAAGGGCGAGGCCGTCACCAAGCCGCTCGTCGTCCGCCTCGACGGCAACAACGCGGAGCTGGGTCGCAAGATCCTGGACGACGCCAACCACCCGCTGGTCCAGCGCGTGGACACCATGGACGGTGCGGCCGACCGCGCCGCCGAGCTGGCCAACGCCAAGTAAGGAAGGGGACTTAACACCATGGCTATCTTCCTTACCAAGGACAGCAAGGTCATCGTCCAGGGCATGACCGGCTCCGAGGGCATGAAGCACACCCGCCGCATGCTCGCCTCCGGCACCCAGATCGTCGGCGGTGTCAACCCGCGCAAGGCCGGCACCACCGTGGACGTCGACGGCACCGACGTGCCCGTCTTCGGCTCCGTGGCCGAGGCCATCGAGAAGACCGGCGCCGACGTCACCGTCATCTTCGTGCCGCCGAAGTTCACCAAGGACGCCGTCGTCGAGGCCGTCGACGCGGAGATCGGCCTCGCGGTCGTCATCACCGAGGGTGTCCCGGTCCACGACTCGGCCGCCTTCTGGGCCTACGCCGGCTCGAAGGGCAACAAGACCCGGATCATCGGCCCGAACTGCCCGGGTCTGATCAGCCCCGGACAGTCGAACGCCGGCATCATCCCGGCCGACATCACCCAGGCCGGCAAGATCGGCCTGGTGTCGAAGTCGGGCACCCTGACCTACCAGCTCATGTACGAGCTGCGCGACATCGGCTTCTCCTCGGCCGTGGGCATCGGTGGCGACCCCGTCATCGGCACCACCCACATCGACGCCCTCAAGGCGTTCCAGGAGGACCCGCAGACCGAGATCATCGTGATGATCGGTGAGATCGGCGGCGACGCCGAGGAGCGTGCCGCGGCCTACATCGCCGAGCACGTCACCAAGCCGGTCGTCGGCTACGTCGCGGGCTTCACCGCCCCCGAGGGCAAGACCATGGGCCACGCCGGCGCCATCGTCTCCGGCTCCTCGGGCACCGCGCAGGCCAAGAAGGAGGCCCTTGAGGCCGCCGGTGTCAAGGTCGGCAAGACGCCGTCCGAGACCGCCCGCCTGGCGCGCGAGATCATCGGCGGCTGACGCCGCCCGCTCGTCGAGCGCCCTCGTCCGGACTCCGGGCGGGGGCGCTCGACGTTTCCGCCCGGGGGCGCGCGGCGCTCAGCGGTCGCTCGGGCAGGGGTGCAGCGACCAGCGGGTGCAGGACAGCGGGCCGGCCGCGACCGTCCCGGGCGGGGGCAGTGCGGCGGCGGCGCGGCTGTCGGTCGGCAGCCGCCACGGCCGGTCCCGGGGCGGCGGCGGGTCCACCACCACCGGCGGCAGGCCCGGGGTCGGACTGCACCACAGGCTGAGGACGCCGGTCGGCGGGCCGGCCGGGACGAGCGGCAGGGCGCCGTCGCCCCCGGTCGGGGCGCAGAGCGTCGGGGCCGGTGCCTCGGGCGGACGGAACAGCGCCGCCGGGCCGCCCCCGGCCAGCGTCGCCACCGCGGCTCCGCCGACCGCGACGGTGAGCAGGGCCGCGGCCCCGGTCCGGGTGGCGTTGCGCAGCCCGTGCCGGGCGCGCAGCAGCGGTACGGGCGGGCGGTGTGGCGCGGGGCAGCCCCGGACGGCCGCCCGGTGCAGCAGCCCGCTCAGCCGGTCCGCGAAGCCCTCGGCGGCCGGGTCGGTCCCCACCAGGTCCGGCACCCACTGCGCCAGCGCCGTCCGGGCCGCCCAGACCCGGCCCTCGGCGGCCGCCAGCGTCGACTCCACCTCGACGGCGATGGCCGCGGCGGGCAGGCCCAGGCCGTCGTGCAGCACCAGGGCCCGGCGCTGCGGGCGGGAGAGCCGCTTGAGGGCCTTGAGCAGTGCGCGGTCGCGGTCGGTGAGGCGGTCGTGGTCGGGCAGCACGGCCTGGCTCTCGTCGGCCGGGCGGACCTTGATCCGGCGGTGCGGGAGCCGCCACGCGTGCGCGCGGCGCGGGCCGCCCCGGTGCCACGGCGAGAGCGCCGCCTCGGAGGCCCGTACCCGCACCCACCCCTCCGGATCGGGCCCGGCCGCGACCTCCTCCCACTGGCGTCCCGCCTCGCCGAACGCCCGCCGCACGCAGTGCAGGGCGCGGTGCTTGCAGGCGGTGAGCAGGAACATCTGCTGCGCCAGGCGGGTGTGGGCGGCCTCGTACAGCTCCTCGAAGGAGGGCGCGGTGGCGGCCGTGACCGGCCCGTCGGCCTCGGCGGCCCGGGCGGGGGCGGCCTGGGCGGGGGCGGGGGTCGGCGCGGGCGGTGCCGGGTCGGCGGTACGGCGGCCGCCCTGGCGGACCCGGCCCTGCCCGCCTGGCCCCGCCGGGGCGGGCCCGGCGGCCTGCCTGCCCGGCCGTCCTCCGGGCCCGGCGGCGCCGGCCGGTGCGGACCGGGCCGGGTCGGCGGTACGGCGGCCGCCGTCGCGCGTGGCGGCGGGAGCCGCGGGGGTGGCGGGGGTGGTCGAGGGGGCAGCGGAGTCCACCGCCCGCCGGCCGGATGTGCCGGTGTCTGCGCCTGTGCCGGTGCGCGTGGCGGCGGCCGCGGGCTTGCGCGGGTCGGGGTGCGGTGCGCCGTCGACGCGGCCGGTGCGGGGTCGGCCGCGGTCTCCGGCGGTACCGGTGGAAGGCATGGAAGGCGTGGAAGGAATGGGAGGAGCGGAAGGACCGGACCCGGCATCCTTCCGGTCGGTGCCCGGCCGGGCGGCGGCCGCCTCCGGTCTGCCGGTCGGCCGGGTGGCCTGCGGCTTCTGCGGGCCGTCGCCCCCCGGCGCGGGCCTGCCGCCCCGGTGGCCGCCGTCGCCTGCTGCCGCGGACACCTCCCGGTGCGCGGTACCGGCCCCGACACCCGGGGAGCCCTGCGGCGCGGTGGCCGGTCCGGAGCCCCGGGCGCCGCTCTCGGCGGGCCGGTCGGGCGCCGGGCCCGGCGGGGACGCCTGAGGGGTGCTCAGCAGCGCCGCGAAGGCCGCGAGCTCGGCCTGGGTACGGGTGCCGAGCTTGCGCATGGCCCGCTGCAGGTGGCTCCTGGCGGTGGCCGGGGTGACGCCCAGGGCGGCGGCGGACTGGGCGGCGTCCAGGCCGGCGGCGAGGTGGGCCAGGGCCTGCGCCTCACGCGGTGTCAGCTGCCGGAGCAGCAGGGCCGCGTCCGGTGGGGGCGGGGGCCCGCTGTCGGGGCCCGCGGCTCTGGTGCGGGTGGCCTTGGCGGCCTTCGCGGCCCGGCCGCGTCCGGTGCGGGCCTTTCCGGGGCGGCTCGGCGGCGAGGACTGGTCGGCGGCGTCGGTGGCGTCGGTGGCGTCGGTGGGGCGCTCGGCGGTCGGCGGCGTGGTCATCAGACGCTCCGGGCCGGACTGGCGGCGACGGCGCGGGGGCAGGGTCTGAAAATGCGCATAAGCCAATAATCTGGGACACGACGGCGGTTTGCCTCTTCACGGAGCATGGCGAGTCGCCTTGGCACCATGAGGCGCATGACGCAGCTGATGGGCCGTCCGATCCTGGAAGTGCCGGGCGAACTGGGTGCCGGACCCGTTCTGGCCGACCTGCTCGCGGGGGTGCGGACGGCGCTGCTCGGCCTGGCGGTGGTCGCGGTGCCGGTCCTCGGGCTCTGGGTGGTGACCCCGTACGCGGACGACGGCGCGGCCGGTGCCGCCCGGCTGGCGGGGGCGCTCTGGCTGCTCGGGCACGGAGCCCCGGTGCTGCGCGGCGGCCTGGACGCCCCGCTGACCGTCACCCCGTTGCTGCTCAGCCTGCTGGCGGTGGGCCAGCTCCACCGGGCGGGTGCCCGGGTGGCGGCCAGGCGCGGTGCGCGGGCCCGCTGGGGCGGTCCGGTGGCGGTGTGGGCCGGTTACTGCGCGGTGGCGCTCGCGGTGGTGGTGCAGTGCTCGGGAGCCGGGCTGTTCCGGGCACGGGTGCTGCCGGACGTGCTGGTGGTGGCCCTGCTGGCCGCCGCCGCGACGGCCGCCGGCGCCCGGTCGGCCCACCGGACGGCAGCCGGCCGAGCGGTCCACCCGCCGGCCCGCTCCACGGGACCCGACCGCTCCGCCGGACCCGGCGCCCCCCGGTGGCCGGCCTTGGACCGCGTGCCCGGCTGGGCCCGCCCGGTCGGGGCCGCGCCGGTGATCCGGTCGGCGGCGCTGGCCGCCCTGGCCGGACTGGTGGCGGCGGGGGCCGTTCTGGTCGCGGTGGCGGCGGTGCTGGCCGCGGTGGGCGGCGGCGGGCCCGCGACGGCGGCGCTCGGCCACGGCCCGGCCGCGGTGGCCGGACTGCTGCTGCTCAGCGTGCTCCTGCTGCCGAACGCGGTGCTCTGGGGTACCGCGTACGCGCTGGGACCGGGGTTCGCGGCGGGCACGGGGACGGTGGTGGCGCCCTCCGGCGCGGCGCTGGGCCCGGTGCCCGAGTTCCCGCTGTTCGCGCTGCTCCCGGAGCCGGGCGCGGGCGGCTGGCGGCTGCTGGTCTGCCTGCTGCCCGTGCTGGCCGGGGCGGTACCGGCCCTGCTGCTCGGCCGGGCGGCCGCGGCCGGCCCCGCGCACGACGGGCGCGACGGGCATGACGGACTCGACGGCTACGACGGCTACGACGGCTACGACAGCCGCGACGGACTCGACGGCCACGACGGCCGCGACGGCGGGGAGGACGAAGCGGCGGAGCGCGCCGCGGCCCCCTGGCACCCGGCGGCGACAGCCGTGGCGGCGCTGGCGGCGGCGCTGCTGACCGGTGGCGCGGCGGCGGCCCTGGGCTGGTTCTCCGGCGGCGCGCTGGCCGGCGGTCGGATGGCGGAGCTGGGCCCGGTGCCCTGGCGGACCGGCCTGGCGGCGGCCGGCTGGTTCGCGGTGGTGGCCGTGCCCGGCGCGCTGCTGGTCCGGGGCTGGACC
Source organism: Kitasatospora sp. NPDC058170 (assembly GCF_042883905.1). Classification (NCBI taxonomy): domain Bacteria; kingdom Bacillati; phylum Actinomycetota; class Actinomycetes; order Kitasatosporales; family Streptomycetaceae; genus Kitasatospora; species Kitasatospora sp. NPDC058170. The sequence goes on from NZ_JBHVUV010000020.1 coordinate 81,309, forward strand.
CCGGCCACCGGGCGCCTCGACGAGCTGGGCGGCGCGTTCGCCGTGCGCGCACGCCGGAGCGCTCTGCTGCTGCGCGCCCGGGCGTACGCGGTGGTACTGCGGCTGGGGCGGCCGACGGACGACGCGGACTGACCGCTCGCATCCGTCGGCGGCGGGTGGTCAGTCGCCCTTGGTGGCGATGTCCACGTACCACTTGGGCGCCAGCCGGTCGCAGTTCTGCTCGCCGGTGGAGGTGAGCGAGTCCCGCACGCAGGTGACGTAGTCGTTGTAGTACAGGCTGAGCCCGATCACGCCGGACACGAAGACCACCGTCATCGCGCCGGTGAGCACCCCGCCGAGGGCCGCCGGGGTCAGCGGGTTGGGGGTCGGGCCGGCCGCGGGGCCGGCCGCGCCGGGCGCCCCCTCGGTGGCGGCGGTGGCGGCCGGCTTGGGCGAGCGCATCGCGATGACGCCCCAGAGGATGGCGAGCGCGCCGAGGAACAGCGCGACGTAGTAGATCCCGGCGACCGCGCAGACCAGCGCGGCCATCCCGGCCAGGGCCGCGTTGCGGGCCTTGCGCTGGGCGGGGTCGGCGGGGTCGAGCCGGGGCGGCTGCGAGGCGGGCGGCCGGGGCTGCCAGCCGCCGCCCTGGTAGCCGGGGCTCCACGGGTGCGGCGGCGGGACCTGGGGACGCTCCTCGGGACTCTCGCCGCCCTCGGGGCTCTCCGAGCCGTCGGGCCGGGGATTGCGCGGCTGCCACGGCTGGTCCGGGGCATCCGCCGGCGGCGGCGCGAAGGGGTTGCGCTCGCCGGTGCTGTCACCGCTGCTCATGGTTCAGCCATTCCTTCTCGGTCGGTGCGACGGGTACCCCGCGCACCCTATGATCCCGCAGTCGCGCGCGGGCCCTTCGGCGGCCTGCCGTCGCGGGCCGCGGAGCCGCCCGGATATCCGGATCCCCGCCGCCGAGGAGATCCCCGTCTCAACTACGCGCGTAGCGCTCTTGGGCCGTTTCGGAGGCCGTCCGACCAGCCGTTATCGTGGTGACGGTCAGCAGCTCACATCGGTTCCCGGGGCCCGCGTCGCGGCGGGTTTCCCGTGTGTTCCCCCTCGCTCGACCTGCCGTTCGTAGTGGCCCCACCGCCGGTGGACGTACCAGCGTACGGCGACCGAACCTACGGAGAATCGCGCAGTGGCCGCCGCCCCCGCTCAGCTCTTCCCGCCCCGCACGCCCGGACCGGCCCGTCTGGTGGTGCTGGTCTCCGGCTCCGGCACCAACCTGCAGGCGCTGATCGACGCCGCCGCCGACCCGGCCTTCGGCGCCGAGATCCTCGCGGTCGGCGCGGACCGCGACGGCATCGCGGGCCTGGAGCGGGCCGAGCGCGCGGGCCTGCCGTCCTTCGTCCACCGGACGAAGGACTTCCCCGACCGGGCCGCCTGGGACGGCGCGCTGACCGCCTCCGTCGCCGCGTACCGGCCGGACCTGGTGGTCACCGCCGGCTTTATGAAGATCCTCGGCCCCGCGTTCGTCGCGGCGTTCGCCGGACGGATCGTCAACACCCACCCCGCACTGCTGCCCGCCTTCCCCGGCGCCCACGGCGTCACCGACGCCCTCGCGTACGGGGTGAAGGTCACCGGCTGCACCGTCCACCTGGTCGACGCCGGCGTGGACACCGGGCCGATCATCGCGCAGGGCGTCGTGGAGGTCACCGACGCCGACCACGCCGATGGCGGCGAAGCGCTGCACGAGCGCATCAAGACAGTCGAGCGCAAGCTGCTCGTCGACATCGTGGGCCGGCTGGCCCGCGAGGGTCACCGCATCGAGGACCGAAAGGTATGGATCCCGGCATGAGTGCCAGCTCCACCACCCCCCCTGTCTCCGAGAACATCCGCCCGATCCGTCGTGCGCTGATCAGCGTCTACGACAAGACCGGTCTGGAGGAGCTGGCCCAGGGCCTGCACGCCGCCGGGGTCGCCATCGTCTCCACCGGCTCGACCGCCGGCCGGATCTCCGCCGCCGGCGTGCCGGTGACCGAGGTCTCCGAGCTGACCGGCTTCCCGGAGTGCCTGGACGGGCGCGTGAAGACGCTGCACCCCCGCGTGCACGCCGGCGTGCTCGCCGACCTGCGGCTGGAGTCGCACCGCGCGCAGCTGGCCGAGCTGGGCGTCGAGCCCTTCGACCTGGTCGTCGTGAACCTCTACCCGTTCAAGGCCACGGTCGCCTCCGGCGCCACCCCGGACGAGTGCGTCGAGCAGATCGACATCGGCGGCCCGAGCATGGTCCGCGCCGCCGCCAAGAACCACCCGTCGGTCGCCGTCGTGGTCGACCCGGCCCGCTACGACGACGTGCTGAAGGCGGCGCAGGAGGGCGGCTTCGACCTGCTGACCCGCAAGCGCCTGGCCGGCCAGGCCTTCGCGCACACCGCCGCCTACGACGTCGCGGTGGCCAACTGGTTCGAGACCTCCGGCTACACGGAGACCGAGGAGGCCGCCTTCCCGGCGTTCCTCGGCGCCTCCTACGAGCGGCAGAGCGTGCTGCGCTACGGCGAGAACCCGCACCAGGGCGCCGCGCTGTACAGCGACGGCACCGGCGGCCTGGCCGGCGCCGAGCAGCTGCACGGCAAGGAGATGTCGTACAACAACTACGTCGACACCGACGCCGCCCGCCGCGCCGCGTACGACCACGAGGCCCCGGCCGTCGCGATCATCAAGCACGCCAACCCGTGCGGCATCGCGACCGGTGCGGACGTCGCCGAGGCGCACCGCAAGGCGCACGAGTGCGACCCGGTCTCCGCGTACGGCGGCGTGATCGCCGTCAACCGCCCGGTCACCGTCGAGCTGGCCGAGCAGATCGCCCCGATCTTCACCGAGGTCGTCGTCGCCCCGGCGTACGAGGACGGCGCCGTCGAGGTGCTGGCCCGCAAGAAGAACCTGCGGGTGCTGCTCGCCCCCGAGGCGCCGGCCAACCGCCGGGAGGTGCGCCCGATCTCCGGCGGCGCGCTGCTCCAGGCCGCCGACCGGATCCACGCCGAGGGCGACGACCCGGCGAACTGGACGCTGGCCACCGGCGAGGCGCTCTCCGCGGCCGAGCTGGCCGAGCTGGCCTTCGCCTGGCGGGCCTGCCGGGCCGTCAAGTCCAACGCGATCCTGCTGGCCAAGGACGGCGCCTCGGTCGGCGTCGGCATGGGCCAGGTCAACCGGGTCGACTCGGCGAAGCTCGCGGTCGAGCGGGCCGGCGAGCGGTCCAAGGGCGCGTACGCGGCCTCGGACGCCTTCTTCCCGTTCGCGGACGGCCTGCGGATCCTGCTCGACGGCGGCATCCGCGCCGTGGTGCAGCCGGGCGGCTCGATCCGCGACGAAGAGGTGATCGCGGCCGCCGCCGAGGCGGGCGTGACCATGTACCTCACCGGTACCCGCCACTTCTTCCACTGAGGCACCGGCTGCGGCACCGGCCCGCTGACGGGCTGAGCCGCTGAGGCGCTGACGGTACGACAGAGCGGCCCGGCCCCCTCCGCGGAGGGGGCCGGGCCGCTCTGTCGTACCGGTGCGCGTGCTACTTCTTGATCACCACGGTGCCGGCGGCACGGTCGTGCCAGCCCTGCAGCTTCCCGGAGTTGTCGAAGAAGGGCGACAGGTACACCAGGATGGCCCCGATGTAGCAGAGGATCGCGCCGACGATCGGGATGATGAAGCGGATGAAGCCGCCGCCGATCCCCGGGACCTGGCCGTCGCTCTCCTTGACGACCCGCAGGCCCATCGCCAGCTTGCCCAGCGTGGCGCCGGTGAAGGCCACCATCAGCCACTCGTAGAGCAGGCCGATCACCGAGAACACGCCGAAGATGATCAGGATCGTGACGAACCAGCCGGTGGCCGCGTCCTGGTTCTGGTGCAGGCAGTCGAGGTACGCCGAGTTGGAGCCCCCGTAGGTGTACTTGGAGCCGCAGTCCTCCTGGTCGTTGGCGATGCCCAGCGCGCTGGCCATGCCGAACGCCACGAACAGGGCGTAGACCGCGCCGACGGCGGCGCCGTCGATCAGCCGGGCCAGGAACCGCTGGCCCATGGTGGCGATCTTCACCGGGCCCAGGTGGGCGATGTTGATGTAGCCGTTGTTCGCCTGGATGGTGCCCGGCATCGGCGCGTACCCGTAGGCCGGCTGCTGCGGCACGCCGTACCCGGGGGCCTGCGGCGGCGGCTGCTGCGGGTAGCCGTACCCGGCGGCCGGCGGGGCCTGCTGCGGGTAGCCGTAGCCGGGCGGCGGCGGGGGCTGCTGGCCGTACGGGTTGTTCGGGTCGGGCGGGTAGCTCATCGGTGCCTCCGGGCAGGATGGGGGACGTGGGGAGGGGACAGCGGGAGGACCCTGGACGGTCGGGCGGTCGAGGCGCCGGCCGGTCGGGACGACAGCGCCGCGGGGCGACACCGGGGGCGGCACGGAGTCCGGGCCCGGTCGCCGCCGATCAGCGACGTGGGGACGGCGGAAGCGGGGGCGTCGACTGCTGCGGCCCTGCGAGCACGCCGCGGCGAAGCGCGGACGGCGCCGTGCGATGTGGTGGTCGGCTCACTGTCTCTTCCCCCGGGTACGTCCCCGCCAGGTGTCCGTCGGCCCGTCACCGGGCCGGAAGCGGCAGGGAATGCCCGCATATCGTCAACCGGACGGCCGGGTGCTGTCCAGCCGCGCCCGCGTAACGGACAGGACTGTGGCGCAACCGCAACGTGACCCGCACGTTCCGCATCGGGCCGGGCCCTGGCGCGGGCGGTTGCCGGGATCCGGGAGAATGGGGTCATGACTGCCCAGATTCTCGATGGCAAGGCCACCGCGGCCGCGATCAAGTCCGAACTCGCCGCCCGCGTGGCGGCCCTCAAGGCGAAGGGCGTCACGCCCGGCCTCGGCACCGTCCTGGTCGGCGACGACCCGGGCAGCCGCTGGTACGTCAACGGGAAGCACAAGGACTGCGCCGAGGTCGGCATCGCCTCGATCCAGCGCGAGCTGCCCGCCACCGCCACCCAGGAGGACGTCGAGAACGTCGTCCGCGAGCTCAACGCCGACCCGGCCTGCACCGGGTACATCGTCCAGCTCCCGCTGCCCAAGGGCCTGGACCAGAACCCCGTCCTGGAGCTGATGGACCCGGACAAGGACGCCGACGGCCTGCACCCGACCTCGCTCGGCCGCCTCGCCCTGGGCATCCAGGGCCCGCTGCCCTGCACCCCGCTCGGCATCGTCGAGCTGCTGCGCCGCCACGACGTCGCGATCGACGGCGCCGAGGTGGTCGTGATCGGCCGCGGCGTCACCGTCGGGCGCTCGATCGGCCTGCTGCTCACCCGCCGCAGCGAGAACGCCACCGTCACCCTCTGCCACACCGGCACCCGGGACCTCGCCTACCACCTGCGCAAGGCCGACATCGTCGTCGCCGCCGCCGGTGTGCCGCACCTGGTCAAGCCGGAGGACGTCAAGCCGGGCGCGGCCGTGCTGGACGTCGGCGTCAGCCGCAGCGAGGGCAAGATCGTCGGTGACGTCCACCCGGGCGTGGCCGAGGTGGCCGGCTGGATCTCCCCGAACCCCGGCGGCGTCGGCCCGATGACCCGCGCCATGCTCCTGAACAACATCGTCGAGGCGGCCGAGCGCCGCGTCGGTATCTGACCCCGGCAGTCCGACAGAGGGGCGAGCCATGAGCGAGCGGAGCGAGGTGGACGCATGAGCGACCCACGACCGGCACGGTCCCGGCGCAGGCCGGTCAAGACCACCGGGACCCTGCCCCCCGAGGGCTCGGCCGCGGCACTGGGCCGGGACCACACCCTGCCGGTCCGCCAGTGGCCGATAACGCTGGTCCTGCTGGTGGTCGGCGCCGGGCTCGCCGTCACCTGGTTCGCCGACTTCAAGGACGGCTTCAAGTACGGCCTGCTGATCCTCGGCGGCGGGGTGCTGCTCGGCGCGGTGCTGCGCCTGGTGCTGCCCGAGGTCGGCATGCTGGCGGTGCGCAGCCGCTTCACCGACGTGATCGTGCTGACCTTCCTCGGCGTCTCGATCGTGCTGCTCACCCTGGTCGCCCAGCCCAACCCGTGGCTGGAGATCCCGCTGATGGACAACGTGGGCCAGCTGATCGGCCGGCCCCGGCACTGACCGGCCCGGTCCCTTCGACGGCCCCCGCCCGGACCTCCCGGGCGGGGGCCGCCGCCGTCTGTGACCTATCAGCCACCACCGCCCACGCGGCGTACGCTTCGCTTTGCGATAACCTGACGCCGGTCTCTCGATGTCGAGAGACCATCCTCGGCTCCAGTGCGCCGGTGTGCCTGGGGCACCTGGCGATTTGCTGGAGAAGGTAGAAATGACCCGCACCCCCGTCAACGTCACCATCACCGGAGCGGCCGGCCAGATCGGCTACGCGCTGCTCTTCCGCATCGCCTCGGGCCACCTGCTCGGCGCCGACGTGCCGGTGAACCTGCGCCTCCTGGAGATCCCGCAGGGCCTGAAGGCCGCCGAGGGCACCGCGATGGAGCTCGACGACTGCGCCTTCCCGCTGCTGCGCGGCATCGAGATCACCGACAACCCGAACGTGGCCTTCGCCGGCGCCAACGTCGCCCTGCTGGTCGGCGCCCGCCCGCGCACCGCCGGCATGGAGCGCGGCGACCTGCTGCAGGCCAACGGCGGCATCTTCGGCCCGCAGGGCAAGGCCATCAACGACAACGCCGCGGACGACATCAAGGTCCTGGTGGTCGGCAACCCGGCCAACACCAACGCCCTGATCGCCCAGCGCAACGCCCCGGACGTGCCGGCCGAGCGCTTCACCGCGATGACCCGCCTGGACCACAACCGCGCGGTCGCCCAGCTGGCCCGGAAGACCGGCGCCGCCGTGGCCGACATCAAGAACGTCACCATCTGGGGCAACCACTCCGCCACCCAGTACCCGGACATCTTCCACGCCGAGGTCGCCGGCAAGAACGCCTTCGAGGCGGCCGGCAGCGACCAGGCCTGGCTGGAGTCCGACTTCATCCCGACCGTGGCCAAGCGCGGCGCCGCGATCATCGACGCCCGTGGCGCCTCCTCGGCCGCCTCGGCCGCCAACGCCGCCATCGACCACGTCCACACCTGGGTCAACGGCACCGCCGAGGGCTCGTGGACCTCGATGGGCATCGTCTCCGACGGCTCCTACGGCGTCGAGGCCGGCATCATCTCCTCCTTCCCGGTCACCACCAAGGACGGCTCCTTCGAGATCGTCCAGGGCCTGGAGATCTCCGACTTCTCCCGCGGGCGCATCGACGCCTCGGTCAAGGAGCTCGTCGAGGAGCGCGACGCGGTCCAGGCGCTCGACCTGATCTGAGCACCCCCGCACCAGGGCACCCGGCCCGCCGCCTCCCCGGAGGCGGCGGGCCGCTCCCGTTCCTCCACCACCCGCTCCCCGGCCGCACCTACACTGACCCCCCGTGAGCGAAACCATCGAGGACGCGGCGCTCGTACTCGTCTTCATCATGCTGGGCGGCCTGTTCAACGTCGCCGAGATCTCGCTGATCTCGCTGCGCGAGGGGCAGATCAGGAGCCTGGAGTCCCGCGGTACCCGGCGGGCGGCCCGGGCGGCGCACCTCGCGGCCGACCCGAACCGCTTCCTGGCGGCCGTGCAGGTCGGGGTGACCTGCATGGGCTTCCTGTCCGCGGCCTTCGGCGCGGACACCCTGGCGGGCAAGCTGGCCCCGGTGTTCGTCCGGGCGGGGCTCTCCGAGGGCCTCGCCGACGCGGTCGCCCTGGTCGGGCTGACCCTGGTGATCAGCTACGCCTCGCTGGTCCTCGGCGAGCTCACCCCCAAGCGGATCGGCCTGCAGCGCGCCGACTCCATCGCGGTGCTCGCCGCGCCGGTGGTGGATGTCATGTCGGTGGCGCTGCGCCCGGTGATCTGGCTGCTCGGCCACTCCACCGACCTGATGGTCCGGCTGCTCGGCGGCGACCCGGCGGCCGGGCGCGGATCGATGAGCTCCGAGGAACTGCGCGGCCTGGTCGCCGCCAACACCGAACTCGGCAGCGACGAGCGGGCGCTGATCGCCGACGTGTTCGCCGCCGGGGAGCGCCAGCTGCGCGAGGTGATGGTCCCGCGCACCGAGGTGACCTTCCTGGACGCCGAGCGCCTGCTCCCGGAGGTCCGCGAGCAGGCCGGCTCCTCGCCGCACTCGCGCTACCCGGTGGTCGAGGGCAGCTACGACGCGGTGACCGGCTTCGTGCACGTCCGCGACCTCTACGGCGCGCGCGGCGAGCAGGCGGTCAAGGTCCGCGACCTGGCCCGCCCGGTCAAGCTGCTGCCGGGCACCAAGCGGGTGCTGGAGGCGATGGGCGAGATGCGCCGCGAGGGCCACCACCTGGCGATCGTGGTGGACGAGTACGGCGGCACCGCCGGCATCGTCACCCTGGAGGACCTGGTGGAGGAGGTGATCGGCGAGATCCGCGACGAGTACGACTCCCAGGAGCCGACCACCACCCGCCGGATGGCCGGCGGCGGCATCGAGCTGGACGGCCTGCTCAACCTCGGCGACTTCACCGAGGAGACGGGCGTCACCCTCCCCGAGGGCCCCTACGAGACGGTGGCCGGCTGCGTGGTGGCGGCGCTCGGGCGGCTGCCGGCCGACGGTGACCAGGTGCGGATCGCCGACGGAGCGGAGGGCGTACTGCTGACGGTGGCCAAGCTGGAGGGCCGGCGGATCGCCCGGATCAGGGTGAGTGCCGTCACACTGTCGGAACCTCCAGGGGCGGAGGTTTCCTGACCGGTCGGTGGAACTGGAACAATGGCCCGCATGGTCAACGCAGCGGTCACTGGTCCGGTCAAGGACCGTCCCCGGGTGCTCTCCGGCATCCAGCCCACCTCCGGCTCGTTCCACCTCGGCAACTACCTCGGCGCGGTCCGCCAGTGGGTGGACCTCCAGGAGGCCAACGACGCCTTCTACATGGTGGTCGACCTGCACGCGATCACCGTCGAGCAGGACCCGGCGACGCTGCGCCAGAACACCCGGATCTCCGCCGCGCAGCTGCTCGGCGCGGGCCTGGACCCGGAGCACTGCACCCTGTTCGTCCAGTCGCACGTGCCCGAGCACGCGCAGCTCGCCTGGGTGATGAACTGCCTCACCGGCTTCGGCGAGGCGTCCCGGATGACCCAGTTCAAGGACAAGTCCGCCAAGCAGGGCTCGGCGGGCACCTCGGTCGGCCTGTTCACCTACCCGATCCTGCAGATCGCGGACATCCTGCTCTACCAGGCGGACGCCGTCCCGGTCGGCGAGGACCAGCGCCAGCACCTGGAGCTCACCCGCGATCTCGCGGACCGCTTCAACACCCGCTACCAGCCCACCTTCACCGTCCCGAAGCCGTACATCCTCAAGGAGACGGCGAAGATCCTGGACCTCCAGGACCCGACCGCCAAGATGAGCAAGTCCGCCTCCTCGGCCAAGGGCCTGGTGAACCTGCTGGACGAGCCGAAGGCGAGCGCCAAGAAGTTCAAGAGCGCCGTCACCGACACCGGCACCGTCGTCTCCTACGACGAGGAGGAGAAGGCCGGCGTCTCCAACCTGCTGCGGATCCACTCCGCGCTCAGCGGCCAGTCGATCGAGCAGCTGGTCGCGCACTTCGAGGGCCGGATGTACGGCGCCCTGAAGACCGAGCTGGCCGAGCTGTTCAGCGAGTGGGTGACGCCGTTCCAGCAGCGCACGCACACCTTCCTGGACGACCCGGCCGAGCTGGACCGGGTGCTGGCGATCGGCTCCGAGAAGGCCCGCGCGGTGGCCTCGCAGACGCTGGAGACGGTGTACGACCGGATCGGCTTCCTCCCGGCCGCCAAGCGGTGACTCCGCCGACGAGCCTGCCCGGCGGTGGCAGCGGTTCGCCCTTCGCCCCCGAGCGCTCGGAGGCGGGGGGCGGCCTTCCGGAGGTCGTCACCATCGGCGTGTCCGTGAGCGTCCCGGATCCGTACGGCTCGGCGATCCAGGACGCGCGGGCCGGGAACGGCGACCCGCTGGCCCGGTCGATACCCACCCACGTCACGCTGCTGCCGCCGACCGAGGTGCCCGCCGCGGAGCTGGCGAAGATCGAGGAGCACCTGGCGGCGGTGGCCCGGGCGCACCGGCCGTTCCCGATGCTGCTGCAGGGCGCCGGGACCTTCCGCCCGGTCTCCCCGGTGGTGTTCGTCCGGGTCGAGGAGGGCGCGCAGGAGTGCCGGCTGCTGGAGGCGGACATCCGCTCCGGCCCGCTGGCCCGCGAGCTGGCGTTCCCGTACCACCCGCACGTCACCGTGGCGCACGGGCTGTCCGAGGACGCGCTGGACCAGGCGTACGAGCAGGCCCGGGGCTTCCGGGCGGCCTTCCGGGTGCCCGGGTTCAGCCTCTCCCGCTTCGACGCGGACGAGGTCTGGCGGCCCTGGCGGGCCTACCGCTTCGGCTGACCGGCCCTCATCCGGCGCCGCCGAGTTCGAGCATCCGGTCCACCACCCGGCGGGCGGCGCCGCCGTCGTCGAGCCGGCAGTGCGTCGCCCGGAAGCGCCGGTAGCGCTCCTGGTACCCGGCGGGCAGCTCCCCGCCGCCGTCGGCGAGCCCGCGCAGCGCGTCCAGCAGGCCGGCCGAGTCGGGGATGAGCGGGCCCGGGGCCTGCGGCTCGAAGTCGAAGTAGAAGCCCCGCAACGTGTCGCGGTAGTGCTCCAGGTCGTAGGTGAAGAACAGCACCGGACGCCCGGTGATCGCGAAGTCGAACATGATCGACGAGTAGTCGGTGATCAGCACGTCGGCGATCAGCAGCAGCTCCTGCACGTCGGGGTAGTCCCCGCAGTCGTACAGGAAGCCGTCCCCGGCGCCGGGCAGCGGCTCGCGGACGTGCGCGTGCGGGCGGATCAGCAGCACGTGGTCCTCGCCGAGCGCGCGCCGGGCGTGGTCGAGGTCGATCCGCAGGTCCAGGCGGAAGCCGTCGCCGTCGCCGTGCTGCTGGTCCTCGCGCCAGGTCGGGGCGTACAGCACGACGCGCCTGCCCTCGGGGATGCCCAGCCGGCGCCGGACGAGCGCGGCCGTGCGCGCGTCGGGCCGGGCGAGGACGTCGCCGCGCGGGTAGCCGGCCTCCAGGATCTCGCCCCGGTAGCGGAAGGCCCGGCGCATGATCGGGGTGGCGAAGGGGCTGGGGGAGAGCAGCAGGCTCCACTGCGGGGTCTCCCGGTCGAGTGCCTCCAGGTAGCCGTGGTCGGCCAGCCAGGAGTTGTCGACGTCGTGGGCGATCCGCTTGAGCGGCGAGCCGTGCCAGGTCTGCACCACCACCTGGCCGGGGCGGCGCCGCAGGAAGTCGGGGAAGTGCGTGTTGCCGACCAGGTACCGGCTGGAGCCCAGCGCCTCGTACCACTCGGGGCTCCAGATCCGCACCGCCCGGACCCCGGCGGGCAGCCGGGCCTGGGCGTCGTCGACCACCCACAGGTGCTCCAGCGGGGTGTCCCGCCGGGCGAGTTCCGCGTGCACGGCGCGGGGGGAGTCGGCGTAGCCGCGGCCGCCGAACACGTCGTAGAGCACGGCGTCGCGCAGCGGGCGGCGGCGGGCGGCCGGGTAGCCGGCGGTGCGCTGGCGGGCCTGCGTCCAGGCGCTGCGCTCGGCCGGGGTGAGGACGGGGGTGGAGTCCAGCAGCAGGGTGTCGTGCCAGCGCCGCTGGAGCAGGATCCGCTTGCCGCCGACCCGGGTGGCGGCGGGCAGCGAGCCCAGCGCGGCGGGGGCGGCGATCAGCGGCCGCTGCGGACCGGTTCCGCCGACGGGCCGCAGCGCGGCCTCCCAGACGCCCTTGCGCAGCGGCAGGGGGGCGCCGTCCGAGCCGGTCCGGGTGACGGGCAGCCGGATCCGGAACCGGCCGTCCTCGGCGAGGTCGACCGGGTGGCGGACCTCGCCGGCGTTGCCGGAGTGGCGCAGGACGAGTTCGAGCGGCCCCGGGCCGGGCAGGCGGCCGCTGAGCTCGAAGCCGTCCGGGCGGGTGGCGACCCGCTCGACCCAGCCGGCGGCGGGCTGGACGCAGAGCTGGAGCCGGCCGTCGGCGAGGTGCTTGAGGTAGAGGACCCGGTCGGGCACGCCGGGCAGCGGGTGCTGGCCGGCGACCGGGCCGCCGCGCTCGTCCAGGGTGAGCTGCTCGGTGGTGCCGTCGGGGCGCAGCAGGTCGGCGTCCCAGTGCTCCGGCTCCCCGGCGCCGCGCCCGTCGGCGGTGAACGGCCGGAACGGCAGGTGGGCGGCGAAGGTGTTGCCGGTCAGGGCGACGGGCGCGGTGAGGACGGCGTCGCTCTCGCGGTGGCGCAGCCGCAGGACGGTGCCGGGCGGGCAGTGGTCGGCGGTGCCGCACAGGGCGAGGCCGTCCGCTCCGGGGTGGGCGGAGCCGAGCCGGACGCCGGGGCGTTCGAGGCGCAGCCACAGCCGGCCGTCCTCGAACCGGGGCTGCAGGCGGACGTCGCGGTCGACCCAGCGGGCCGGCGGGTACTCGCCGGAACCGCACCAGTGCGGGGCGAGGGTGCCGTACTGGCGGCGCAGCCGGGCGGGGCGGGGGCGGGTGAAGAGGGTGGCCTCGACCTGCCAGTCGCCGAGCAGCCACTCCTCGCCGCGGCGCAGCCGGCGAGGTTCGATCAGGGCGGTGAAGCCGGACCAGTCGTGGTTGTGCTCGGGCTGGGCGCTGTCGTCGGTGACCTCGGGCAGCCGGCGGGGCCTGGAGCGCAGGTGGACCGGGGGCTCGTCCTCGCCGCGGCGCAGGGTCAGCCAGGTCCAGGCGGAGCCGGGGCGGGCGGTGTCCAGGTCGTCCGGGCGGGCGAAGCCGGTGAGTTCGAGGCCGCGGGCGCTCCAGCGGGCGCGCAGCAGGCCGAAGGCGACGTCCTCGTCCCCGGGGCGTGCGCCGTCCGTCCCGCGGGGGTCGGCGTGCGGGAGGACGAGCCGGGTGAGGACTGGCATGGGGGGTGCCCTTCGGAACGGGATCCCGGTCCATGGCGGTGGGCCGGGGGCCTTCGTGCCGAGGGGAGTCGGGACGGGGGCCGATTCGATATCCCATACCGAAATGACTGGTGTGGTCAACTGTGCAGTTCGGCGTATTCCCTGAGAAATTCGTTGACGAAACGTGAGTTCGACGGCAAAAGGGGGGCAAAGCCCAGGGGGTTCCCAGGTATCCCCCCGGAAAACCGAACAGGCGCCCGACGCGGGGTCGCGTCGGGCGCCTGTCGGGCGGTACGGGGCGGGGCTACTCCTTGCGGAGCATCGCGTCCACCACGCGGGCGGAGGCCTGGCCGTCGTCCAGGTCGCAGTACGCCTCACGGAAGGCCGCGTACCGGTCGGCGTACTCGGCGCTCACCTCGTCCAGCCGGCCCAGCGCGGAGACCAGCTCCTCGGAGGTCGCCAGCAGCGGGCCGGGCGCCTCCGACTCGTAGTCGAGGCTGAAGCCGCGCAGGTTGTCCCGGTAGTGCTCCAGGTCGTACGTGAAGAGCAGCACCGGCTTGCCGGTGGTGGCGAAGTCGAAGACCGCCGACGAGTAGTCGGTGACCAGCACATCCGCGACCAGCAGCAGCTCGGCCATGTCGGGGTAGCTGCCGACGTCCCAGACGTAGCCGTTGCCGGCCCCGGGGATCTGACCGCACATCACGCTGTGCCGGCGCACCAGCAGCACCTGGTCCTCGCCGAGCGCGGCCTTGGCGGCCTCCAGGTCGAGCCGCAGGTCCAGCTGGTAGCCGCCGTTGGGGCGCCGCCGGTCCTCGCGGAAGGTCGGCGCGTAGAGCACCACCTTCTTGCCCTCGGGCAGGCCGAGCCGCTCGCGCACCTGCTCCGCGGTCTTCTCCCGGTCGGCGGCGAACAGCAGGTCGTTGCGCGGCGCGCCGCTCTCCAGGATCTCGCCCTTGAAGTCGAACGCGCGGCGCAGGACCGGAGCCGAGAAGGTGTTGCCCGCGACCAGCAGGCTCCAGTTCGGAACCTCCTTGGCGACGCCCTTCAGGTAGTGCGCGTCGGTGAACCAGATCTTCTCGAAGTCGTACCCGATCTGCTTCAGCGGGGTGCCGTGCCAGGTCTGCACGACCACCTGGCCCGGGCGCCGGACGAAGAAGTCCGGCAGGTGGGCACTGGTGACGATGTACTTGGCGGTGGCCAGCGCCTCGAACCACTCCGGGCTCCAGAGCCGGATCGCGTCGGCGCTCTGCGGCACCGCGGCCTGGAGGTCGTCGCTGCCCCACAGGTGCTGCAGCGGCAGGCCGCGGCGCACCAGCTCCTCGTGGACCGCCCGGGGCGAGTCCGCGTAGAGCCCGCCGAGCGCGACGTTGTACAGCACCGTCTCGCGCAGCGGGTGGCGGCGGGCGGCCGGGTAGTCGACGGTCCGCAGCTGGCGCTGGCGGTAGCCGCTGCGCTCCTCCGGGAGCAGCGCGGAGTGCGACTCCAGCGACAGGCCGTCGTAGTGGCGGCGCTCCAGCACGATCCGCTTGCCGCGCGACTCGACCTCCAGCGGCAGTGCGCGGAAGCACTCCGGCCCGATCAGGGCGTGCGTGTGCGCCGTCGCGCCGGGCGGGGTGCCGACCTCGCGGAAGAAGACGTCCCAGGTGCCCTGGGCGAGCGGCACCCGGCCGGCGAAGGAGGCCGTGGGCACCGGCGGCAGCGCGGCGCGGAACCGGCCGTCCGCGATCTCCACGGGGTAGGCGTGCTCCTCCTCGCGCCAGTTGTGCCGGACCACCAGCTCCCAGCGGTGCGTGCCGGGCAGCGGGAAGGACCCGCTGATCAGGAAGCCGTCCTCGCCGCGCGAGGCGACCTCGTCCACGACGGGCTGCAGCACCTGGTCGGCCAGCTGCAGGTAGCCGCCGGGGGAGGGCTTGGAGTACAGCGCGCGGCGCTTGGTGGCCGGCGCCTGCGGGTTCAGCGCGAGGTGCAGCTGCTCGGGCGCGTTGCGGTCGTCCAGCGCCACCGGCACGGTGCTGCCGTCGGTGAGCAGCAGGGCGGTGTCCCAGCGGTCGCGGCTGCGGTCCTCGGCGACCGGGTCCAGCTCGGCCCAGGCCTCGCGGACGGCGGTCAGTTCGTCGACCGGGAAGGAGGCGCTGAACGGCTGGAGCAGGCCCGCGGGGGTACCGAGCTCCAGCGGGTACAGCAGCTCGCGGTCGGACTCGACGTGGGTGAGCTTGAGCCGGGCGCCGGCCAGGTCGGAGCCGGAGCGGGCCGCGCCGGAGAGCTCGACCCGGCCGCCGTGCGCGGCCAGACCGGTCACCCGGGCCCGCACGGTCTCCACCCGCAGGTAGACGTGGCCCTCACGGACCCACGGCACGATCCGGACGTCCTGCTCGACCCAGTGCGCGGGCAGGTACTCGGCGCTGTCGCTCCAGCCGGCGGAGATCCGGCCCTTGTAGACGCCGCCCTTGCCCATGCCGGCCACCAGCACGCGCCAGTTGCCGTCCTTCCACTGGCCGCGGTGCCTGAGCCGCCTGGGGTCGATGGCGGCGGTGAAGCCGGCCCAGTCGCAGTTGTACAGGTCGTGCTTGGAGCTCGCGGTGGCCTCCGGGCTGTACTGCGTCCTGGTCTGCACGGCGAGCACCCGGCGGCCCTTGGCCTCGCGCAGCACCAGCACCTTGACCATGTCGTGCCGGTTCTCGGCGCCCAGCTGCTCCGGGTAGGCGTGCCCGGTCAGCTGCAGCTTGCCGTCGACCCAGGCCGACTCGTACAGCCGGCTGCGCATGACCAGCGAGTTCTCGAGCTTCAGCACGCTGCTCGGCACGCTCTTGCGGCCGCCGCGCAGGAACGGGTAGTCGGCGTACGGGCGCAGCAGGCCCTTCGCCGGGGCACCGCCGTTGGTCTCGCCCTCGTACTTGATCTGCTCGACCAGCTCGTCGATCCGGCCCTGCAGGGTCAGGTGGTACTTCAGCCGCAGCGGCGCGCGCAGCTTGCGGACCTGCTCGGGGCCGATCGCCCGGAGCAGCCGGCTGACGCACTTGATGTAGGCGGCCCGGTACTCCTGGTCGCCGTCCACGACGGACCAGAAGAACATCGGGATCTCCTCGACGAGGGTGTTCTCGTCGTAGGAGCGCAGGTACTGGGCGAAGCGCGGATCGGTCTGCTTCTTCAGCCAGCCGCGGACCAGCTCCACGGAGGTGACGCGGTCGATCAGGCCCTTGGGGTTGGTGCGCATCTGCGTGATCGACATCTCGCCGACCTCGCGCTCGCGCCAGTGGTAGATCGGCTCGGAGAGCACGTCCACGCTCTTGGCGAGGTAGTGGTGCGGCACGCTGACCGGGGCGTCCTCGTACAGGATGCCCTCGGGGTAGAGCAGGCCGGCCGCGTCGAAGAAGGTGCGGCGGTAGACCTTGTTCCAGGCGGTGCGGTCGGTGACCAGCGCCGGGATCTCGGTGATGTGGGTCTTGAGCTGGGTCTCCCTGAACGGCCTGCTGTGGCCGCCGGACTGGTAGTAGCCGACGGCGCGGAACCGCAGCACGTTGCCGGTGGCGAAGTCGGAGCCGGTCTCGTCGAGCGTGTTGATCATCAGCTCGTAGGCGCTCGGCGGCATCGAGTCGTCGCTGTCGACGAAGCAGAGGAACTCGCCGTCCGGGTCGATGTGCCGGATGCCGGTGTTGCGGGCCGCGCCGAGGCCCTTGTTCACCTGGCGGACCAGCCGGAACCGGGAGTCCTTGGCCGCGTACGCCTCGGCGAGGGCCGCGCTGTCGTCCTTCGACCCGTCGTCGACCATGACGCACTCGAAGTCCGTGAAGGTCTGGGCGGCGATCGAGTCGAGGCATTCCTCGAGGTAGCGCTCGACGTTGTAGATCGGGACGACGATGGAGAGGCGGGGAGCCATCGGCTACGCAGGCCTTTCTTGGGAAGGAGCGTGGCAGCCCGTTCGGGGTCTGGCCGCACTTTGAACCGGTGCGTACGTGCCCACCGATCCTACCGTCCGGCCTGCGGGGCCTTCCGGGTGCCGGGGGCCCGCACACGGAGGCAGGCCGCGGGGCGGTGACCGCTACTGTGTGCCCATGCCCCGCTTCAGTGTCATCGTCCCCGTGTACCAGGTGCAGGAGTACCTCGGCGAGTGCCTCGACTCGGTGCTCGGCCAGGGCGGACCGGACTTCGAACTGATCGCGGTGGACGACCGCTCCCCGGACGGCTGCGGCGCACTGCTGGACGAGGCGGCCGCCCGCGACCCGCGGGTGCGGGTGCTGCACCTGCCGGAGAACGTCGGCCTCGGCCGGGCCCGCAACGCCGGCCTGGCCGTCGCCACCGGCGAGTACGTGCTCTTCCTGGACAGCGACGACACCCTCACCCCCGGCCTGCTGAAGGCCGTCGACGACCGGCTCGCGGCCGGCGGGGACCCGGACGTCCTGGTCTACGACTACGCCCGCACCTACGCCGACGGCCGGATCACCCGGGCCGCCTCGGCCAGGGTCTTCGACGCCCCCTCCCCGGACGTCTTCGACCTCGACGGCCGCCCCGACCTGCTGGACCTGCTGCAGGTGGTCTGGAACAAGGCCTACCGGCGCGACTTCATCACCGCGCAGGGCCTCACCTTCCCGGCGGGCTACTACGAGGACACCCCCTGGACCTACCCGGCGCTGCTCTCCGCCGCGAGCATCACCCTGCTCGACCAGGTCGGCGTGCACTACCGCCAGCGCCAGGAGGGCGGGAACATCCTGGCCACCGCCAGCCGCAAGCACTTCGACGTGTTCGCCCAGTACGCCCTGGTCTTCGCCTTCCTGGACGCCCGCCCCGAGCTGGACCGCTGGCGCCCGGTGGTCTACGGCCGGATGCTGCACCACCTCAACACCGTGGTCTCCCGGCCCGGCCGGATCCCGCCCGGCGACCGCCGCGAGTACTTCCGCCGCGCCGCCGCGCACTGCGACCGGCTGCGCCCGGCCGGCCACCGCCCGGCCCCCGGCGTCGACGGCGTGCGCACCGAACTGCTCAGCCACGGCCGCTACTCCGCCTACCAGGCCGTCCGCGCCCTGGCCCGGGCCCGCCGCGCCCTGCGCCGCTGACCACCGAGCCCCGCGCCGCCGACCGCCGCGGGCGGGCCGACTCCCGCCCGCCACGTCGAGCCTGACGGCCATTCGGAGGACGGCCCGGTATAAGGGGACGGTGGACTTCCTCACCCGCCTCCCGGTGATCGGCCCGCTCGTGGCGCGGGTGCTGCGCAGCCGCCCCTACCGGGTCTACGAGCACTTCACCGCCGCCCGGGGCAACCGGCTGGCCGGTGCGGTCACCTTCTTCGGCTTCCTGGCGCTCTTCCCGCTGCTCACCGTGGCGCTGGCGATCGCGGCGGCCACCCTCAGCGACAGCCGGATCGACGAGCTGCAGAAGCGCATCTCCGACCAGCTGCCCGGCATCTCGGACGCGCTCAACCTGCCGTCGCTGGTGGCCAACGCGGGCGCCGTCGGGCTGGTCAGCGGTGTCCTGCTGCTGCTGTCCGGCCTCGGCTGGGTGGACACCATGCGCACCTCGATCCGGGACATCTGGCAGCTGCCCGAGGAGGACGGCAACCCGGTGCTGCGCAAGGCCTGGGACTGCGTGGTGCTGGGCGGCCTCGGCCTGATCTCGCTGTTCTCGCTGGCCGCCTCCGCGGCCGGCACCACCCTGGCCGGCCGGCTCGCCGACTGGATCGGCCTGGGCACCGGCGGACCGGGCGGCTACCTGCTGACCGGCGTCGGCCTGCTGATCGCGGTCGCCGCGGACACCGTGCTCTTCGCCTACCTGCTGGCGCCCTTCCCCCGGATCGGCGGCCAGCAGCGGCGCGACGTGCTGCAGGGCGCGCTGATCGGCGCGGTCGGCTTCGAGCTGCTGAAGGTCCTGCTCGCCTCCTACCTGGGCTCGGTCGCCGGCCGGAGCCTGTACGGCGCGTTCGGCGTACCGGTCGCGCTGCTGCTGTGGATCAACTTCGTGTCGCGGCTGCTGATGTACTGCGTGGCCTGGACGGCCCTGGCCGATCCGGCCGCCGCCCGGGAACGCGCCGTCGCCCGCGCCCGCGAGGTGCTGGCGGAGCCGGACGACACGGCCGGGGCCCGGCCCCGGGGCTAGGCCCGCCCCCGGGACCGGGCCCAGCCCGGCGCTCAGACCTCGCGGCCGCGCCTGCGCAGGACGACCAGCAGCACCGTGCCGCCCGCCGTCAGGCCGAGGGCGATCCCCAGCCAGCCGACCGGGCCGATCCCGTCGCCGCCTGCGACGGCGGGTGCGGCGACCGGGGCAGCCGTCGGCGAGGGGTGCGGCGGCGGCGCGGGCACCCCGGCGGCGCCGCCCGCCTGCCCGGTCGGCGCGGTCTCGGCCGCGGCGGGCGCCTCGTCCACCAGCTTCCCGATCGGCGTGACCTTGTCGGCGGCGGCGAACCCCCAGTCCAGCAGCGCCGCCGTCTCGTCGTACACCTTCTGGTAGGTCGTCGGGTGCATCACCGTCACCAGCAGGGTGCGGCCGTTGCGTTCGGCGGCGCCGACGAAGGTCGATCCCGCCTCGGTGGTGAAACCGTTCTTCACGCCGATCAGCCCCGGGTACTTGCCGAGCAGCCGGTCGGTGTTGGCGATCCCGAAGCTGCCGCGCTGACCGGTGTTCCTGTCCACCGCGCCGGGGAACAGGGCGTCCCGGGTGGCGCAGTACATCCGGAAGTCGGGGTTGCGCAGCCCGGCCCGGGCGAACAGGGTCAGGTCGTACGCCGAGGAGAGCTGGCCCTCCATGTCGTAGCCGTCGGGCGAGACCACCCTGGTGTCCCGGGCCTGCAGCGCGTCCGCACGGGCCTGCATCTCGGCGACGGTCTGCTGGACGCCGCCGTTCATGTGGGCGAGCACGTGCACCGCGTCGTTGCCGGAGCTGAGGAACACCCCGCGCCAGAGGTCCTCGACCTTGTAGTCCAGGTCCTCCTTGATGCCGACCAGGCTGCTGCCGGCGCCGATCCCCTGGATCTCGGCGTCGGCGACCCGGTGCACCAGGTTGCGGTCGAACTTGGGCAGCACGGTGTCCGCGAAGAGGATCTTCAGTGTGCTGGCCGGGGCGAGCCGCAGATGCGGATTGCTGGCCGCCAGCACCTCGCCCGACGCGGCGTCGGCAACTATCCAGGACCGCCCGGTGAGGTCCCCCGGCAGCGCCGGTGCGCCGGCCAGCGGGGCCACCTGGACGCCCGACAGCCCCATCCGCTCGCCGCCGATCGCGGTCGGCGGCGGGGGCGGCTCCTGCGGGGCCGCGGCGGCGGCCGGGGCTCCCAGGGCGAGCGCGGTGAGCGCGGAGATCAGCGGTGCGAGCGTACGGCGCGGGAAATGACGGCGTGTGGGCACCCGCAGACCGTACCCAGTCCGCGGCTGGGCCGTCCGCCACTCCGGATCCCTCCTTCGCAGGAGGGGTCCGCGGTGCTCCGAACGGCCCTCCGCGCATACTGGGGGAACACGCCTTCTCCACGTCTCCGCCCCGCCGAGGACCCCCATGAAGCTCAGCCGCCGCACCTCCTGGTTCCTGACCGCCTTCGGCGTCTGGTCCATGATCATCTGGATCACCTTCGTCAAGAACCTCTGGAAGGACTCCGGCGGGCAGGCCTTCACCGGCGGCGACCACTCCCAGCCGACCGCGTTCTTCTGGGTCCACCTCCTGCTCGCCGTGACCTCCTTCGTCCTCGGCGTCCTGGTCGGGACCGTCGGCGTCCGCGGCCTGCGCGCCACCCGGCGCACCCCCGCCACCGACTGAGCGGTTGCGCGTCCCGCCGCGGGCGGGAACGACGAAGGGCCCGTCCGATCTGAGGATCGGACGGGCCCTTCGGTGTCTCAGGCGGGGCTCAGAAGCGGCGGGTGACCAGCGCCCGCTTCACTTCCTGGATCGCCTTGGTGACCTCGATGCCACGGGGGCAGGCCTCCGAGCAGTTGAAGGTGGTCCGGCAGCGCCAGACACCCTCGCGGTCGTTCAGGATCTCCAGCCGCTGCTCCGCACCCTCGTCGCGCGAGTCGAAGATGAAGCGGTGCGCGTTGACGATCGCGGCCGGGCCGAAGTACTGGCCGTCGTTCCAGAAGACCGGGCAGGACGACGTGCACGCGGCGCACAGGATGCACTTGGTGGTGTCGTCGAAGCGCTCGCGGTCCTCGGCGGACTGCAGGCGCTCGCGGGTCGGGTCGTTCCCCTTGGTGATGAGGAACGGCATGACGTCCTTGTACGCCTGGAAGAACGGGTCCATGTCCACGATCAGGTCCTTGAGGACCGTGAGGCCCTTGATGGCCTCGATCGTGATCGGCTTCTCCGGGTTGACGTCCTTGATCAGGGTCTTGCACGCCAGCCGGTTGCGGCCGTTGATCCGCATCGCGTCCGAGCCGCAGATGCCGTGCGCACAGGAGCGGCGGTAGGTGAGGGTGCCGTCCTGCTCCCACTTGATCTTGTTGAGCGCGTCCAGGACGCGCTCCTTCGGGTCGAGCTCCAGCTGGTAGTCGACCCACACCGGGTCCGGGTGCTCCTCCGGGTTGAACCGGCGGATCCGGAAGGTGACGGTGATCAGCTGGACGTTGCCGGCCTCGGCCGCGTCCAGAGCGGACGAGTGCTGCTCCATCGTCGGAGTGCTCATCAGTACTTACGCTCCATCGGCTGGTAGCGGGTCGTGACGACCGGCTTGTAGTCGAGGCGGATGGAGGTGGTGCCGTCCTCGGCAACCTCCTGGTACGCCATGGTGTGCTGCATGAACTTCACGTCGTCACGGGTCGGGAAGTCCTCGCGGTAGTGACCGCCGCGCGACTCCTCGCGGGCCAGCGCGGAGACGGCCAGCACCTCGGCGAGGTCGAGCAGGTTGCCCAGCTCGACGGCCTCCAGGAGGTCCGTGTTGTACCGGAAGCCCTTGTCCTGGATGGAGACGTTCTTGTAGCGCTCACGCAGCCCGGCGATGTCCTCGACCGCCTGCTTCAGGGTCGCCCCGGTGCGGTAGACCATGGCGTTGGCGTCCATGGTCTCCTGCAGCTCCTTGCGGATCTGCGCCACGGACTCGGTGCCGGTGGACTCGCGCAGGCCGTCGACCAGCGTCTGCACCTTCTCGGCCGGGTTCTCGGGCAGCTCGGTGAAGTCCGCCGTCTGCGCGTAGTCGGCGGCGGCGATGCCGGCGCGCTTGCCGAACACGTTGATGTCCAGCAGCGAGTTGGTGCCCAGGCGGTTGGCGCCGTGCACGGACACGCAGGCGACCTCGCCGGCCGCGTACAGGCCGGGGACGACGTCGGTGTTGTTGCGCAGCACCTCACCCTCGACGTTGGTCGGGATGCCGCCCATGGCGTAGTGCGCGGTGGGCTGGATCGGGATCGGGTCCGTGTAGGGCTCGATGCCGAGGTACGTGCGCGCGAACTCGGTGATGTCCGGGAGCTTGGCGTCCAGCTGCTCCGGCGGCAGGTGGGTGAGGTCCAGGTAGACGTGGTCGCCGTCCGGACCGCAGCCGCGGCCTTCGCGGATCTCGGTGTAGATCGCGCGGGAGCAGACGTCACGGGACGCGAGGTCCTTCATGACGGGGGCGTAGCGCTCCATGAAGCGCTCGCCGTCCTTGTTGCGCAGGATGCCGCCCTCGCCGCGGGCGCCCTCGGTGAGGAGGATGCCCATGCGCCAGATGCCGGTCGGGTGGAACTGGAAGAACTCCATGTCCTCCAGCGGCAGGCCGCGGCGGTACACCAGGGCCTGGCCGTCACCGGTGAGGGTGTGGGCGTTGGAGGAGACCTTGAAGAACTTGCCGGTGCCGCCGGAGGCGAACACGACCGACTTGGCCTGGAAGACGTGGATCTCGCCGGTGGCCAGCTCGTAGGCGACGACGCCGGAGGTCTTGCCCTCGTTGATCAGCAGGTCGAGGACGTAGAACTCGTTGAAGAACTCGACGCCGTGCTTGACGCAGTTCTGGAACAGCGTCTGGAGGATCATGTGGCCGGTGCGGTCGGCCGCGTAGCAGGAGCGGCGGACCGGGGCCTCGCCGTGGTTGCGCGAGTGGCCGCCGAAGCGCCGCTGGTCGATCCGGCCCTGCTCGGTCCGGGAGAAGGGCAGGCCCATCTTCTCCAGGTCGAGGACGGCGTCGATGGCCTCCTTGCACATGATCTCGGCGGCGTCCTGGTCGACCAGGTAGTCACCGCCCTTGACCGTGTCGAAGGTGTGCCACTCCCAGTTGTCCTCCTCGACGTTGGCGAGGGCGGCGCACATGCCGCCCTGGGCCGCGCCGGTGTGGGACCGGGTGGGGTAGAGCTTGGTCAGCACGGCGGTACGGCTGCGCTGGGTCGACTCGATGGCCGCGCGCATGCCGGCGCCGCCTGCGCCGACGATGACGGTGTCGTACTGGTGAATCTGCATGGGGGTTCTAACTCGCCTCTGGCCTCTGCCGATTGCCGATTAGATGCTGTGTCGTCAGATGTTGGGGTCGAAGGTGAAGATCACCAGGGTGCCGAGCAGCACGGTGAAGACCGTGGCGGCGCCCATGAGGCCCTTCAGCCAGAGACGGGTGGAGTCCTTCTCGGCGTAGTCGTTGATGACCGTCCGCATGCCGTTGGCGCCGTGGAGCATGGCGAGCCAGAGCATCAGGAGGTCCCAGACCTGCCAGAACGGGGACGCCCAGCGGCCCGCCACGAAGGCGAAGCCGATCTTGGAGACGCCGCCGTCGAGCACCAGCATGATCAGCAGGTGGCCGAGGATCAGCACCACGAGGATGACACCCGACAGGCGCATGAAGAGCCAGGCGAGCATCTCGAAGTTGGTACGGGTGCGGCGCGGGGTCTTCTTGCTCCGCTGGCGGGCGGGCTCGATGACGAAGGCGTCCGCCGGGTTGCCGGTGCCGAGACCCTTGCCGGTGTGCGCCTGGGCGGAGGGGACCACCAGGGCGTCGGAGTATTCCGTGGACATGTCTCAGATCACTTCCCGAACCAGGAGGTCAGCGTGTGCTGCAGGATCGGGTAGAAGGCGCCGGCCATCAGGACGACCCACACCCCGACGACGGTCCAGAGCATCTGCCTCTGGTACTTCGGGCCCTTGGACCAGAAGTCCACGGCGACGACCCGCAGGCCGTTGAGGGCGTGGAACAGGATGGCGGCCACCAGGCCGTACTCCATCAGGTTCACCAGTGGCGTCTTGTACGTCTGAATGACGGTGTCGTACGCCTCGGGTGACACCCGCACCAGTGCGGTGTCCAGGACATGAGCGAACAGGAAGAAGAAGATGAGGACGCCGGTGACTCGATGAGCCACCCAGCTCCACATGCCTTCCCGGCCGCGGTACAGCGTTCCAGCCGGCACGGAAAAACCCTCCGGAAGCGGATCGGGGGCTCGGCCGGCTTCGGTGTCGGTCAGCCCGGCCGGGTACGGTCCACCGGCCGCCAGCATCCTATCGACGCGTTGTCGGGAACCGCCTCCGGGGGCCCGAGGTGTGATCAATCAGGCACGAGTGGCCTAGCCGGGCGGGAACAGCGGGCCCTTTGGTCGCTCTGGGTGACTGCCTGGCTGCGCTACGGTGGCGGCCCCTTCCGCTGCCGACACCCTGCTGAGGCCGCCGTGCCGCTCCG
Source organism: Kitasatospora sp. NPDC058170 (assembly GCF_042883905.1). Classification (NCBI taxonomy): domain Bacteria; kingdom Bacillati; phylum Actinomycetota; class Actinomycetes; order Kitasatosporales; family Streptomycetaceae; genus Kitasatospora; species Kitasatospora sp. NPDC058170. The sequence goes on from NZ_JBHVUV010000020.1 coordinate 105,709, forward strand.
CCCGTCCCGCCCGTCCACCGTCCTCCTCGGCTGCGTGCTGCTGGCCGCCGTCGGCTGCACCACGGTCGACGGCTCCGCCGACCGGGCGGGGGCCGGGCGCGAGCTGTCCGCCGCCGAGCTGCGGGCCGCCGCGGTGGCGGACGGCGACCTGGGGGCGGGGTACACGGTGACGGTGATGACGCCCGGTCACGGCGAGACCGGCTCCGGCGGCGGGCGGGAGGTCTCGGACGTGGCCGCCTGTCAGCCGCTGCTGGACGCGGTGACCCCGGCCGCCGGGGCCGGCGGGGCCTCGCCCTCGCCCGGGGCCTCGACCGGTGCGGCCCACCCGACCGCGGAGACCGATCTGAGCGTGGCGCGGGCGGCCGACCCCAGGGGCGGCGTGTACGGAGGACTGCTCGCCTACCCGGCGGGCCGGGCGGCGCAGCTGCAGGGGGACCTGGAGAAGCTGTTCGGCCCGTGCGCCGCGTTCACCTCCACCGCGCCGGCGCCGCCGACCGACAAGGGGCGCAAGGGTGTGCGGACGAAGCACCGGCTGAGCCGGGACGACACGCCCACGCCCGGGGGAGCCGACGCGGTGACCGGGTTCACCCTGACGAATGAATCGGGCGCGGTGGTGCTCTCTCAGCGTGCCGTGCTGACCCGGGTCGGACCGGTGCTGGCGGTCTTCACCACCGTCGGCGTCGGCGCGGAGCAGGCCACCGCGCCGGACGAGCGGATCGTCCGGCAGCAGGTGGCGAAGCTCCGCGCCGCGCAGGCGCGCAGGTGAGCCGGGTCAGCGTGCGGCGGCCCCGGAATGGGTGGCGACCAGGTGCTCCAGACGGGTGAGGGCGATCCGGCGGAGCTCGTCCGCCGCGATCAGCCGCTCCTCGTCCGGGTCGTGGGCCAGTCGGGTGCGGATCGAGGTGAGCACGGTGTCGAGCATCTCCTCGGGGACCACGCCCTCCAGGCAGACCACGAAGACGTGGCCGAACCTGGCCTCGTACGCCGCGTGGGCCGCCCGCAGCGCGGTGTGCGCCGCCTGGCTGCCGGGTGCGCGCATGCCCAGGAGCGGCTGCGGCATCCAGCTCTCGTCGGCGAGCGCCTCGGCCAGGTCGGCCGGACGCAGGTCGTAGGACGCCTCGCTCGCGGCGGCGAGCAGGGACTCTATGTCGGGGTAGGGCCGGTGCGCGGTGAGCCGGATGGCCCATCGGTGGCTGCCGCAGCAGGCGAGGAGAGCCTCCTCGGCCGCTCCGGCGTCGGCCTCGTTGAAGCGGTGCAACCCGAGGAGGGTCGGCTCGGAGCTGGGATCGAGCCGCTGTGACGGGATGTCGCTGGCCAGCGGGTCCTCCTCGTGAGGGCGGGAAGGTGCCGGTGAGTGTGGGGTGGAGCAGCTGAAGTATGGGCTGCGGGGCGGTGTTCCGATGCCCGCCGGGCTGCGGCTCCACGGTAGTTGAGCGGTCATCAGTTGGGGAGGGCGCACGCGGAATTCATCCGATCGAGCTATCAAGTTGTGACGTTGACACCTCGCTGTCAGCACCCTCCCCATCTTCATCCGCTACGACGCGGTGTCCCGTCAGGAACAGCGGGTCCCGGCGGCGGGCAGCGTGCCCTCGGTGAGGTAGGCCTCCAGGGCGGAGTCGATGCAGTGGTTGCCCTTGCCGAACGCGCCGTGGCCCTCGCCGACCCGGGTCAGCAGGGTGGCGTTGGCGAAGCCCTTGGCCAGGGCCTCGGCGGCGGCGTACGGGGTGGCCGGGTCGCCGGTGGAGCCGACCACCAGGATCGGGTCGCTGCCCTCGGCGCGGATGGTGTGCGCCTTCTCCGGGGTCTTGAACGGCCAGTGCGCGCAGGAGCCCTCGCTGTAGTCGTCCGCGCCGGCGCCCTTGGACAGCAGCGGGGCCTCGGCGAGCAGCTTGGCCACGGCCTGCTGGGCGCGCTCGGGCGAGGGCGCGGGGACCGCGCCGTCGGCGCAGCGGATCGCGTCCATCGCCTCCTGGGAGGGGTTGTAGTGGCCGCTCTCGTCCCGGCCGTTGTAGTCGTCGGCGAAGGCGAGCAGCAGGTCGCCCTTGTCGCGCGCCATCGCCCAGCCGAGCGAGGCGCGCAGGTACTGCCAGGAGGTCTTCTCGTCGCCGTAGAGCATGCTGATCGTGCCGGTCCAGCCCTGGTCGCTGCCGAGCCGGCGGCCGTCCTTGCCCTTCAGCGGGTGGTCGCGCAGGCCGTCCAGGAAGTCGGCGGCCTTCTTGGCGGCCTTGGCCGGGTCCTTGCCGAGCGGGCACTCGTCGGCGTGGTTCTCGACGCAGTCGGCGGCGAAGCGGTTCAGCGACTTCTCGAAGCCGATCTCCTGCTGGATGCCGTGGTCCAGGCCGTCCTCGGCCGGGTCGACGGCGCCGTCCAGGACGAGCCGGCCGGCGTTCTTCGGGAACTCCTCGGCGTAGAGCGCGCCGAGGTAGGTGCCGTAGGAGACACCGAGGTAGTTGAGCTTGCGGTCGCCGACGGCCGCGCGCAGCACGTCCAGGTCGCGGGCGGTGTTGCGGGTCCCGACGAAGGGCAGCAGCCGGCCGGACCTGGCCTGGCAGGCGGCGGCGTGCTCGGTGGCCTTCCTGGCGTGCTCGCTCTTGCGGACGGCCGGGTCGAGCGGGGCGTCCGTCTCCTCCTCGGCGTCCCGCTGCTTGTCGTCGTAGCAGACGACGGGGGAGCTGGCGCCGGTGCCGCGGGGGTCGAAGCCGATCACGTCGAAGCGGTTGTGCAGACCGCCGGTGAAGCGGTCCGCGCCGTACTTGACCATCTCGATCCCGGACTCGCCCGGGCCGCCGGGGTTGACCATCAGCGAGCCGGTCCGCTGCTCGGGCTTGGCGGCGGGGAGCTTGATCAGCGCGATGTCGAGGGCGTCGGCGGCCGGGTTCGCGTAGTCGAGCGGGACGTGCAGCGTGCCGCAGAGCATCGCGGAGATGTCGATCTTGGCCTTGGCGGCCTGCGGGTCCGCCGGGCAGGCGGCCCAGGCGATCTGCTGGCCGTAGAAGGACTTCAGGGCCGGGTCGTCGGCGCCCTTGGGCCTGGACGTGGGCGCCGCGGCGGCCGGCGGGGTGGTCGCGGCGGCCGGGGCGGTGGTCGCGGCGACGGCCGCGGGGGTGGCCGCGGCCCGGTCCTGGGCGGGTTCGGCGTCGTCGCAGGCGGAGCAGAGGAGCAGGGTGCCGGCCGCGAGTGCGGTCAGCAGGACCCGCGGGCGGGCGGCCCGAAGAGAGTTCATCGCACGTATGTACCACTGGTGGGTGACACGTCCGATCGGCGCCCCCGGGCCGCCCGGCCGCCGGGGGTCAGGCCCGGTGGACCTTGTGGTTCGCGGCCTGCGCCCGCGGGCGCACCACCAGCAGGTCGATGTTGACGTGCGAGGGCCGGGTGACCGCCCACGCGACGGTGTCCGCGACGTCGTCCGAGGTCAGCGGCTCGGCCACGCCCGCGTACACGGCCGCCGCCTTGTCCTCGTCGCCCCGGAAGCGGGTGACGGCGAAGCCCTCGGACTTCACCATGCCCGGCGCGATCTCGATCACCCGGATCGGCTCACCGCACAGCTCCAGCCGCAGCGTCGCCGCGATGGTGTGCGCGGCGTGCTTCGCCGCCACGTAGCCGCCGCCGCCCTCGTACGCGGTGATCGCCGCGGTGGAGGACAGCACCAGCACCGTGCCGTCACCGCTCGCCCGCAGCGCGGGCAGCAGCGCCTGCGTCACGTGCAGCACGCCGAGCACGTTCACCTCGTACATCGCCAGCCAGTCGGCCGGGTCGCCGGCCTCCACCGACTCGGCGCCGATCGCCCCGCCGGCGTTGTTGACCAGCACGTCCACCCGGCCGACCCCGGCCGCGAAGGCGTTCACCGCGGCCCGGTCGGTGACGTCCAGGGTGACCGCCCGGGCCGAACCGCCGCCGGCGCCGATCTCCTTGGCCAGCTCCTCGATCCGCTCGGTCCGCCGGGCGGTCAGCACCACGTCGAAGCCCTCGGCCGCCAGCCGCCGGGCCGTCGCCGCGCCGATTCCGCTGCTGGCACCGGTGACCACGGCCACCTTCTGCTCGGTCATTTGCCACTCCCTGGGGAAACACGTCGGTTTTGGAAGCACTTCAGTCGCTCACCCGATCATCTCAATGGCGACGGCCCCGGTGGGCGGGAGCGGGTGCCGTTTCGCCACCGGCTCCGGCCCGCCGCAGGGTCTACATTGCGAAGTCCAGTGCACCTGCCCGCCGATCCCGTGGAGAGACCCATGGCAGCCGAGCCGCGCCGCACCGAGTCGGGCTTCCCGATCGAGCCCCTGTACGGCCCCGAGACGCTGGACGGGTGGGACCCCGCGCAGCGGCTCGGCAGCCCGGGGGAGTACCCGTACACCCGGGGCGTGTACCCCTCGATGTACACCGGCCGGCCGTGGACGATGCGCCAGTACGCCGGGTTCGGCACCGCCGCCGAGTCCAACGCGCGCTACAAGCAGCTGATCGCCAACGGCACCACCGGCCTCTCGGTGGCCTTCGACCTGCCCACCCAGATGGGCTACGACTCGGACGCCGCGGTCGCGGCCGGCGAGGTCGGCAAGGTCGGCGTGGCGATCGACAGCGTCGAGGACATGGGAGTCCTGTTCGACGGCATCCCGCTGGGCGAGGTCTCCACCTCGATGACCATCAACGCGCCCGGCGGCCTGCTCCTGCTGCTCTACCAGCTGGTCGGCGAGGCCCAGGGCGTGCCGTCCGCGCGGCTCACCGGCACCATCCAGAACGACGTGCTGAAGGAGTACATCGCCCGCGGCACCTACATCTTCCCGCCCAAGCCCTCGCTGCGGCTGATCGCGGACGTCTTCCAGTACTGCCGGGCCGAGATCCCCCGCTGGAACACCATCTCGATCTCCGGTTACCACATGGCCGAGGCCGGGGCGAACCCCGCGCAGGAGATCGCCTTCACCCTGGCCAACGGCATCGAGTACGTGCGTACCGCGGTCGCCGCCGGGATGGACGTGGACGACTTCGCGCCCCGGCTCTCCTTCTTCTTCGTCTCCCGCACCACCCTGCTGGAGGAGGTCGCCAAGTTCCGTGCCGCGCGCCGGATCTGGGCCCGGGTGATGCGCGAGGAGTTCGGCGCGCGGAACCCGAAGTCGCAGATGCTCCGCTTCCACACCCAGACCGCGGGCGTGCAGCTCACCGCCCAGCAGCCCGAGGTCAACCTGGTCCGGGTCTCCGTCCAGGCGCTCGCGGCCGTCCTCGGCGGCACCCAGTCGCTGCACACCAACAGCTTCGACGAGGCCATCGCGCTGCCCACCGAGAAGTCCGCCCGGCTGGCGCTGCGCACCCAGCAGGTGCTGGCCTACGAAACGGACGTCACCGCCACCGTCGACCCGTTCGCGGGCTCCTACGTGGTGGAGGCGATGACCGACGAGGTGGAGGCCGCCGCCCTCGCGCTGCTGGCCAGGATCGAGGACCTGGGCGGCGCGGTGGCCGCGATCGAGGCGGGCTACCAGAAGTCCGAGATCGAGCGCACCGCCTACCGCGTCCAGCAGGAGACCGACTCCGGCGCCCGGACGGTGGTCGGGGTCAACCGCTTCCAGCTGGACGTCGAGGAGCCCTACCAGCCGCTGCGGGTGGATCCGGCGATCGAGGCCCGGCAGACCGGGCGGCTGGCCCGGCTGCGCGCCGAGCGGGACTCCTCGGAGGTGGACCGCGCCCTGGGCGCGCTGCGGACGGCCGCCGAGGGGAGCGACAACGTGCTGTACCCGATGAAGGAGGCGCTGGCCGCCCGGGCCACGGTCGGCGAGGTCTGCGACGCGCTGCGCGCCGTGTGGGGGACGTACACGCCCGTCGAACGGTTCTGATCGGGAGTCAACGCCGGTGTGGAAGGCTGTGGTTGGCCGCACCCCCGGCCGGCCGGGAGCGCCCCGTGACCCTTGCCGCGGGTGATCGTTGCACAGGGCAGGCACCCCTCGGAAGGCGGCTGAAACGAGATGTCATACCCACCTGCTCGGCCGGTATGCGCCCATCCGGGGATTTCTTTTGGGGAAGTCGGGCCAAATCCCCCCAACAGGCCTACCCTTGTTGAGATGAACCGTTCTCAGCCCACCGAGTCGGCCGTCACCCTCACCGCTGCCCGCCCCGCCGCAGACCTGCGCGCCCGGGTCGGCGGATTCGAGTCCGAGCTGATCGCCTTCCGCCGTGATCTGCACCGGCACCCGGAGCTGGGCCGCCAGGAGTTCCGCACCACCGGACTGCTGCGCGACCGCCTGGTGGCAGCCGGTCTCACCCTGCGGGTCCTGCCGGGCGGGACGGGGCTGATCGTCGACATCGTCCCGGCGGGGGCGCCGCGCGGCGCCGAGTTCCTGGCCTTCCGCGCGGACATCGACGCGCTGCCGATCGACGACGCCAAGACCGAGGCGCCGTACCGCTCGACCGTCCCCGGCCGGGCCCACGCCTGCGGCCACGACGTGCACACCTCCGTCGTGCTCGGCACCGCCCTGGTGCTGGCCGAGGCCGCCCGCACTGGCGAGCTGCGCCGCCCGGTCCGGCTGTTCTTCCAGCCCGCCGAGGAGGTCATGCCGGGCGGGGCGCTGGACGTCATCGCCGCCGGCGGGATGGAGGGCGTCGGCCGGATCTTCGCGGTGCACTGCGACCCCAAGGTGGAGGCCGGGCGGATCGCGCTGCGCACCGGGGCGATCACCTCGGCCTGCGACCGCCTGGTGCTGCACCTGGACGGCCCCGGCGGCCACACCGCCCGTCCGCACCTGACCACCGACCTGGTGACCGCGATCGCCCGGATGGCGGCCGACCTGCCCGCCGCGCTGGCCCGCCGGATGGACCCGCGCTGGGGCGTCAGCCTGGTCTGGGGCCGGATCGCCTCCGGCTCCGCGCCGAACGTCATCCCGCAGCACGCCGAGCTGGAGGGCACGGTCCGCTGCCTGGACCTGGCCGGCTGGCGCGAGGCCCCGGACCTGCTGCACGAGCTGATCGCCAAGCTGGCCGAGACCTACCGGGCGAAGTGGACGCTCGACTACCACCGCGGGGTGCCGCCGGTGGTCAACGAGGCGGTCTCGGTGGGCCTGCTGGAGGCCGCCATGACGCTCCGGTTCGGGCAGGACGGCCACACCGTGGTCGAGGACACCGAGCAGAGCCTCGGCGGCGAGGACTTCTCCTGGTACCTGGAGCACGCCCCGGGGGCACTGGCCAGGCTGGGCGTCCGGGCCCCGGGCGACACCGCCGTGCGGGACCTGCACCAGGGCCGCTTCGACGTGGACGAGCGGGCGATCGCCATCGGTGTGGAGCTCTTCGCGGCGCTGGCCCTGGAGCCGGGCGAGCTGTGAGCGCGGCGGTCCCGGGCGCCGCCCGGGACCGCGACAGGGCGCCGTCCGGGGCTCGGCGGGGCTCGCTGGAGGGTGTCCGGGGCGGCAACGGGGGGTGTCCGGGGCCGTACGGGGAGGCGTCTGCCCTGGTGGGCGGCCGGTTTGGGGCAGTCCAGGGTTTTTATCCGACTTCCGTAGACTGGGTTGCGCCAGCATCGACCCACCGTTCGCGGCGGTGTCGGAGCGCGGGGAGTGCCGTGAGACCACGGTTTGATAACAACCCGAATGCTCCGGCGGCCCGTAATACAACCGTGTTCTACGCGCGTTACGGTGGCGTCCGACCACGCTAAACGGGTGCGTGTGAGAAGGAGATACTCCCTTGCGCCGTTCTACTAAGCTCGCTGCGGTTGTGCTCTCGGGTTCCCTGGGCATTGCCTCGCTCGCCGCTTGCGGCGCAAAGAGCACTGACAACAGCTCCGCGGGCGGTTCGTCCGACTCCTCCGTCAAGGTCGGTATGGCCTACGACATCGGCGGCCGTGGCGACCAGTCGTTCAACGACTCCGCCGCCCGCGGCCTCGACAAGGCCAAGGCCGAGCTCGGCGTCGCCGTCACCGAGGCCGACGCCAAGACCGGCGAGGCGGAGGCCGACAAGGAGACCCGCCTCAAGAACCTGATCGACGGTGGCTACAAGACCATCGTCGCGGTCGGCTTCGTGTACCAGCCGGCGGTCAACAAGATCGCCAAGGAGCACCCGGACGTCAAGTTCGCGATCATCGACTCGCACGACGACGCCCAGCCCTCCAACGTCACCTCGCTGGTCTTCGCCGAGCAGGAGGGCTCGTACCTCGCCGGCGTCGCCGCCGCCAACAAGTCGAAGGCCAAGCACGTCGGCTTCATCGGCGGTGTGCAGACCGAGCTGATCAAGAAGTTCGAGGCCGGCTACAAGGCGGGTGTGAAGTCCGTCGACCCGAACATCGTCGTCGAGACCACCTACCTCACCACGCCCCCGGACTTCTCCGGCTTCAACTCGCCCGACAAGGGCAAGGAGGCCGCGCAGGGCCAGCTCGACAAGGGCGCGGACGTCATCTACACCGCGGCCGGCTCCTCCGGCAACGGCGCCATCGAGGCCGTCTCCAACAAGGCGGGCGCCCTGGCGATCGGTGTCGACTCCGACCAGGCCAGCCAGCCGGCCCTGGCGAAGTACAAGAACAGCATCCTCACGTCGATGGTGAAGAACGTCGACAACGCCGTGTTCTCGTACATCGAGTCGGTCAAGAAGGGCACCCCCTTCACCGGCGTCAAGAACTTCGACCTGAAGGCCGAGGGTGTCTCGCTGGCCACCACCGGCGGCAAGATCGACGACATCCAGGACAAGCTGAAGGCCGCCTCCACGGCGATCACCTCCGGCGCCACGACGGTTCCGACCGCCCCGTAAGGCGAGTTCCGGACGTCGCTGCCGCTGCCACCTGCCCGGCAGCGCAATGATTGACACAGCATCAGGGAGGGGCCCGGCAGGGTGCGCTCAATGCGTACCCCCGGGCCCCGTCCCGTACCCCCCTGTTTTTTCTTGGCCCTCCAGCGCAACGACGCGCCTCCAGACCACCAGGAGATCGCCATCACCGCATCCGACCCCGCCCTCAGCAAGGGCGGTACCCCCAGCGCGGGGACGGCGACACCGGCCGTCGAACTGCGCGGCATCACCAAGCGCTTCCCCGGTGTCGTGGCCAACCACGACATCAACCTCACCGTCCGCACCGGGACCGTGCACGCCCTGATGGGTGAGAACGGCGCCGGCAAGTCGACGCTGATGAAGATCCTCTACGGGATGCAGAAGCCGGACGAGGGCACCATCGCCGTCAACGGCGAGCTGTGCGAGTTCAACACCCCCGGCGACGCGATCGGCCGCGGCATCGGCATGGTGCACCAGCACTTCATGCTCGCCGACAACCTGACCGTCTGGGAGAACGTCGTCCTCGGCGGCGAGGGCCTGTACGGCATCGGCGCCAAGGCCAAGGCGAAGATCAAGGAGATCTCCGACCAGTACGGCCTGGGCGTGCGCCCGGACACGCTGGTCGAGGACCTCGGCGTCGCGGACCGCCAGCGGGTCGAGATCCTCAAGGTGCTCTACCGCGGCGCCAAGATCCTGATCCTCGACGAGCCCACCGCCGTCCTCGTTCCGCAGGAGGTCGACGCGCTGTTCGACAACCTGCGTGAGCTGAAGGCCGAGGGCGTCACCGTCATCTTCATCTCGCACAAGCTGCACGAGGTGCTGTCGGTGGCGGACGCGATCAGCGTCATCCGGCGCGGCACCACGGTCGGCGACGCGGACCCGAGGAGCGTCAGCGCCCGCCAGCTCGCCGAGCTGATGGTCGGCGCCGAGCTCCCCTCCCCGGAGAGCCGCGAGTCCACCGTCACCGCCGACGAGATGCTCACCGTCCGCGACCTGCGGATCGCGAAGACCGACGCCGAGGGCATCGAGCGCGTCGTGCTGGACGACATCTCGCTGCGCATCCACAAGGGCGAGATCCTCGGCATCGCCGGTGTCGAGGGCAACGGCCAGGCCGAGCTGGTCGAGGCCATCATGGGCATGCTCCCGCTGGACGGCGGGACGGTCCAGCTGGCCGGCGAGGACCTCTCCGGCTCGCTCACCCGGGCCCGTCGCGAGGCCGGCATCGGCTACATCCCCGAGGACCGCCACCGGCACGGCCTGCTGCTGGAGGCCCCGCTCTGGGAGAACCGGATCCTCGGCCACGTCACCGAGCGCCCGAACTCCAAGGGCGTGCTGCTCGACCTGGCGGCCGCCCGCAAGGACACCCAGCGGATCGTCGAGGAGTACGACGTCCGCACCCCCGGCATCGAGGTCACCGCGGCCTCCCTCTCCGGCGGCAACCAGCAGAAGCTGATCATCGGCCGCGAGATGAGCCACCAGCCCAAGCTGCTGATCGCCGCCCACCCCACCCGCGGTGTGGACGTCGGCGCGCAGGCGCAGATCTGGGAGCACATCCGGGTCGCCCAGCGGGCCGGGCTCGCGGTGCTGCTGATCTCCGCCGACCTGGACGAGCTGATCGGGCTCTCCGACACCATCCGGGTGATCTACCGCGGCCGCCTGGTCGCCGACGCCGACCCGGCCACCGTGACCGCCGAGGACCTGGGCACCGCGATGACCGGTGCGGCCAGCGGCCACATCGAGTCCGAGCCCGAGGCCGTCGAGGAGTTCCGCGCGACCAGCGCCGAGGGCACCGAGGCCGAGAGCGCCGAGAGCGCCGGGGCCGCGGACACCGAGGCCGCGGGCACCGAGCAGGACTCCGCGCCCACCGACACCGCCGACGACCCGCAGGCGGGGGAGTAGCCACATGACCAGTCCCAACCCTGACGCCAAGCGAAGCCTGGCGCAGCGGATCAACGGCGAGCGGATCGTCCTCGCCCTCGCGGCGCCGGTTCTCGCCGTCCTGCTCTCCGTGGCGATCTGCTCGGTGCTGCTGGCGACCTCCGGCAAGAACCCGTTCGAGGCGTGGAACGTGATGCTCACGTACGCCACCAAGTCGGACGGTCAGGTGGCCATCCTCAACCGGTCCACCACGTACTACCTGGCCGCCGCGGCCGCCGCCTTCGGCTTCCGGATGAACCTGTTCAACATCGGCGTCGAGGGCCAGTACAAGGTCGCGGCGCTGTTCGCGGCCTTCGTCGGCAGCCGGCTCGACCTGCCGTCGTTCATCCAGATCCCGCTGCTGCTGATCACCGCCATGCTGGTCGGTGGCCTCTACGCCAGCATCGCCGGTCTGCTGAAGGTCCTGCGCGGCGTCAGCGAGGTCATCTCGACCATCATGCTGAACGCCATCGCGGTCGCGATCGTCGGCCTGCTGCTCGTCCCCGGCATCTTCGCGCCGGAGAAGGGCACCACCAGCAACTCGATCCAGACCGACCCGATCTCGCAGTCCAGCCACTTCTTCTCGCTGGAGACCGCGGGCGGCCCGCTCTGGGGCTTCCTGTTCATCGCCATCCTGGTCGGCGTGGTCTTCCAGTTCACGCTGACCCGCACCCGCTTCGGCTTCGACCTGCGCGCCACCGGCCGCTCGGAGTCCGCCGCCACCGCGTCCGGTGTGAACGTCAAGCGCATGATCGTCATCAGCATGGCGGTCTCCGGCGCGCTGGCCGGTCTGATCGGCCTGCCCGAGCTGATGCAGAACTCGTACTACTTCGGCCAGAGCTTCCAGCCCGGGCTCGGCTTCCTCGGTATCTCGGTGGCCCTGCTCGGCCGCAACAGCCCGATCGGCATGGCCTTCGCCGCGCTGCTGTTCGCCTTCCTGGACTCGACCGGGTCGCAGCTGCCGCTGCCCAAGAACGGCAGCTTCCCGTTCGAGATCGTCCAGGTCATGCAGGGCACCATCGTCATCTGCGTCGTCGTCGCGTACGAGCTGGTGCGCCGCTACGGCCTCAAGCGCCAGCAGCAGAAGGTCGGCGCCGAGCTCGCCGCCCAGGCCGCGGCCAACCTGAAGAAGGAGGTGTCGGCATGAGTACGGCCACCGCCACCCGTGCGAAGGCGCCGGGCGCACCCGCCAAGAAGCGCAAGTTGTCCTGGCCGGTGGTGCTGCTGCTGATCGCGGGCGCCCTGGTCCTCTTCTCCGCCGTGGGCATGGCCACCGGCAACCACTCGCTGACCTCCTCCGGTCAGGTCACCGCCGCGCTCAGCGCCGCCGTGCCGATCGGCATGGCCGGTCTGGGCGGTCTCTGGTCCGAGCGGGCCGGCGTGGTCAACATCGGCCTCGAAGGCATGATGGTGGCCGGCACCTTCTGCGGCGCCTGGGGCGGCTACCTGGTCAGCCCGTGGTTCGGCCTGGTGGCCGGCATGATCGGCGGCGCGCTCGGCGGTCTGCTGCACGCGGTCGTCACGGTGACCTTCGGCGTCGACCACATCGTCTCCGGTGTCGGCGTCAACCTGCTGATCCCCGGTATCTGCGCGTACGTCAACCGGATCTACTACAAGGACTACATCTCCGTCGGTGCCGGCGCGAACCAGTCCCCGCCGGCCGATCCGCTGCCGTACATCACCATCCCGGGCCTGTCCTCCGGCCTGAAGGACATCGAGCTCCACCACTGGTTCCTGGTCTCGGACCTCGCCGGTGTGCTCGGCGGCCTGGTCACCAACATCTCGGTGGTCGTGGTGCTGGCCGGCGCGCTGATCGTGGCGAGCTACTTCCTGCTCTGGCGCACGGTGTTCGGCCTGCGCCTGCGCTCCTGCGGCGAGAACCCGACGGCGGCCGAGTCGCTGGGCGTCAACGTCTACAAGTACAAGTACCTCGCGGTCGTCTCCTCGGGTGCCTTCGCGGGCCTCGGCGGCGCGTACCTCTCGCTGGTCGCGGCGCACTTCTACAAGGACGGCCAGACCAACGGCCGGGGCTTCATCGGCCTCGCGGCGATGATCTTCGGCAACTGGATGCCGGGCGGCCTCGCCACCGGCGCCGGCCTGTTCGGCTTCACCGACAGCCTCCAGCTGCGCGACCCCGAGTCGGTGCACGTGCTGATCCTCACCGTCTCGATCGCGATGGCGCTGCTGGCCCTGTGGCACCTGTACCGCCGCAAGTTCACCTCCGCGGTGATCTCCTTCGTGGTCGCCGGCGGCCTGGGCGCCTGGTACGCCCTCACCGACGAGGTGCAGCGCCCGCTGATCGTCGCGACGCCGTACGTGATCACCCTGGTGGTGCTCGCGCTGGCCTCGCAGCGACTGCGGCCGCCGGCGGCCGACGGTCAGATCTACCGCAAGGGCCAGGGCAAGTGACGTCCGCCGCCGCCGTCGACTGGGACCGGCTGCGCGCCGCCGCCCGCGAGGCGATGACCCACGCGTACGCGCCGTACAGCAGGTTCCCGGTTGGGGCGGCCGCCCTGGTGGACGACGGGCGGCTGGTCACGGGCTGCAACGTGGAGAACGCCTCGTACGGGCTGGCGCTCTGCGCCGAGTGCGGGCTGGTCTCCAGCCTGCACGCCACCGGCGGCGGCCGGCTGGTCGCGTTCACCTGTGTGGACGGCAAGGGCCAGCTGCTGATGCCCTGCGGCCGCTGCCGCCAGCTGCTCTACGAGCACGGCGGGCCGGAACTGCTGGTCGAGCTGCCCTCCGGGGTGAAGCCGATGAGCGAGGTCCTGCCGGACGCGTTCGGGCCGGAGCGGCTCTAGCCCCGTCATTTGTTACGCGCGTAGAGTGTCGCGAGTGGGTCGATCACCGACCTTTCGCGACACTCTTCGCTTTTTGAAACCCCCTCTTGGAGTACCCCATGGATGCCATCTCCGTCATCAGGACCAAGCGAGACCGCGGAGAGCTGAGCGACGCTCAGATCGACTGGGTGATCGACGCCTACACCCGCGGCGAGGTCGCCGACGAGCAGATGTCCGCCCTGGCCATGTCGATCCTGCTGAACGGCATGAACCTGCGTGAGATCAGCCGCTGGACCGACGCCATGATCCGCTCCGGCGTCCGGATGGACTTCTCCTCGCTGCCGCTGCCCACCAGCGACAAGCACTCCACCGGCGGCGTCGGCGACAAGATCACCCTGCCGCTCGCCCCGCTGGTCGCCGCCTGCGGTGCCGCCGTCCCGCAGCTCTCCGGCCGCGGCCTCGGCCACACCGGTGGCACGCTCGACAAGCTGGAGTCCATCCCCGGCTGGCGCGCGCTGCTCTCCAACGACGAGATGATGGACGTGCTGCGCTCGTCCGGCGCGGTGATCTGTGCGGCCGGCGACGGCCTGGCCCCCGCCGACAAGAAGCTGTACGCGCTGCGCGACGTGACCGGCACGGTCGAGGCGATCCCGCTGATCGCCTCCTCGATCATGTCCAAGAAGATCGCCGAGGGCACCGGCGCCCTGGTGCTGGACGTCAAGGTCGGCTCCGGCGCGTTCATGAAGAACCTCGCCGACGCCCAGGAGCTGGCCCGCACCATGGTCGGCCTGGGCAAGGCGGCGGGCGTCAACACCGTCGCGCTGCTCACCGACATGTCCACCCCGCTCGGCCTCACCGCGGGCAACGCGCTGGAGGTCCGCGAGTCCGTCGAGGTGCTGGCCGGCGGCGGCCCGGCGGACGTCGTCGAGCTGACCCTGGCGCTGGCCCGCGAGATGCTGGCCGCCGCGGGCGTGCACGGCAAGGACCCGGCCGACGCGCTGCGCGACGGCTCCGCGATGGACCACTGGCGCCGCATGATCACCGCGCAGGGCGGCGACGTCGACGCACCGCTGCCGGTCGCCCGCGAGCAGCACGTCATCCCGGCCCCCGCCTCCGGCGTGCTCACCTCGCTGGACGCCTACGCGGTGGGCGTCAGCGCCTGGCGCCTGGGCGCCGGCCGCGCCCGCAAGGAGGACCCGGTGCAGGCCGGCGCCGGCATCGAGATGCACGCCAAGCCCGGTGACACGGTGGTGGCCGGCCAGCCGCTGCTGACCCTGCACACCGACACCCCCGAGCGCTTCGAGTACGCGATCGAGGCCCTGGCCGGCGGCATCGAGGTCGCCCCGGCGGGTACCGCGTTCACCCCGAACCCGATCGTGCTGGACCGCATCGCGTAACCGGCGGGCCTGCGCACGTACGCCGGATCAGGCGTACGTGCGCAGGACACCGGTGTCGAGGGTCCACGGGCCGACGCTGACGGTGTCGCCGAAGGAGAATTCCTTGCGGGACGCGTAGCCGGGCTCGTCATGGACGATGCCGGTGCCCTTGCGGGGGTCGACGAGCAGGTAGAGCGGAATCCCCATGGCCGCGTAGTCGCGGACCTTGTGCTGGTAGTCGTTCTCCGGATTGGACTTGGAGACGATCTCGACGACCAACAGCACCTCGTGGGGAAGCAGCGCGGGTCGTTCGTCGTCCAGGGTGGCATCGGGGAAGACCATCAGATCCGGATTCCGCAGTCGGCCCATGCCGGCATCCTCCAGGTCCGCGCCGCCGTGGGCGATGTAGCCGGGATGGGTCTGCGGCAGCTGGGCATTCAGCTGCTGGGCGATCCGGATGACCGCCAGCTCATGGCGCTTGACCGGCGACATCATCATGATGATCTCGCCGTCGGCGATCTCGATCTTCCCTATTCCGGGTACCTGTGGAAGCTGATCGGCGATCTCACGCAACCGCGCGTACACAGCTGGGTCGATGCTCATGCTCCGGAGTGTAACGGCGCCCGCCGACGGCTGAGGCGGTCGTCACTCGGCCATGGTGAGGGCGATCTTCAGGAGCTCCTCGGGGGCCTCGCGGACGAGGTCGTGGCCGACGGGGAGGGTGTGGACGGTCCAGGTCGGGTCGTCGCGCAGGCGCTCGTAGGTCTCGGTCAGCGGCGAGTCCTCGAAGCGCTCGGCGTGGATGTAGGTGCGGCGGAGGATGCCGTCGACGGCGCCGGTGAGGGCGACCGGCTGGAACAGGGTGGCCGCCGGGTGGACGGTGGCGCGCGGGTCGAGGGCGGGGTTCGTGCCGACCACGGTGTGGCCGCCGCCGGCCGCGGTGCCGGCCAGGTAGCGCTGCTTCCAGACGTCGTTGACGATGTTGTAGGCCGACTCGCCGTCACGGGGGACGAAGGCGTCGGCGTAGACCAGCCCGGCGATCCGCTCCGGCGCCCGGTCGGCCACGGCGGAGGCGACCATCCCGCCGTAGCTGTGCGAGACCAGCACCGCGTCGGTGATCCGCTCGGCCTCCAGGGTGCCCAGCACGTCCTGGACGTGCGTCTCCAGGTTGACCGCCGCGGTGTTCAGGTGGCCGCGCTCGCTGACCCCGGTCAGCGTCAGCGGGTACACCTCGTGCCCGGCGTCGCGCAGCCCGTCGGTGATCGGCCGGTACCACCACGCGCCGTGCAGCATGCCGGGGATGAGAACGAAGGTGGCCATGTCGCGTTCCTCTGGTCGTGCGGGCTGGACATGAGGAACCTACGGCGGATACCTGACACCGCGTGTCAGGTATCAGCCGGGGCCGGTACAGGCGGTGGCGGACGGTCGGCGAGCGGTTCGCCCACCGGGAGGCGGCGGGCGGCGGACGGGGGCCTGTGTCGACGTGCGGATAACGCTTCCGCAAACGGCCGGTGTACCCACAAGTACCCCTGTAGACCTGCCTCCTGACACTTCCGAAGCAGAGGACCTCCGCACATGAGCGACCCCGGCCACCAGCCTCCACTCGGTCCCTCCTGGGTGCCGCAGAACGCCGCAACCCCCCTTGATCACAAGCAGCCCGCAGCCTCGAAACCGGGCATGTCGAAGGGTGCGAAGATCACGCTCGGGATCCTCGGCGGGCTCGTCCTCATCGGAGGCTGCAACGCCGTCGTCTCCGGGGGGAAGGGCACCGGCGGCACGTCGGCCGCGGCCGACGTGCCGGCCCCCACCGTGACCGTCACCGTCACGCGGACCGTGACGGCCCCGGCCCCTGCCCAGGCCGCTCCCACCGTGACCGCCACGGTGGTCGTCACGCAGCCGGCGGAAGTTCCGCCACCGGCCAAGGAGACCCCCGCCGCCGCCCCCGGTGACACCGTCCCCGGCAGCGGAACCTACCTGGTGGGCGAGGACATCAAGCCCGGCACCTACAAGACGGCCGGGCCGGGGAGCCGCGGTATGTGCTACTGGGAGCGGGGCAAGGATGCCGCGGGCGGCTTCGAGTCGATCATCGCCAACGAGAACCTGACCGGCCAGGGCGTCGTCACGATCAAGAGCACGGACAAGGTGTTCAAGACCCAGGGGTGTCAGGAGTGGGTGAAGTCCAAGTGAGCCCGGAGGCCCCGCCGCGCTGACCTGGGCGGCCGGTGCCCGGGCCTCAGGTACTGCTGCGCAGGAGGTCGGCCGGTCCGACTTCCTGCGCAGGCCACTGCGGCGGGCCGCCTGATTTCCGGCGACCTGCCGGGGCTCGCCGCGGGGCGGGCGGAGCCTGTCCGGGGTCCGAGTTCTACCGGGCGGAAAGTCTGCCCGGCAGACTGTTGGCCGTGCGGCGGGCGGTGATGGCCTGGCGGGTGGCGTAGAGAGTGACGGCCGCGGCGAGGGTCATCGCGGTCAGGCCGACGGCGGCGGCGCCGGGCCAGCCGGTGGAGTGGTAGGCGTCGGCCCCGATGGTGCCGCCGAGGCTGTTGCCCAGGTAGTAGGCGATCAGGTAGAGCGCGGAGGCCTGGGCGCGGCCCTCGGTGGCGATGCGGCCGACCGCCGAGGAGGTGGTGGCGTGGCCGGCGAAGAAACCGGCCGTGATCAGGACCAGGCCGAGCAGGGCGCAGAGCAGCGAGTCGGCGAGCGAGAGCAGCAGGCCGACGGCGGTCACGCCGATCGCCGCGTACAGCGCGCCGCGCCGCCCGAGCCGTCCGGAGAGCCGGCCGGCGGCGGCCGAGGTGCCGGTGCCGACCAGGTAGACCACGAAGATCGAGGCGGCGACCGACTCCGGCAGGT
This sequence comes from Kitasatospora sp. NPDC058170, assembly GCF_042883905.1. Taxonomy (NCBI): domain Bacteria; kingdom Bacillati; phylum Actinomycetota; class Actinomycetes; order Kitasatosporales; family Streptomycetaceae; genus Kitasatospora; species Kitasatospora sp. NPDC058170. Next base: position 123,356 of record NZ_JBHVUV010000020.1, read on the forward strand.
TGAAGGGCGCGCCGATCAGCCGGTAGCCGACGGTGTTGTAGACCGCGCCGAAGACGGCCATGAACAGCAGTCCGAGCGCGTACAGCCGGACCAGCAGCGGGTTGCGCAGGTGGTGGCCGACGGTACGGGCCAGGGCGCGGGCGTCCACCGGCGCCGGGGTGAAGTGCCGGGCGGCGGGGATCAGCAGCCGGAAGGCGAGCGAGGCCAGCAGGGCGAGGGCGGCGGAGGCGGCCAGGCCCCAGCGCCAGCCGAGGCCGGCGGCCGTCCAGCCGGAGAGCAGCCGTCCGCCCATGCCGCCGATGCTGTTGCCGGCCACGTACAGGCCCATCGCGGAGGCCAGTGCGCTGGGGTGGACCTCCTCGGCGAGGTAGGCCATCGCGGTGGCGGGCAGTCCGGCGAGCGCGGCGCCCTGGACGACGCGCAGCACGACCAGGGTGGTGAGGTCCGGGGCGAACGGCAGGGCCAGCGCGAGGGCGGAGGCGGCGAGCACGGAGGCCGTCATCACGGCGGTGCGCCCGTACCGGTCGGAGAGGGCGCTGGCCGGGAGCAGCCCGAGGGCGAGGCCGAGGGTGGCGGCGGAGGCCGTCCAGCTGGCCTGGCCGGGGGTGATGCCGAGGTCGGCCGAGAGGATCGGCAGCAGGCCCTGGGTGGAGTACAGCAGGACGAAGGTTGCGATACCGGCGGCGAACAGGGCGAGGTTGGCGCGGCGGAAGGCGCGCTGCCCGGGGCGGTGGCGGTCGTCGGCGAAGAGGGAGGACGGGTGGGCGAGGGCATCCGGCACGGCCACGGATGCCCCGGTACTGGCGGGCTGCATGGCACTGAACGTAAGCCTGTGCGGTTGATGCGTCCAATGCATGATTGGTCGATAATCGATGCGTACGGGTATGAGCGCAGGTGGTGGCGGATCGATCGCGGTCGGAAGGGGCGGTTGTGACGTACGACGGAGTGGGCGCGGAGCCCCCGCACCGGTTGGCGGAGCTGGGGCCGGAGCTGCCGGCCACCCAACTGGCGCCCCGGCTGGCCCAGTTCGCGGCGGTGGCGCGGTTGGAGCACGTGACGCAGGCGGCCTCGCTGCTGGGGATGCCGCAGCCGACGCTGTCGCGGGCGGTGGCCCGGCTGGAGGATGAGCTGGGGGTCGTCCTGCTGGCCCGTCAGGGCCGGACGGTCCGGCTGACCAGGGCGGGCCGGCTGCTGCTCGCCTCGGTGGAGCGGGCGCTGGCGGAGGTCGAGCGCGGGGCCGAGGCGGCCCGCGCGGAGGTGGACCCGGCGGTCGGGCGGGTGGCGTTCGGCTTCCTGCACACCATGGGGACGGACGCCGTCCCGGCGCTGCTGCGCGGCTTCCGGGCGGCGCATCCGCAGGTGCGGTTCCAGCTGGTGCAGGACTACGTGGGGGCGATGCTGGAGCGGCTGCGGGCCGGGGAGTTGGACCTCTGCCTGGTCGCGCCGGTGCCGGACGACCCGGCGCTGGTCGCCCGGCCGCTGGACGAGCAGCGGCTGCACCTGGCCGTCCCGGCCGACCACCGGCTGGCCGGGCGGCGCCGGATCCGGCTGGCGGAGGTGTCCGAGGAGCCGTTCGTCGGACTGGAGCGCGGGTACGGGCTGCGCGCGATCACGGACGGGTTCTGTGCGGAGGCCGGCTTCGTGCCGCGGATCGCCTTCGAGGGGGAGGAGGCCGAGACGCTGCGCGGGCTGGTGGCGGCCGGGCTGGGGGTGGCGCTGCTGCCGCCCGGGCTGGTGCCCCGGCCCGGGGTGGTGGAGCTGGAGGTGACGGCTCCGCGCACCCGGCGGGCGATCGGGCTGGCCTGGGCGGCGGGCCGTCCGCTGACCCCGCCGGTGGCCGCGTTCCGGGATTTCGTGCTGTCGCGGCGCGGGCGGCTGCTGCAGCACGACTGACCGGCGCGTACTGACGGGTGGGCGTACTGACCATTGGGCGGACCGACCGGCGGGCGGACCGGCCGGTGGGCGTGCTGACCGGGAGGCGGAATGACCCGGAGACGTACTGTCCGGTAGGCGGCCCGGATCGCCCGTCCGGTGGAATTTCCGGTGGACATTGGCCGATTCGGCCCTGTTGGCGATAGTCGTTCTACGCGCGTAGGGGCTACACTCCCGCAATGGAGAAGCAGATCCCCGTCACCACCGCGGGCACCGGCCCCCGGATCCCCACCCCCGACCAGATCGCCCGCGCGCCGAAGGTGCTCCTGCACGACCACCTCGACGGTGGCCTGCGTCCGGAGACCGTCGTCGAGCTGGCCGCCGCCTGCGGCTACGAGGGCCTCCCCACCACCGACCCGGTCAAGCTCGGCGTCTGGTTCCGCGAGGCCGCCGACTCCGGCTCGCTGGTCCGCTACCTGGAGACCTTCGCGCACACCTGCGCCGTGATGCAGACCCGCGACGCCCTGATCAAGGTCGCCGCCGACTGCGCCGAGGACCTGGCCGCCGACGGCGTCGTCTACGCCGAGGTCCGCTACGCCCCCGAGCAGCACCTGGAGGCCGGGCTCACCCTCGACGAGGTCGTCGAGGCCGTCCAGGAGGGCTTCCGCCTCGGCGAGGCCAACGCGCGCGCCGCCGGCCACCGCATCCGGATCGGCACCCTGATCACCGCGATGCGGCACGCCGCGCGCTCGCAGGAGATCGCCGAGCTGGCCAACCGCCACCGCGACCAGGGTGTCGTCGGCTTCGACATCGCCGGCGCCGAGGCGGGCTACCCTCCCACCCGCCACCAGGCCGCCTTCGACTACCTCAAGGGCGAGAACAACCACTTCACGATCCACGCGGGCGAGGCCTTCGGCCTGCCGTCGATCTGGGAGGCCCTGCAGTGCTGCGGCGCCGACCGGCTCGGCCACGGTGTCCGCATCGTCGACGACATCACGATGAACGAGGACGGCAGCGTCGAGCTCGGCCGCCTCGCCGCGTACGTGCGCGACAAGCGCATCCCGCTGGAGATGTGCCCGACCTCCAACCTCCAGACCGCGGCGGCCACCTCGTACGCCGAGCACCCGATCGGGCTGCTCAGCCGGCTGAAGTTCCGGGTGACGGTCAACACCGACAACCGGCTGATGAGCGGTACCAGCATGAGCCGCGAGTTCGGGCACCTGGTGGAGGCGTTCGGCTACACGCTGGGCGACATGGAGTGGTTCACCGTGAACGCGATGAAGTCGGCGTTCCTGCCGTTCGACGAGCGACTGGCGATGATCAACGACGTGATCAAGCCGGGCTACGCCGAGCTCAAGGCGGAGTGGCTGTTCAGCTCCACCGACTGAGTCGCTCGCTGATCGTCGGATGAACGGCTTTGTCTGGCACGGACATTGGCGTTCATCCGACTACCCACTCGTGTGGGTTAACGCCCTTTGGTCCTCGTGCGATCCAATCACTACGGTGTGCCCGTCACTGCTGACACGGTGCGGCGTTCACCGCCATGCCCGGAGTCGGCCACCGACGAGGATCCAAGGGACGAACTCATGAAGCAGGCCACTCTCAAGGCCGCCGGCACCGCGGTGCTCGGCATCGCCATCGCCGCGGTCGGCGCCGGCAGCGCGTCCGCCGACCCCGTTGCCGCCGGCGGCCTCGGGCTCCCCACGGGCGCGGTGACCAACCCGGCCGTGACCGGTGCCGTCGCCGACGCCGCGTCCAAGCTGCCGGGCGGCGACAAGGTCGCCGGCACCCTGGGCACCCTCGCCCCCAGCGCCGGCCAGGCCGCCGCCCCGATGGGCGACGTCGCGCCGGCCGCCGGGCCCAACCGTGCCGCCATTCCGAGCGTGCCCGGCCTGGACAAGACCCCGCTCGGAGGGCTGACCAACACCCTGCCGCTGCCGGGCCTGGGCGGCTGAGCCCCGGCTCCGCCGTACCCGGCGACGGGCCGTCCACCCCGGTGATCCCGGGGCGGGCGGCCCGTCGGCGTTCGCGCCCCGCGGTGTGTCGTCGGCCCGTGCGGCTCGGGGCTCTTACGGCTTACGGCTCCGGGCTCTTGCAGCTCAGGGCTCACGGCTCCTGGGGGAGCACCACCCAGAGCGCCAGGTAGATCAGGAACTGCGGGCCGGGCAGCAGGCAGGACACCAGGAAGATCAACCGGACCGTCCACGGCGTGAGTCCGAAGCGCTGGGCGATCCCGGCGCAGACGCCGGCGATCACGCGGTTGTGGCGGGGGCGGGCGAGGCGGCTCATGACGGTCTCCGTGGTGTCGTGACCCGTGCCGGTCTCTCCGGTGGGCGTACTTCCATGCTCCGCCGCTGCCGCCGCCGAAGCCTCAGCCCGCAAGCCGATCCGGCACCCGGACATTTCACCGCCAAGGCGTAGCCCGCTCTCGGGGTCGGAGTCAGGGGCGGCCCCGAGTTTGCGCGTGGCGAGAGGGTGTCGGAGTAGGAAGTCGGCCGGGCCGACTTCCTACTCCGGGCGGTGCGGGGTCAGGGCCGGTCCGCGTCCGGGGGAGGGGGCGCGGCCTGCGGGGCGCCCGTCCCCCAATTGTTATCTGCTGCTTGGTCGTTGTGTACAAATGCAGTGCGGTTGGGCCATTGTCTTCGCCTCCATGTCCCCTGACAGGTCCCTGGCGGTGCCCTTGACTGGGGGCATGACCCAGAAACCAGAGCACCGCGAGCAGCGGCCACAGTTCGAACTCCGCTGCGGAGGGCTGCACTTGACCATCCAGCGCGTGCCCGTGTGGCTCGTCGCGCTCGTCACCACCGCCGCAGGGACCGGAGCGACCTGGTGGACACAGCGCTGAGGCGGCATCGGAACGGCGTACCGGCCGCTCCGAAGTCCGGCCGCTGCAGCTGATCGCCGCTTTGCCCTGTTCGGGCGGTCGGACGGCCCTCATGGGCCTCGTGGTGGATCTCGCAGCGGGGGCTTGGGGCGGCGGATACAGCGCGTACCGGCCCCGTGGGTGTCGTCCTAGGGCTCACCGCTGGCGGCATTCCTACTGGTCAGCGCATCCGTTCAGACGAGCTCGGGTGGTGACGGCCATCTCGGGTGTCGGAGGGTTCGCTGTCACCCTCTCCCGGCCCAGCCTGTAGCCCCAACAGCCGCATGTCATCCGGCTTGCCCGGCGGGCACCTGCGCTGCCCGCCCTCGGGCGGTCCGGGCGCGGGTGTTCGAGTGGCAAGGATGCAAAGGGTGGGGAGCGGAATGGGAAGTCGGCGGGGCCGACTTCCTGCTCCGGGTGTGGCGGCTACGGGGAGGGCGGGCCGACCGGTCTGGGGTTGAGGCGGGCGGGGTGCCAGTTGGCGTTGCGGCCGGCGCCCTCGCGGTAGGCGATGCGCTGGACGGCGGTGAGGAGTCGGTAGAGGTTGAGGGCGGCGTCGGACTCGTCGGCCTCGTAGCCGAGCCGGTGGATCAGCGCTTCGAGCTGGGGCCAGTCGAAGTCGTCGGACACGGAGGGGAGTTGGGTGGGGATGCGGTGGTAGCGGGCGTGATCGAGGAAGGCGGCCGCGACGGCGTAGTGGGTGGCGGCGAGGGCGTTGGCGAGGAGGGTGTCCAGGGGCGGCGGGGGCGTTTCGGGCATGGCGGTGGCGCCCTTCCGGAGGGGGTGGGGTGGGGCGGGCGGGGTCAGCGCGGGTCGTCGTCGTCCGGCCTGGTGGTGTTGAGGGCGGTGATGACGCCGAGGATGACGGTGGCGATCGCGAGGGCGAGGAGGGCGAAGGCCGTGCCGACGAGGAAGGCGGCGGTGCCGGGCCTCACCGGGCCGCCCAGGTGGGGGTGAGGCGGGCGGCGAGGGCGTGCAGGAGTTCTTCGGCCTGGTCCCGGGTGAGGGGGAGGGCGAGGTGTTCGCCGGGGGCGGCGCGGATGTTGAGGTCGACGGCCACGAGGAGCTGGAGGGCGGCGTCGGGCACGGCCTCGACGGCGAGGTAGGCGATGGTGGTGCGTTCGGTGTGGGCGAGGGGGCTCACGGGTGGTCCTCCTCGTGGTCGAGGAGGAGGGTGTGGAGATTGAGCAGGGTGCTGGCGGGGGCGTTGCCGAAGTCGACGAGGATGCGGCCGTCGAGGTTGGTGTCGGTGCCCGTGGAGGGGAAGAGAAGACCGAACTTGCGGCCCAGGATGAGGACTTCGGCGAGGATCCCGGCGATCTGGGCCTCGGTGTAGGCGCGGAGCCCGGGGTCGGTGGGCTTGATGGGGTGGCGGCTGCTGCTGTGGTGGCTCACGCGGCGGCGTCCAGCTCGAACCAGACGGACTTGCCGCGCTTGCGGGGGTCGGTGCCGAACCGGTGGGTGAGGGAGCGGACCAAGTGGAGTCCGCGGCCGCAGAGTTCGTAGGGGTCGGAGCTGGATCGCTGCTCGGGGAGCGCGGGGCTGTCGTCGGAGACCGAGACCCGGAGGGTGCGGTTCAGGAGGACGACGACCACGAGGGGCGCGGGGCTTCCGCCGTGCTTCCAAGCGTTGACGAACAGCTCATGAAGGGCGAGTTCGGCGTCGGCGATGACGTCGGGGGGCCAGCCGGCGATGGTGAGGGCGTCGCGCAGCTCCTCGCGGGCGGCGGACCAGTCGGGCGGCTGGGGTCGGGTGAAGGCACGCACGAAGAACCTCCGTGTGGAGAGAGGGATTTCGAGGCGGAGACGTGACCGTGAGCGAGGCCGCGGGGCTGCTCTGCGGCGCCTGGGCAGGCATTACTGACACTCCGTCATGTGATCGGTGCAACACTGAGAGTAGGGGCGGCTATGGCAAAGTTGCAAGCCGATCGTTGAGTCTCCTGGGTCGATGTCACTCGTTGGTGGCGTCGTGGGCGGCTTGTGCGCGAGACTGCGCGGACAGGGAAGGACAGCCGTGGGATACAAGGGGCCGATCAGCCAGCGGCAGCGCCGATTCGGCGAAGAGCTGCAACGGCAGCGCGTGGCGGCAGGATTGTCGGCAGCCGAAGCCGGAGCGCTGGTGGGGATGGGCGGTCCGGCGGTGAGTCACACCGAGGCTGGTCGGATCACGCTCAATGCAGAGCGGCTTGAGATCTGGCTCGACGCCTACGGCTGCACCGATTCCGCGTACCGCGCCACACTTGCAGAGATGGGGCGGAGTGCGGGGAAGGGTTGGTGGAGCGAGTATGAGAACAAGGTGTCTCCGCTCGCTCTGGACCTGGCAGAGACCGAGGATCGGTCGGTCCGGGTGGAGAACTACGAGATGCTCTACATCCCAGGAGTCCTGCAGCTGCGGTCGTATACGGAGGCGATCTTTGAGGACGCCGACGGGGGAACGGACATCGCAGATGCGGTTCGCTTCCGACTGGACCGCCAGCGAATTCTGGATGAGAGTAGGGATTTCCACTTCGTCATCCACGAGGCTGCGCTACGTATGCGTTTTGCAGGCGATGCAGTCATGAGGGCGCAGCTGATCCACTTGTTGGACCTGGCAGAGCGCCCGAACATCACGATTCAGGTGTTGCCGTTCACTGCGGCAAAGAAGCCGCCGAGCCCCAACTCGTTCCTGTTCTGTGAGCCGGGCTGCCTCGACCTGTCCACGGTTATCGTGGATGCCCCTGGGCGTGCCGAACACTATGGTGACCCCGAGAGCATCGTGGCCTATCGCCAGATGTTCGAGCAGCTGAGGGATCTGGCCCTGCCTGCTGTCGACACGGCTGAGCCTCGGCGCGGAACGGCGTCGCGTGACTCGTGGGGGATCCTCCATCATCTTCTCTACCTGATCCAAGTCTGAGAGGCCTGCGATGTCAGAAACCCTGTGGCAGAAGTCGTCATTCAGCGGAGGAGATGCCGCAAATAACTGCCTGGAGCTCGCGCTGGGCTCCGGGGGATTTCGTCACCTTCGGGAGTCGGATGAGCCGGAGGTCATCCTCACCACTGACGCTGCCAAGCTCCGGGCCTTCCTCCTCGCGGCCAAGGCTGGGGAGTTCGACCACCTCGTGTGACGGTGGCAGTCCTGGAGACCTGTCGATGGAGGAGGCGTTCATGCAGTTACTCGAGTGGCGGAAGTCATCATTCAGTGGCGGGGACGCCGGCAACTCTTGCCTTGAGCTGGCTCCTGGGGCTGGGGGGCTTCGTCATCTCCGGGAGTCGGACGACCCGGATGTCGTCGTCACGACCGACACCGCCAAGCTCCGAGCGTTCCTGCTCGCGGCCAAGGCGGGGGAGTTCGACCATCTCCTGTAACGGGTAGTAGTGCTACGTGGAGGTGCTCATGCAACAGCTCAACTGGCAGAAGTCGTCCTACAGTGACGCGGAAGGCGCCGATAACTGCCTTGAACTCGCCTCCGGAGTCGGCGATCTTCGCCATCTTCGGGAGTCGGATGATCCGGGTGTCGTCGTCACGACCGATGCCGCCAAGCTCCGGGCATTCCTGCTCGCGGCCAAGGCGGGGAAGTTCGACCACCTGGCGTGACAGACGGCTGTGGGAGGCATTCATGTGGCTGCTCAACTGGCAGAAGTCGTCATTCAGCGACACGGACGACGGCAGCCACTGCCTTGAGCTTTCATCTGGAGCTGGGGGTCTCTGCCATCTCCGGGAGTCGGATGATCCAGGTGTCATCGTCACAACTGACGCTTCCAAGCTCCGGGCCTTCCTCCTTGCCGTGAAGGCTGGGGAGTTCGACCACCTCGTCTGACCGGCCCCACAAACGCCGATGCCCCGCCCCTCGCGGTTCCGCGAGGGGCGGGGCATCACTGCTTACTCAGCCGGCCTGCGGCGGCTGGGCCGGCTGCTGCGGCGGGGTGGCCGGGGCGGCCTGGTAGGGCGCGTTCGGGTTGTACTGGGCGTTCGGGTTGTACGGCGTCGGCGGCGGGCCGAACTGCTGCGGGGCCGGCTGCGCGGCCTGGGCGCTACCGCGCGTGGCCAGTGCCTTCACCGAGTTGGCGATCAGCGCCACCGGCAGGATGAACGCCTGGAAGAACAGCCGGTACTCGCCCCCCTCGAAGACGAACGCCAGGTAGTACGCGTACCCGGCGAACGCCACACCCGCGAGGATGTTGATCGCACGCCAGCCGATGCTCAGGCTGCCGCCGAGGTTCACGGCCCCCAGCACGACCATCGCGATACCGCTGACGGCCAGCAGCACGACGTACCAGGAGAAAAGGGGCTCGGCACTGAAGTCGAGGTTCAAAGAAGATTCCTGTGGGAAGCGAAGAAGTAGAACTCTTGGGGACGACAGCGCACAGTACTGGAGCCCACCGACATCCGTCCCCACGTTTTCATCACGGAGTCGTTTCACTCCCGTCCCCACCCCCGTGATTGGGTGGGGGAATGACTGACTATGAGGTTCTTCGCGTCTTTTGCGCGTCCGACGGTGCCCACGGCAACCGCCTCGGCGTCGTCCGCGAAGGCTCCGCCTTCCCCACCCCCGCCGAACGCCAGGCGTTCGCCCGGGAGCTCGGCTTCAGCGAGACCGTCTTCGTCGACGACGCCGGGACCGCGCCATCGACATCTACACCCCCAGCGCCCGCCTCCCCTTCGCCGGACACCCCTGCGTGGGCTCCGCCTGGCTCCTCAAGACCCCCCAGCTCGTCACCCTCGCCGGCACCGTGAACGTCCGCCAGGACGGCGAGTTCACCCGCATCGAGGGCCGCGCCGAGTGGGCGCCCGGCCGCACCACCAAGCAGTACGGCTCGGTCGCCGAGGTGGAGGCCCTCGACGTCCCGCCGCCCGGCGAGTGGATCTACGCCTGGGCCTGGCAGGACGAGGCCGCCGGGACCGTCCGCGCCCGCGCCTTCCCCGGCCGCGGTGACGGTATCGACGAGGACGAGGCCACCGGCGCTGCCGCCATCATCCTGACCGCGGAACTCCAGCGCGACCTGACGATCACCCAGGGCCGCGGCTCGCAGATCGTGACGGCCGTCCGCCCCGGCGGACTGATCGAGGTCGGCGGCCGGGTGCGCCCGGGGAGCCGCTGAGTCGCGGCTCCCCGGACCGGCCGGGATCAGTGGTGGTCGAGCCACCACTTGATCACGACCACGACGATCGGCCCGGCGGAGCCGGCCAGCCCCCGCACCCCGGCGAACGCGGCGGTGCGCAGGAGACGGCGGGCGGTGGTGCGGCGGTTGCTGTTACGGCGGTTGCTGCTGCGGCGCTTCATGCGGGTTGCCCCCTTGTGAGCAGTTCGGACGGTTGGCGCCGGGCCCGGCGTGCCGCCAACGTTCCGCCCGCCGCCCGCCGCCCGTCCCAACCCCCGGGCACAGCGGGCGAATCCGCTCTAAGCTGCTGGCCAGCGCGTTGCCCGTCCTGCCCGCCGCGGGCAGGACGGGCACCGGGCACGACGGGCGGGCGGCACACGGGCTGGGGGCACGGGGTTGGGCGAGCAGGCGGCGCGGGAGCTGTACACCAGGCTGCGCGAGTTGAAGCAGGCCGCGCAGGCGGCACGCGAGCGGGCGGGGAAGCCGTCCTCCGACCGCGAGGTGGAGCGGCAGGCCAAGAGCCTCAACTCGGCCGCGGCCAAGAAGTTCACCGCCAAGCGCGTCAGCGACTGGGCACCGGCGGACGCCGAGCTCGCCAAGGTGCCCGTCCCCTCCAGTAGCGGTCAGTTCATCGCCCTGGTCACCATCTGGAGCGCCTGGGCCGGCCGTCCGTTCGACGAGCGTTCCTGGGCGACGCTTCTCGAAAACGCCCAGTCGGACCGGGCTGTCGCCAAGGGCCGGGCCTCCTCCCCGGGGCATCCGCCGCTCCCGCCGCTACCGCAACTGACCCGGGACTTCACCGGCCGCGAGGGCGAGTTGGAGCGGCTGCTACCGCTCCTCGACCCCGGCGTGAGCACTGCCGATGCGGTGCTGGTCGCCTCCGTGGCCGGGATGGGCGGGATCGGCAAGACGACCCTCGCCCTCGCTGTGGCCCACCGCGCCCTCGACAACGGCTGGTTCGCCGACGCCCTCTTCTTCGACCTGCACGGCTACGACGAGACCCCGACCACCGTCGGCCAGGCCCTCGACTCCAACCTCCGGATCCTCGGCGTCACGGCCGAACGCATCCCCCCGGACGACGACGGCCGGGCCGCCCTCTTCCGGGCCCAGCTCGACCTGCGGATCCAGGAAGGGCGCGGCATCCTGGTGGTCGCCGACAACGCCTCCGCGTCCGAGCAGGTCCGCCAGCTCCTCCCCGGGGCCGGGCCGCACCGCCTGCTCATCACCTCGCGGCACACCCTCGCCGACCTGGACGCGGAGCTGATCGACCTCGACGTCCTGACGCCGGAGTCCTCCGTCGAACTGATGGCGACCACCCTGCGGACCACCAAGCGCCGCCCCCAGCAGATCACCGCCGACCCGGAGGGCGCGCTGCGGCTGGCGAAGATGTGCGGGTACCTGCCGCTCGCCCTCGAACTCGCCGCCGCCCAGCACGTTCTGGACCCGCACCTGACCCCGGGCGGACTCGCCGACGACCTGGCAGAGGCACTCGCCGAGACGGGCAGCCGGCTCGACGAGCTGGAGGACGGTCGGCGGGCCGTCGTCCGAGCCTCGCTCGACCGCTCGCGCCGTCTGCTGACGATCCCCGAGGCGGAGCTGCTGGACTTGCTGGCCATCGCCCCGGGCACGGACATCTCCACCGATTCGGCGGCAGTACTCACCGACCAGAAGCCTCGGGAGGTCCGCCGCCGCCTTATCTCCCTCGCGGCCACCGGGCTGATCCGGCAGAGTGTCGGCGGCGGTCGCTGGATCATGCACGACCTCGTACGGGACCACGCTACGGAGCAGGCCCGGGTGGCTGGTGCCCGAAATCGTGTGGCGCTTGACCGCCTCTACGAACACTACGAATTGTGTGCGGCCGCCTACGTGGCCGCCGATCGCTCCATTCCGGTGAGCGGGGGTCTGCGTGCAGAATTCGAGAAGTTCGCCGCAATGGCGTTCCCGAACGGCTGGGACTCACTGAGCTGGTTTGATGCTGAGTACTCCAACCTCATCGCTGCTGTCCATGCGGCGCATGTCGATGGTCGATGGTCTGCCGTCGCGCGGTTGAACTCGGTCCTCTCCGTCTATCTCTCCAGAGGGCGTCATCTCGACGACTGGTACAGCACTTCCATGACCGGCGTCGCAGCGGGGCGGGCCTCCGGCAACCGCATTGAGGAGAGCAATGCGTTGGGGAATCTCGGCAATGTACTGCGCGAGCTGCGCCGTCTCGATGACGCGATTGAGGTGCATCGAAGCTGCGTTGCCATTCGTATGGAACTCGGCACCCGAGTGGCCGATGCGTGGAATTCGCTCGGGGACTCCCTCCGTGCGCGGCGGTTCTTCAGCGAAGCCATCGACGCCTATGGACGGGAATTGGCCCTGCACCAGTTGGAGGATGGCCGGGAGGGGGAAGCGCGCGCTCGGAACGACATCGGCTTCGCTCTTCGGTTGATGGGACGATTCGACGAGGCGCTCGATGCCCACCAGATCTCACTCGCCATCATCGAGGAGGTGGGCGACCCCGTCGGCGAAGCCCAGACACGTGGGTACCTCGGGCTGGCCTACACGGCTCTGGGTCGGTTTGACGAAGCTATCGACAACTACCGCAAGAGCCTCGCGGTCAGGCACGACATCCTTGGTCGGTTCACCGTCGGCGCCACGTTGAACAACATCGGCAAGGCGTTGCGCGGTCAGGGCAAGTACGAGGAGGCCACCGCGGCAGGACGGCAGGCGGTCGAGCACTTCCGCTCCCCGCGGAACCCCTACCGCGAGGCGCACGCTCTCGGTGAGTTGGCCGACACCCTTGCCGCCGCGGGCCACCCCGACGACGAGGTTCGGCAGCTGCGGCGGCAGGCCTCCGAGGCCTACGCCTCCGTCGGCGAGACCGACCAGGCGGCCAAGGCGCTCACCGGCGAGGACTTCCGGGACTGAGGGCCGCCTCCGCGTACACCGGAGCCGGATTCGGCGCCGACGGGGTGGGCCGCACCCTCGTGGTCCGTACGCCCTGCGGTCGCAGCAGCAGGGACCGGCACGCCGGGACCAGCGCCAGGTGGGTGATCCCCACACCGACCACCGCGAACAGTATGTGGTCGACGTTCAACACGTGCCCCGGCGTCCACGAGGACAGGAACTCCAGCGCCGTCGCCAGCAGTGCCGACGCACCCGTGGTGCGCAGGAAGGACGGGAACCAGGGCGCCTGGAGCCGCCCTCCGGCCAGCGGGAGCAGCGCCCCCAGCGGAGCCAGCATCAGCAGTTCCCCGAGCACCTGCCACGCCGTGGAGGACCGCAGTGAGCCCAGTGGCGTCAGGTTGGCGTCGTACACCCAGGCCACCGGCAGCGGCCGCAGCACCAGCCAGCAGGCCAGCGCCAGATGAAGGGTGAGACCGACGACTCCCGCCAGCCGGAGGGATCGGTGGACGGCCGTCGCCGACCCTGACTTGGTCCGCACGCCGGCACGCTCGTCGCGTGTGCTGGTGCCATCTCGCTGCACGCCGGGAAGGACGTGAGCCGGTGGCGCAACGGTTCCACGTGCGGCGCGAACATTCCGACGCGCACCCGGAACGCCGTCCGGGTACGCGCACGGAGGTTTACCGACAGGTCGGCGAGGGCGAGGGCAGCGCGCTGAACGCGTTGTCGGGCGGCGGGGTGGACGGCACCACCGGCGAGACCACCGAGGGAGCCGGCGACGGGGCCTTGGACGCGGCGCCCGGCGCCGGGCTCAGCCCGGCCTTCGCCGTCGAGCGCGCGGCCGTCGCGGCCGCCCCGGAGGGGGCCGTGGGCCCGACCGGGCTCGGCGCGACCGGTGCCGTCGGGACGGCCGGCTGGGTCGGGCAGGCGGTCCGGCTGGCCGGCGCGCCCGCGTCCACGGGCACGGCGGTCGGCCGGATGCCGCACCCGGTCGCGACGGCGAGCAGCAGGACGGCACCGGCGGTACGGCGCAGACGGGAGGTCATGTCGCATCCTCCTCGGGAGAGACGGGCGGGGTCGGCTGGGCGGTCGGAAGGGTCAGGGTGAACACCGCGCCCGTCTCCCCGTTGGCCGCCGTGATCGTCCCCCCGTGTATCTGCGCGTTGGCCATCGCGATGGACAGGCCCAGCCCGCTGCCCTCCGACCGCGCCCGCCCCTTGTCGGCCTTGTAGAAGCGGTCGAAGACGTGCGGCAGCACGTCCTCCGGGATGCCGGGCCCGCTGTCGGAGACCTCCACCGTCACGGAGTGGTCCGTCTGCCGGACCTTCACCCGCACCGGCGAGCCGCCGTGCTTGAGCGCGTTGCCGATCAGGTTGGCGAACACGACGTCCAGCCGGCGCGGGTCCACCACGGCCCGGATGCCGCGCGGGGCGTCCAGCTCGACCGCGTCGTACCAGGCCCGGCCGTCGATGCAGGACATGATCAGATCGGAGATGTCCACCTCGTCGGCGACCAGCTTCGCGGTACCGGCGTCGAAGCGGGTCACCTCCATCAGGTTCTCCACCAGGTCGGAGAGCCGGCGCGTCTCGTTGACCACCAGCCGGACGGCCGGCTCGATCATCGGGTCCAGCGACTCCGCCTCGTCCTCCAGGATGTCCGTCACCGCCGTCATCGCGGTCAGCGGAGTGCGCAGCTCGTGCGACATGTCGGCGACGAACCGCCGGCTCTGCGCCTCGCGCGCGCTCAGCTCCTCGACCTGCTCGTGCAGCGACTCCGCGGTGCGGTTGAAGGTCCGCGCGAGGTCGGCCAGTTCGTCCGAGCCCTCGACCTCCAGCCGGGTGTCCAGGTGGCCCTCGCCGAGCCGTCGGGCCGCCTCTCCGAGGCGCTTGACCGGGCGCAGCACCGTCGCCGAGGCGGCCTGGGCGAGCAGCGCCGAGCCGATCAGGGCGAGCAGGGTGGCGATGGCCAGCGACCAGCCCAGCGTGTTGAGGTCGGCCCGCTCGTTCTCCAGCGACTTGAACATGTACGCCGTCGGGCCGGTCGGCACCACCTTGGTGCCGCCGATCAGGAACGGGCGGCCGTCCAGGTTCTGGCGCTGCCAGTACAGGTGGAAGGCGTACGGGTTGTTCTCGGTGACCTCGCGCTGACGGGCCACGGTGGACCGCAGCCGGTCCGGGACCTCGGCGAGCGTGTAGCGCCCCGGGTTGGAGGAGGCGGTGCAGTCCGGGAGCGCGTCGTCGACCACGACCACGTCGTAGCCCAGGCCCGAACCGGAGACCAGGCTGGCCAGCTCGTTCAGCTGCAGACAGGTGGCGTTCAGCGGCAGCTGGGAGACGTTGCGGGTGAGCGAGACCCGGAAGTCGTTGAGCGCGGTGTCCTGGGCGCGCTTGAGCACGGCGTCCCGGTTCAGCCAGTACGCGATGCCGGAGGCCGAGGCGGCGGCGAGCAGCGCGACCGCGGCGAACACCGCGATCAGCCGCACCCGCAGGGAGCGCAGCCGCCGCCACGGGCCCGAGGAGAACCGCCGGGTCGTCTGATGGTCAGTCACGTCAGCCTGTCGTTATGGAAGTCAGGAGGGGCGCGGGCGTCACGCCGGCGGGTCCAGCCGGTAGCCGACGCCGCGCACGGTGCGGATCAGGGTCGGCGCCGACGGGACGTCCTCGACCTTGGCCCGCAGCCGCTGCACGCAGGCGTCGACCAGGCGGGAGTCACCGAGGTAGTCGTGCTCCCAGACCAGGCGCAGCAGTTGCTGGCGGGAGAGCGCCTGGCCGGGGCGGCGGCTGAGCTCCAGCAGCAGCCGCAGCTCGGTCGGGGTGAGCTGGAGGTCCTCGCCGTCCTTGGTGACGGTCATCGCGGCGCGGTCGATCACCACGGTGCCGTAGGCGGAGGAGTCCGAGCTCTCCCGCTCACCGCGCCGCAGCACGGCCCGGATCCGGGCGTCCAGGACGCGCGGCTGCACCGGCTTGACGACGTAGTCGTCCGCACCGGACTCCAGTCCGACCACGACGTCGATGTCGTCGGAGCGGGCCGTGAGCAGGATGATCGGCAGCTGGTCGGTGCGGCGGATCCGGCGGCAGACCTCGAAGCCGTCGATTCCGGGCAGCATCACGTCCAGCACGATCAGGTCCGGCCGCTGCTCCTTGAAGAGCCTCAGACCGTCCTCGCCGGAGGCGGCGGTGGCCACTTTGTGGCCCTGGCGGGTGAGGGCGAGTTCGAGGCCGGTGCGGATGGCGTCGTCGTCCTCGATCAGAAGGAGGAAAGGCACGGCCTCATTCTGGCTCACCCGGGGCGCCGAATCACCCCCCGGCACCCCTCCCCGGCCGGGCTGGAACCGGAAGGCGTGCCACCGGCGTCCGGGATCGCAGGAGGGATCGCCGGGCGCAGGCCCCGTCCCTGTGACAGCCCTGTGACAGTCGGCGGACAGCGCCATCACAACCGGCGGGCAGGATTTTCCATGTCGCCGCAGTACAGCGGGCCACCAGGCCGGCCGGAACGGCGGCGACAGGATCCGCTCGTACCGACCAAGGGGGCGCATGATGAACGCCACGCTTCAGACCCGGACCAACCCGGCTGGGCGGACCCCGCGTTCGTCAGAGACCACCCACCGGACCCGGTACGAGGTCAGGACCGACGAGGCCTCCGGTGCCGTGATCGTACGGGGGTGCGCACACAGCACCGGTGGAAACACTGCTGCCCGCCGGGTGAGCGGCGGCAGCAGGCAGGGGGAGCTGTACGGAATCGGCCGGACGGGGAGTGCGGCCGATTCCGCCAACACCCTCACGCTGCGGGGGATCCTCCCCGTCCGCGTCGAGGGCAAGGACACCCTGGGGGGGAACGGGGGAACCCGGGGGATCGGGGGGAGCGGTCTTCGGACGGTCGATTCGGGGGAGTCGGCCGGCCGCGAGGCCGCGGGTACGACGCTGCTGCGGGTTTCGCCCGCGGCAGGTCGCACCACCGAGGCGGGACAGGGAGGCGCGCAGGGGGAGCACCCGGCCGTCGCGGAGGACCACATCACGGAGTTCACCGCGTACGTGAGCGAGCGCCGCGCCTCCCTGTACGCCACGGCGTACCACCTCACGGGTGACCGCTACGAGGCCGAGGACCTGCTGCAGAGCGCGCTCTTCAGCACCTACCGGGCCTGGGGCCGGATCACCGACAAGGCCGCGGTCGGGGGCTACCTCCGCCGCACCATGACCAACCTGCACATCTCCGCGTGGCGGCGCCGCAAGGTCAGCGAGTACCCGACCGAGGAGCTGCCGGAGACGGCCGGCGACACCGACGCGATGGGCGGCACCGAGCTGCGCACCGTGCTGTGGCAGGCACTGTCCAAGCTGCCGGAGAACCAGCGGACCATGCTGGTGCTGCGCTACTACGAGGGCAAGACCGACCCGGAGATCGCCGATGTGCTCAACATCAGCGTCGGCACGGTCAAGAGCAGCATCTGGCGCGCCCTGCGCCGGCTGCGTGACGACGAGCACCTGAACCGGTCGGGCGACACGGCCCGGGCGTTCGGCGAACTGGTCGCGTAGGTCCTGTCGGACAGGACGAGAGACTCCCGTCGGGGGACGGGTAAGGACGGTTGGGGACTGGCGGCGCCGGCTCGGGGGAGCGGCGCGGTCAGGGAAGCCCGGTGACCGTCCGGGAAGGCGGCGGGCCCGGTGCGGGGGAGACGCACCGGGCCCGCCGTTCGTCGTGCCCCGTCAGGCGGTGGCCCGGGCGGCCGCGAGGGCCCGGTGGTCCGCCGCGGCGCGGATCCGGCGGGCGGCCTCGGCGCCGCCGCAGGGCTGGGCGCCCAGCTCGACCTGGCGGCCGACGATGCCGCGCTCGGCGCGCATCAGGCGCCAGCCGCGGCGGACCAGCACGGGCAGCGACTTGCGGCCCTCCCGGACGTCCCGGCGCAGCCGGCGCCAGGCGGTGGTGAGCGGGCGGTTGCGCAGGCACAGGGCGTCGCCCAGCAGGCCCTCGGCGGCGCAGTCGGCGGTGATCTCGGCGGCGAAGATGCCCTCGGCGATGAACGCGGGCGCGCCGGCCAGGTCCAGGACGCGGGTGTCGATCCGGCCGTTGTCCGGGATCGAGTACACCGGGACGTCGGCGCGGCCGGTCTCGTGCAGGCTGCGGATGGCCGCCACGGCCTGCTCGCGGTGCCAGGCGAGCGGGGAGTCCCAGTCGACCGCGCCGTCCGGCAGCAGCGGCAGGGTGGGGTCGTCCCCGTCCTTGTAGAAGTCGTCGAGCTGGAGGACCGGCAGGCCGCTGCGCTCGGCGAGCGAGGACTTCCCCGATCCGGAGGGCCCGGACAGCAGGACCACCCGGGCACGGGCTATCGGCACAGGGTTCAGCGGGGAGTCACTCACGGGACACCAGTCTGACGCATCGGGGCGGGATGCCGAAACCGGGCGTACGCGCCGACTTCCGCGCCGGCCTCCGCGCGGGCCGGGAAAACCGACGGACCCGCGCCAGGGGGGGGAGAGGCGCGGGTCCGTCCTATGACCGTCCGGGCCCTGGGGGGGAGAGGGCACTGGGGACGGCCAGTCTGTGGTGTTGTAACGCGGTACTGCGGTACTGCGGAGGGGACGGTCAGATCCCCATCGGGTGCCAGACCGTCTTCGTCTCCAGGAACGAGAGTAGCCGGTCCGTACCGGGCGCATTGGTCCAGTCCTGGGCGAACGGGTCCAGCTCCGGACGGACCACCCTCTTCAGGGTATCCGCGGCAGCGGCTTCCAGCGCAGCCGCCGCGCCGGGACCGTCGACCGCAATGGCCCCGGTGAGGTCCACCGCGTTCACGTCCTGGTGGGAGGCCAGGGTCGGGGCGATGTCGGCGGTACGGCCCGAGATGATGTTGACGACGCCGCCGGGGACGTCCGAGGTGGCCAGCACCTCGCCCAGCGACAGGGCCGGCAGCGGGGCGTCGGCGGCCGCCGCGACCACCACGGTGTTGCCGGTGGCGATGGCGGGCGCGATCACCGAGACCAGGCCGAGCAGCGAGTGCCCGTACCCGGCCTGCGGGGCGACGATCCCGACCACGCCGGTCGGCTCCGGGGTGGAGAGGTTGAAGAACGGCCCGGCGACGGGGTTGGCGCCGCCCGCGATCTGGGCGACCTTGTCCGTCCAGCCCGCGTACCAGACCCAGCGGTCGATCGCGGCGTCCACCAGGGCGGCGGCCTTCTTCGGGCCGATGCTCTCGGAGAGCGCCACCTCGGCGGCGAACTGCTCGCGTCGGCCCTGCAGCATCTCGGCGACCCGGTACAACACCTGGCCGCGGTTGTAGGCGGTGGTGCCGGCCCAGCCCTTGACGGCCGCGCGGGCGGCCAGCACGGCGTCGCGGGTGTCCTTGCGGGTACCGAGCGGGACGTTGGCGAGCCACTCGCGCTTGCCCGCCGCGTCGGCGGCAGCTGTCGCCTTGGTCACCTCGTACACCCGCCCGCTCTCGGAGCGGGGGAACTTCCCGCCGACGTACAGCTTGTAGGTCTTGAAGACGTCAAGACGCGTGGTGGTGTCAGACATCGAGGTAGGCCTCCAGACCGTGGCGGCCACCCTCGCGGCCGTAACCCGACTCCTTGTAGCCGCCGAACGGCGAGGTCGGGTCGAACTTGTTGAAGGTGTTGGCCCAGACCACGCCCGCCTTCAGCCGGTTCGCGGTCCAGAGGATCCGCGAGCCCTTCTCCGTCCAGATGCCGGCGGAGAGGCCGTACGGGGTGTTGTTGGCCTTGTCGACCGCCTCGGCGGGGGTGCGGAAGGTCAGCACCGACAGGACCGGGCCGAAGATCTCCTCCTGGGCGATCCGGTGGGCCTGGCTGACGCCGGTGAAGATGGTCGGCTTGAACCAGAAGCCGGTGCCGGGCAGCTCGCAGGCGGGCGACCAGCGCTCGGCGCCCTCGGCCTCGCCGGCGTCGGTCAGCGCGGTGATCCGGGCCAGCTGGGCGGCCGAGTTGATGGCGCCGATGTCGGTGTTCTTGTCCAGCGGGTCGCCGACCCGCAGAGTACCCATCCGGCGCTTCAGGGCGTCCAGCAGCTCGTCCTGGATCGACTCCTGGACGAGCAGGCGGGAGCCCGCGCAGCAGACGTGGCCCTGGTTGAAGAAGATGCCGTTGACGATGCCCTCGACCGCCTGGTCGATCGGCGCGTCGTCGAAGACGATGTTCGCGGCCTTGCCGCCGAGCTCCAGCGAGAGCTTCTTGCGGGTGCCGGCGATCTGCTTGGCGATCGCCCGGCCGACCGGGGTGGAGCCGGTGAAGGCGACCTTGTTCACGTCCGGGTGCGCGGTGAGCGCGGCGCCGGTGCGGCCGTCACCGGTGACGATGTTGACGACGCCCTTCGGCAGGCCCGCCTGCTGGCAGATCTCGGCGAAGCGCAGCGCGGTCAGCGGGGTGGTCTCGGCCGGCTTCAGCACCACGGTGTTGCCGGTGGCCAGCGCCGGGGCGATCTTCCACGCCAGCATCAGCAGCGGGAAGTTCCACGGGATGACCTGGCCGGCCACGCCCAGCGGGCGGGGGTTCGCGCCGTAGCCGGCGAAGTCCAGCTTGTCGGCCCAGCCCGCGTAGTAGAAGAAGTGCGCGGCGACCAGCGGCAGGTCCACGTCGCGGGTCTCGCGGATCGGCTTGCCGTTGTCGATCGACTCCAGCACGGCCAGCTCGCGGCTGCGCTCCTGGATGATCCGGGCGATCCGGAACAGGTACTTGGCGCGCTCGCTGCCCGGCAGCGCCGACCAGTCGGTGAAGGCCCTGCGGGCGGCGGCGACGGCGCGGTCGACGTCCTCGTCGGTGCCCTGGGCGAACTCGGCGAGCACCTGCTCGGTGGCCGGGTTGACCGTCTTCAGGGCCTCGCTGCCGGAGGAGTCGACGAACTCGCCGCCGATGAAGTGGCCGTAGGAGGTGGCGATGTCGCCCGCGGCGGCGGGGGACTCGGGTGCGGGGGCGTAGGTGAAGAGGCCGCCGTTGCGCTGCACGGGCTCTTCGGTCTTCGCGGTCTTGTTCTTGGCCATGATTCTCAGTCCACCGTCACGTAGTCGGGACCGGAGTACCGTCCGGTGGTCAGCTTCTGCCGCTGCATCAGCAGGTCGTTGAGCAGGCTGGAGGCGCCGAAACGGAACCAGTGCGGGGTCAGCCAGTCGTCGCCGAGGGTCTCGTTGACCATCACCAGGTACTTCATGGCGTCCTTGGTGGTCTTGATGCCACCGGCGGGCTTCACACCGACCTGGACACCGGTCTGCGCCTTGAAGTCGCGGACCGCCTCCAGCATCAGCAGGGTGACCGGCGGGGTCGCGTTGACGGCGACCTTGCCGGTGGAGGTCTTGATGAAGTCGGCGCCGGCCAGCATCGCCAGCCAGGAGGCGCGGCGCACGTTGTCGTACGTCTGCAGCTCGCCGGTCTCGAAGATCACCTTGAGGTGGGCGGCGGTGCCGTCCGGGCGCTTGCACGCCTCCTTCACGGCGACGATCTCCTGGAAGACGTCGAGGTAGCGGCCGGAGAGGAAGGCACCCCGGTCGATCACCATGTCGATCTCGTCGGCGCCCGCGGCGACCGCGTCGGCGGTGTCGGCGAGCTTCACCGGGAGCGCGGCGCGCCCGGCGGGGAAGGCGGTGGCGACGGAGGCGACCTGGATGTCGGTGCCCCGCAGTGCGTCCTTCGCGGTGGCGACCATGTCCGGGTAGACACAGATGGCGGCCACCCGCGGGGTGGTCGGGTCGGTCGGGTCGGGGGTCCTGCCCTTGGTGCACAGGCCGCGCACCTTGCCGACCGTGTCCGCGCCCTCCAGCGTGGTCAGGTCGATCATCGAGATGGCCAGGTCGATGGCGTACGCCTTGGCCGCGGTCTTGATCGAGCGGGTACCGAGAGTGGCGGCGCGCGCCTCCAGGCCGACCTGGTCGACGCCGGGCAGGCCGTGCAGGAAGCGGCGGAGCGAGGCCTCGGACGCCGCAACGTCCTGGAGACCGCTGCCCGCAACGCCGGGGGCATTGGCTGCAAGAGTGGACATAGTCACCAGACCAGCATATCTACGCGCGTAGTCGACCGCTAGGCCCACGGCCATTCGATGCCGGACCGATATCTCGGCCCCCCACCCGCCCCGCTCGTCACCCCTGTAGATCGTGGGGGGCATGGGGCAGAATCGTCGGCATGACCGAATCCGACGGCAAGCCCCACCGGGGCCCGGCCGCCCCCGATGGTGAGCCCGTGTACGCGGACCGCGTGTACCGCTCCATTCCCGGCGTCATCTCCGGTGTGCTGTTGTTGGCCGTGGCCGGGTGGCTGATCGGGGACGCGGTCCTGAACGGGACGGGCAAGACGCCCTACGTCTCGCTCGCGGCCGTCCCGGTGTTCGCCTTCCCGGTGATCGCCTACACGCTGCGGCCGGCGGTGCTGGCCAACAGCCGGCGGCTGGTGGTGCGCAACCCGCTGCGGACCATCACGGCGCCGTGGGCGGCCGTGGACGCGCTGCGGGCCGGGTACTCGGTCGAGCTGCTGGCGGACGGCCGGAAGTTCCAGGTGTGGGCGGTGCCGGTGTCGCTGCGCCAGCGCAAGCGGGCCGCCCGGGTGGAGCGGCGCGGTGGTGTCGAGCGGCACGCCTCCCGGCTGGGGACGGCCTTCGCCCGGCCGACGCCGTCGGTGGTGGAGGGGGCGCCGGATCCGAACCGGGCCTGGTCCGACCAGGTGGTCGGGGTGCTGCAGGAGCTGGCGGAGCGCAACGCCGCGCGGCCGGACGCGGCCGGACCGGTGGTCGTCCGCTGGTGCTGGTGGATCATCGCGCCGACGCTGCTCGGGCTGGTCGGCCTGATCGTCGCGATCGCCGTCTGACCGCCGCAGACGCAGAGCTGTAGGGACAGAAGCACCGAAGGGGCCCGCCGGACGGCGGGCCCCTTCGGTGGCTGTCGTGGGTCGTGGGTCAGGCGTCGATGCCCGCGGCCACGGCCAGGTCGCGCTTGATCGCGGCGAGCAGCTCGGCGGCCCGGGTGCGGGCGCCGGCCAGGTCGGCGGCGGTGGCCACCGGGAGGACGACCTCCAGGTAGCACTTCAGCTTGGGCTCGGTGCCGGAGGGGCGGACCACGATCCGGGCCGAGCGGACGGCCTCGCCGGCCAGGTAGTAGCGCAGACCGTCGGTGGGCGGCAGGTCGGCGGAGCCGGCCGTCAGGTCGTCCGCCTGGGCGACCCGCAGTCCGGCCAGCTCGGACGGCGGCTGGTCGCGCAGGCGCTGCATGGCGTCGGCGATCAGCGAGAGGTCCTCGACCCGGACGGAGAGCTGGTCGGTGGCGTGCAGGCCGTGCTCCAGCGCCAGGTCGTCCAGCAGGTCGGCGAGGGTGCGGCCGGACCGCTTGAGGGTGGCGGCCAGCTCGGCGACCAGCAGGGCGGCGGTGATGCCGTCCTTGTCGCGCACGCCCTGCGGGTCGACGCAGTAGCCGAGCGCCTCCTCGTAGCCGTAGCGCAGGCCGTCGGCGCGGGCGATCCACTTGAAGCCGGTCAGGGTCTCGGCGTAGCCGAGGCCGGCCGCCTCGGCGATCCGGCCCAGCAGGGTGGAGGAGACGATGGTGGTGGCGAAGGTGCCGGAGGCCTTCTTGGCGACCAGCGCCGCGCCGAGCAGCGCGCCCACGTCGTCGCCGCGGAGCATCCGCCAACCGGTGCCGTTGCCGGCGCCGGCCGCGTTGCCGTTGGCCGGGACGGCCACCGCGCAGCGGTCGGCGTCCGGGTCGTTGGCGATGACGATGTCCGGGCCGACCGAGGCGGCGGTGCGGAAGGCGAGGTCCATCGCCCCCGGCTCCTCCGGGTTGGGGAAGGCCACGGTCGGGAAGTCCGGGTCCGGCTCGGCCTGCTCGGCGACCACGGTGGGGGCCGGGAAGCCCGCCCGGCGGAAGGCGGCGACCAGGGTGTCCCGGCCGACTCCGTGCATCGGGGTGTAGACGACGTCCAGGTCGCGCGGGCTGTGCTCGTCCACGATCGAGACGGCGCGGTCGAGGTAGGCCTCGATCACGTCCTCGCCGAGCACCTCCCAGCCGTCCTCGGCGAGCGGGACCTCGGCGAGCGAGCCGATGGCGTCGATCTCGGCGGCGATCCCGGCGTCGGCCGGCGGCACGATCTGCGAGCCGTCGCCCAGGTAGACCTTGTAGCCGTTGTCCTGCGGCGGGTTGTGGCTGGCGGTGACGGTGACACCGGCGGCCGCGCCGAGGTGGCGGACCGCGAAGGCCAGTACCGGGGTCGGCAGTGCGCGGGGCAGCAGCGCGGCGCGCAGGCCGGCGCCGACCACCACGGCGGCGGTGTCGCGGGCGAAGTCGTACGACTTGTGGCGGGCGTCGTAGCCGATCACCACGAGGTCGCCGAGGTTCTCCCTCTTGACGTACGCGACCAGGCCGGCGGCGGCCCGGATCACCACGGCGCGGTTCATCCGCATCGGGCCCGCGCCCAGCTCGCCGCGCAGGCCGGCGGTGCCGAACTGGAGGCGGTCGGAGAACCGCTCGGCCAGCCGGGACCAGGCGATCTTGCTGTCCGACTCGGGCTCGGGGCCCTCGGCCTCGGCCAGCAGGGCCGCCAGCTCCTCGCGGGTCTGCGGGTCGGGGTCCTCGGCGAGCCAGGCCCGGGCCCGGGCCAGGAGGTCGGTGGTGGTTGCCTGCGTCATGGCTGCAGCTCCATCGGGAAGTGCGTCGGTTGGGTGGCCGGAGGGTTCCGCAAGAACGGGGTGCGCATGCGGACGGGGCCCGCGGGCGCTGTGATCAGCGGATCACAGCAGCCCGCGGACCCCGTCGCTCACGATCGTGCGCCGGGGCGTGTCCGACGATCACCGTCGCACGAGCCGGGCGGGAAATCGTCGGACATGCCCTGGGTGGTCAGATCCGCTCGAGGACCTTCGCCAGCAGCGCGCCCATGCGCTCGGCGGAGGCCTTGCCGGCCTCCAGCACCTCGGCGTGGTTGAGCGGCTCGCCGGTGATGCCGGCGGCCAGGTTGGTGACCAGCGAGATGCCGAGCACCTCGGAGCCGGCCTCACGGGCGGCGATGGCCTCCAGGGTGGTGGACATGCCGACCAGCTCGCCGCCGATCACCCGGGCCATGTTGACCTCGGCCGGGGTCTCGTAGTGCGGGCCGCGGAACTGCACGTAGACGGCCTCGTCGAGGGTGGAGTCCACCTCGCGGCAGAGGTCGCGCAGGCGCTTGGAGTAGAGGTCCGTCAGGTCGACGAAGTTGGCGCCGACGATCGGGGAGTCCGCGGTCAGGTTGATGTGGTCGCTGATCAGGACCGGCTGGCCGGGGACCCAGCCCTCGCGCAGACCGCCGCAGCCGTTGGTCAGCACGATGATCCCGCAGCCCGCGGCGGCGGCGGTGCGCACGCCGTGGACGACGGTGGCCACGCCGTGGCCCTCGTAGTAGTGGTTGCGGCCCAGGAAGATCAGGGCGCGCTTCTCGCCGATCTTCACCGAGCGGATCGTGCCGGCGTGGCCGGCGACGGCGGCGGCGGGGAAGCCCGGCAGGTCGGTGACGGGGAACTCCGCCACGGTCTCGCCCAGGGCGTCGGCGGCCGGCACCCAGCCGGAGCCCATCACCAGGGCGACGTCGTGGCGCTCGGCACCGGTCAGCTCGCGCAGGCGCGCAGCGGCGGCCTGGGCGGCGGCGTAGGGGTCGGCGGAGACGACCGACTGAGGAGATGCGTTCACACGTCCGAGGATAGACGGGAATCGACTACGCGCGTAGAAAATCCCGGTACGACGTGCCGGATCGTTACCCGGATGGCGTGAATGTACAGCTCCGGGGCCCCTTTCGGGCCGGGTGGCCCGTAGCTGTCTACAGGTCGTACCCGGTTCGGCGGCAGACCGGACAGGGCCGGCCTAGAGCCGCTTCGCGCTGCGCAGCCCCTTGGCGTACAGACCGTTGTCGTCCAGGCGGGCGGTGCCGCCCTTGTCGCCGAAGGTCGGGCCGTCCGCCTCCTCGCGGCTGGAGACGTACCGGGGGTGGCCGTCGGTGTCCAGGCCCAGGTAGATGCCGGTGTGGTCCAGCCGGGTGCCGGTGCGGGCGTCGATCTCGAAGAAGACCAGGTCACCGGGTTGCAGCGGATCGATCGAGGCCGGCCGCAGGGTGGTGTCCGAGCCGGGCGCGGTGGTCAGCGGCAGCACCGGGACGCCGGGGGAGAGCCGGGCCAGGCCGTTGGCGGTGCGCGGCAGGCCGGGACCGGCCACGTCCTTGCTGAGCAGCGGGTAGCCGGACCGGTAGCCGTACACCATGCGTACGAAGCCGGAGCAGTCGAAGGCGCCGTAGCGGGCCCGGTCGGGCTGCCGGGTGACCTTGTCGGCGAAGGTGTACGCGGTGCCCAGGTAGTCGACGAAGTCGGTCTGCTCCAGGCGCAGGTCCTGGCCGGGCGCGCCGTTCGGGTTGAGCGGGCCGAAGGAGGCGTCGCCCCTGACCCGGACGCCCTTGGCGTCCTGGCCGGCGGGTGCGCCCGCGAGGTACTGCAGGGCGATCGCGAGCACGTCGTCCGCGGTGCTGCCGAGCGACTGCTGGAACCAGCTGCGGAACCAGGCCTCGTTCTCGGCGCCGGCCCTCCACGGCTGCGGCATCAGCCGCACCCAGCTGTCGTTGACCAGCGTGGCCGCGGTGGTGCCCGGCTCGGTGAAGGTCCGGCTCGGGCCGGCCAGGACGGCGGTGCGGGCGCCGTCGGTCAGGGTGGCCAGCACGCCGCCGCGGGCGTCGCGGACCACCGTGCGGTCCGGGCCGGCCAGCCGCTCGTAGCGGTGGCCCGCGGCGGCCCGGTCGACGGCGACCGACGGGGCGGCGGGGCCCGGGACGGCGGCGGCCGCGATCAGCGGCGCGGTGGAGCCCGCGGCGGCCGGCTGGTCGCGGTCCCGCAGCCGGACGGTGAGGTAGCCGCTGGTGGCCAGCAGGGCGACGGCGAGGCCGCCGCTGAGCAGGGACTTCCGGGTGACGGGCATGGGGGCTTCCTGCGGGCTCGGGTGTGGGTGCGCGAGGGGTGGGTGCGCGAAGGGGGCGGGGGCGCGGAGCGATCAGGTGCCGGGCAGGGCCCCGAGCAGGACGCCCGCGGTGAGCACCACGTAGTTGGCGAGGGTGACGGTGCTGGTGGCCATCAGGGTGGCCGCGGGGGGCTGGCGGACCAGCTGGTAGGCGATCAGGCCGGGCACGATGAAGCCGAGGGTCTGGTTGGCGTACAGGGTCGGCAGCTCGTGCTGGAGCACCAGCATCACGGTGGCCTGGAGCAGCACGCCGATCAGCACCACGGCCGCGAACAGCCGCTTGCCGTAGAGGATCACCAGCTTCTGGACGACCCGGGTGGCGAGGTAGGTCAGCACGGTGACGCCGACCACGATGGCCACCCGCTGGAGGTCCTCGACCAGGGTGAGGGCCAGCCAGCCGGGGGTGATCATGCCGCCGGGGGAGAGGTTGGTGGTCAGGTAGCAGACGAGTGAGAAGACCAGGCCGAGCGCGATGCCGATGGCGGCGATCTCGGGGGTGAGCTCGGTGGGGATCACTGCTGCTCTCCGTACGGGAAGGGGGCGTGCCGGTGGGCGGGGGCCGGGTCGAACCAGGAGCCGGGCAGTGGCTCAGGGACGTACACGGGCTGGGGGTGCGGGGGGGGGGGGTACCCGGGCTCGGCGTGGCCGGGGTGGGCGTAGCCGGGCTGGTGGTGGTCGGGCCACGTGTACGGGTGCTCGGTGTGCAGGTGCTCGGTGTACTCGGGCTCGGCGTGCGGGGGCGCCTCGTCCGGCGCCTCGTCCGGGTCCTCGTCCGGGGCCAGCCGGGCCAGCTCCTCCAGGAACAGCTCGCCCTGGCCGTGGATGTTGCCGACCGCGACCAGCGAGGAGTCCGGGCCGAGCTCGGCCAGCAGCTCGGCGGTCAGCGCGGCCGGGTCGCGCCGGTCGCCGCCGAGGTCGACCACCCGGCCCGCCCAGCCGGCCGGGATGCCGTCCCGGGCGCTCCTGGTGGGGTGGCCGATCAGGAACACCGTGTCCGGGTCCAGCTCCGGCACGATCTGGCCCATCTGGCCGTTGCGCTCCACCCGGTCCGGCCGGCAGTTGACCACCACGTTGAGCGGGCGGTGGATCGCGCCGAGGCCCTCCAGCTGGCGGACGTTCATCAGGGTGGACTCGGGGTCGTTGGCGGCGAAGACGTTGGCGAAGCGCAGCCGCCCGCCGGCCGGGGTGCGGTAGCGCTCGACGGAGAGCACGCCCGGGTCCGGCGGCGCCTGCCACATGCCGCGCAGCGCCGTCTGCCGGTCCACGCCGAGGAGGGCGGCGACGGCCAGGGCGATGGCCACGTTCTCCTTGAAGGTGAACCAGCTGAAGCCGCGCAGCTCCTCGTCGCTGACCGACTCGGGGTCGACCACGATCAGCTCGCAGTCCCGCCGGGCCGCCTCCTCGCGCAGGATGTGCACCCGATCCCGCTCGGCGGTCACGCAGACGCCGCCGACCGGCATCGAGCGGCAGAGCGAGCGGGCCACGTC
The DNA here is from genome assembly GCF_042883905.1 of Kitasatospora sp. NPDC058170. Taxonomy (NCBI): domain Bacteria; kingdom Bacillati; phylum Actinomycetota; class Actinomycetes; order Kitasatosporales; family Streptomycetaceae; genus Kitasatospora; species Kitasatospora sp. NPDC058170. The sequence continues at coordinate 151,481 of NZ_JBHVUV010000020.1, forward strand.
GTCCAGGGTCGGGCCCATCTCGGCGAGGTGGTCCTCGCGGACGTTGCAGAGCACGCCGATGGTGGAGCGGATCAGCTTGGTCTGGTTGACCTCCTGCAGCGCCGGCATCACCGCCATGCACTCGATCACCAGGGCGTCCGGGCGGTAGGTGGCGGCCCGGCGGACGATGCCGATCTGCTCCACCACGTTGGCGATGCCGAACTTGCGGTAGACCGGCTCCTCGGTGGCGTCGGGGTGGATGAAGCGGGCCGCGGTGCCGGTGGTCTTGGCGACGGTGACCAGGTCGCCGCCGCGCAGCGCGCCCGCACAGAGCCGGGTGATCGAGCTCTTGCCGCGGATGCCGTTGACCAGGACCCGGGTCGGGATCTGTTCCAGGGCGGCGAAGTGCCGGCGCTGCTCGACGACGCCCGCGACCAGCAGGACGGCGCAGCACACCAGCAGCACGACGTAGAGGAAGAGCACGGGGGTCCTTCTCGGTCTCAGTGGGCGGCGGTGGCGGTGGGGGCGCGGCGGGCGGCGCGCTCCAGGTCCTGGCGGATCAGCTCCAGGCTGCGGGCGACGGCGCCGACCTCGTCGTGGTGGACGGGGTAGAGGACGGTGCGGCGGTCCCCGGCGGCCAGCGCCTCGGCGCTCGCGGCCAGCCGGCGCAGCGGCAGGCCGACGGCGATGAACAGCCAGCCGAGGCAGAGCACGGCGGCGGCCAGGCCGAGCATGCCCGCCAGCACGGCCCGCCGGTCGGCCCGGTTCTGGTCCAGGTGCAGCCAGGCCACCGGATGGTCGGTGACCACCGACCAGCCCAGCCGGGCGACGGCGCCGTTGCCGCCGAGCGGGGCGGCCGCCAGCACGGCCGGGTCGCCGCCGGTGCGGACCACGTCGGCGGCGGGCTCCTTCGCGGCCTTGGCCAGGACGGCCGCGGCCCGGCCGTCGGGGAGCCCGCCGAAGGAGCTGTAGCCCTCGTTGGCGGCGAGGACGCGGTGCCGGTCGTCCAGCAGCCAGACCCGGCCGAGGCCGGGCCGGGTGAGCAGGGTGCCGAGGAAGTCCGTCCGGAGTTCGCCGACCACCACCGGCCCCGCGGCCTCGGGGGCGTCGCCCTCGGCCGGTTCGGCGGGGGCCGCGGTGAGGGCCGCGCGGGCGGCGATCCGGGGCTCCTTGCCGGAGCTGTTGAGCAGCAGGACGCCGCTCGGTCCGAGCGCCTGCGGGCCGGTGCGGTGCGGCGGCTCGCCGGCCCGGGCGAGCACCTCGCCCCCGGCGCCGAGCACGTAGAGCGCGCGGTAGCGCTCGTGCTCGGCGAGGGTGGCGCGCAGCACGGTCTCGGCCTGGCCGACGGAGGCCTCGGCGAGGGCCGGTGCGATCGACCGCAGGTCGGCGTAGCCCTCGTTGAGCGCCTGGCGGATCCGGTCGGCGGCGGTGTCGGTGCGGTCCCGCTGGGCGGCGACCACCTGGTTCGGGACGCGGACCTCGCCGTCGGAGCCGCCCAGGAACAGCAGCGGGCCCGACCAGCCGAGGACGACGACGGCGCTCAGTGCCAGCGGCAACGCGGTGCCGGGGCGCCGGCGGCGCGGGGCGGGTGCGGCGGGCGGCCGGGCCGGGTCGAGCAGCTGGCGGCGCAGCTCCTCCAGGGCGCGGGTGATCCGCCCGGCCTCGCCGCGCCGGGGCCCGGCGACCGGCTCGTCGAGGCGCTCGCCGCGGGTGAGTCGGCGGGACTCCAGGAACAGCCGCAGCAGCGGGCGCTGCAGGGTCCGGGTCAGCAGCCGGGCCAGCAGCAGGGCGACCGCCAGCAGGGCCCCGGCGGCGGCCAGCCCGAGCAGGGGGTGGCGCAGGCTGCCGGTCCGGCCGTCGGTGCTGCTGGTGGAGACGACGGTCAGGCCGAGCGGGGCGGCGAGGTCGCGGCCGTCGGGGGAGGCCACCGCCGCGTAGCCGGCGACCCGCCGGACGCCCTTGTCGTCCGGGCTGCCGGACAGGCTCCCCGAGGCCGTCCCGCCGGGGGCCGGGCGCTGCTGGGCGGCGTGCTCCCGGGCGGCGGCGACCAGCCGCCGGTCGGGATCGGCGTCGAGCCGGGCGCCGGCGGTGTCCAGGACGGCTCCGGCGGCGTCGAGCACCTGGACGGTCTGCTCCCTGCGGGTGGCGATGCCGGGCAGCCGCAGGTTGTCGGAGGCGACCAGCAGGGCCCGGCCGTCGGCCCTGGTGGAGACCAGGGCGAAGGTCAGCAGCCGGGTGCCGGCGGTGGAGGGCACCAGCAGCGGCGCGGGCGCGGTGTCGGTGACCCTGGCGAGGTCGAGGCCGGCCAGCGGGACGGTCTCGCCGCGGGCGGCCAGCAGCCGGCCGGTGTCGGGGCGGACGATCACCGTGCCGCGCCACTTCCGGTACGCCTGGCCGAGCGCGCCCAGCACCGCGGCCGGGTCGGCGGGCGCGCCGTCGTAGTGGGCGGCGGCCCGGCGCAGGTCGGTGGCGCTCTCGTGCAGTCCGGCGCGCAGCGATGCGGCGGTGTCCTCGGCGGCGTACTGGTGGGACTCGCGCAGGGCCTGCGGGGTGTCGTCGACCCGCAGGCCGCCGACGGCCAGGGCGGTGATCGCGGCGACGGCCAGCAGCAGGATCAGCAGCAGGACGATCGGCGGGCGGATGCCCCCGAGCAGCGGCATGTCGGCCCGGCGGCGATAGCGGTGCTGTCGCGGCGGGTTGGTTGCCGTGTTCACGGGGGCCTCGTCATCGGATCAGGGATGGGTGACGTGCCCACCCCCCTCGGGGCCCGCCGTGACCGGCGGTCAAGCCTTGGTCAAACGTGAGAAGCGTACGAAGCGGTTCACCGGAACCTGTCACGTTCCGGTCTCCTATCGGTGACATTCCGATTCCATTCGGTTTGTATCGGGCACACGGTAGGTTTTCGGGCCATGGAGACACGGGGTTCGCGGCGCGCGGTGGTGCTGCCGGTGGCGGTGCTGCTGGTGCTGGCGGCGCTGGCCGTCGTCCTGACGGTGGCGGCGCGCGGCTCCGCCGGACGGCCCGGGACGGCGGAGGGCACCTCGGCGGGCACCCCGGCAGGCTCCTCGGAAGGCGCCCCGGCGGGCCCGGCCGGGCCCGCGCCGGTGGACCTGGCGGCCCGGGTGGACGGGTACACGGCGGACTTCGGCCCCGCGACCGGGTACACCGTGCCGGACGCGGTCCGGCGCCGGGCCGTCGCGGACGGCGTGCTGCGGGCGGTCGAGGGGCGGCCGCAGGAGGCGGGCCGGGCGCTGGCGCAGGCCGGCTACCGGCTGACCGAGTTCACCGAGGCGGGCAGCGGCCGCCGGGTCGCGGAGATCGCCGAGGACGGGACGGCACCGGAGGGGCGCGGCTGGGGCCGGGTCTACCTGGACCTCTCGGCCCCGGCCGGCTGGACGGTGCAGGTGCCGCACCCGGTCTCGGACAGCCGGACGGAACAGCTCGGCGTCGAGCTGTTCCGGGCCGCGCCGGGCGGGGTGCTGGTGCTCGCCGGGGCGCACCGCAGGGCGGGCGAGGGCGGCTCCGCGGACCCGGCGCACCGCGCCGACACGGTGTTCGCCGCCGTGGTCGAGGCGCTCACCGCGCGCGGGCTGCCCGGGATCCAGGTGCACGGCTTCGACGAGGGCAGCCTGCCGGGCCAGGACGCGGTGGTCTCCAGCGGGACGGGACCGGCCGGGGCGGCCGCCGAGCTGACCGCGAGCGGGCTGGGGCAGGCGGGGTTCGCGGTCTGCCGGGCCTGGCGGGAGAAGTGCGGGCAGCTGGAGGGCACCACCAACGTGGAGGGCCGGTTCGCGGCCGGGCTGGGGGTGCCGTGGCTGCACGTCGAGCTGGGCAACGGGCTGCGCACCGAGCCGGCCCGGCGGGCCGCGGTGGCGGAGGTCCTGGCCGCCACCGCCCGCTCCTGGCGCGGACCCTAGGACCTGGGGAAGCGGGTCAGCAGGGCCGGCGGCGCAGGTCCAGCACGTAGTCGTGCGGGGCGCCCGCGCTCTCCGCGGCGTCGGCGACCAGGCCGAGGTAGCGGGCGGCGGGCAGGCCGCCCTCGTAGTCGTTGAGCACGTACGTCCACACCGGGATGTCGCCGTCCAGGGTGTGCGCGCGCAGCTTGATCTTGCGGTAGATGCCCAGCTGGACGCCCTCCCAGCGGTCCAGCCCCTCCTCGTCCATCGGCGCGACGTCGTAGAGCGAGACGAAGACCTGGTCCTTCTCGTCCTCGACCACGGTGGCCAGCGAGCCCTCCCAGCCGAGCTGCTCCCCGCCGAAGGTGAGCCGCCAGCCGTCCAGCCACCCGGTACCGCGCAGTGGGGAGTGCGGGGCTCGGCGGGTCATCTGCCGGGCATCGAGGTTGGTGGCATACGCGGCGTAAAGGGGCATGGGGTGCAGCCTAGACCGTCCGGCGGACGGCCCAGGGCGGGCGGGCGATCGCACGGGAGCCCCGACCCCGGCGTGGCGGCGCGCCCGGCGTACGGGACAATGGTGCGTGTGACTCGGATCGTGATCATCGGTGGCGGACCCGGCGGCTACGAGGCGGCGCTCGTCGCCGCCCAGCTCGGCGCGGAGGTGACCGTCGTCGACACCGACGGTCTGGGCGGATCGGCGGTGCTCACGGACTGCGTGCCGTCGAAGACCCTGATCGCGACCGCGGAGGTGATGACCACCTTCGACAGCTCCTACGAGGAGCTCGGCATCATCGTCGCGGACGACACCCCGCCGCTGGAGCAGCAGGCCAGAGTGGTCGGCGTCGACCTCGGCAAGGTCAACCGCCGGGTGAAGCGCCTCGCCATCGCGCAGTCCCACGACATCACCCAGTCGGTCACCCGCGCGGGCGTCACCGTGCTGCGCGGCCGGGGCCGGCTCGGCGCCGAGGGCCAGGGCGCGGACGGCTCCCGCGAGGTGCTGGTGGACGCGCCCGACGGCACCGTCCACGCGCTGCGCGCGGACGCGGTGCTGATCGCCACCGGCGCGCACCCGCGCGAGCTGCCGGACGCCCAGCCGGACGGCGAGCGGATCCTGACCTGGACCCAGGTGTACGACCTGGAGGAGCTGCCGCGCGAGCTGATCGTGGTCGGCTCCGGCGTCACCGGCGCGGAGTTCGCCGGCGCCTACCAGGCGCTGGGCTCCAAGGTCACCCTGGTCTCCTCCCGCGACCGGGTGCTCCCGGGCGAGGACCCGGACGCCGCCGAGGTGCTGGAGGAGGTCTTCCGCCGCCGCGGCATGAACGTGATGAGCCGCAGCCGGGCGGAGGGCGCCAAGCGCGTCGGCGACCACGTCGAGGTGACCCTCTCCGACGGCACGGTGATCAAGGGCACGCACTGCCTGATGGCGGTCGGCTCGATCCCGAACACGGCCGAGATGGGCCTGGAGGAGGCCGGGGTCAAGCTCAACGACTGGGGCCAGATCCAGGTCGACCGGGTGTCCCGCACCAGCGCCCCCGGCGTGTACGCGGCCGGCGACTGCACCGGCGTCTTCATGCTCGCCTCGGTGGCGGCCATGCAGGGCCGGATCGCGATGTACCACGCGCTCGGCGACGCGGTGCAGCCGCTCAACCTGAAGACCGTCGCCTCCAACGTCTTCACCGACCCGGAGATCGCCACCGTCGGCTACACGGCCGCCGACGTGAAGTGCGGCAAGATGGACGCGATCGAGATCAAGCTCCCGCTGCGCGGCAACCCGCGGGCCAAGATGCAGGGCATCCGGGACGGCTTCGTGAAGCTGTTCTGCCGCCCGGGCACCGGCATCGTGGTCGGCGGCGTGGTGGTCGCCCCGCGCGCCAGCGAGCTGATCCACCCGATCGCGCTCGCGGTGGACGCCAATCTGACGGTCGAACAGGTGGCCAGTGCCTTCACCGTCTACCCGTCCGTCTCCGGCTCGACCGCCGAGGCCGCCCGCCAGCTGCACATCCGCAAGCGGGCCGAGGGCGAATCCTGAGCGTCCGGCGCGAAGTTGAGGGCGGCCGCCGTTCGGTGGCCGCCCTGCGCGCGGGCGGGGGCATCACTCGGACGGCGGGCGCAGTCCCGGGTTGCTGACGGCGCGTATTGTACGGTCACGCGCCGCTCTCGGGTGAGCAATTCCCGCTACTAGCAGCAAACGCCTGAAAGCAGACGGTCACGCGGGTTACCGTCGGTTCTGTGTTTGCTGCAGAACGTCGCCAGTTGATCCTCGAAATGGTGCGCGCCAACGGAGCCGTCTCGCTCCGTGAACTGGCCCGCGTCGTCCAGACCTCCGAAGTGACCGTGCGTCGTGACGTACGGGCGCTGGAGGCAGAAGGGCTCCTCGACCGCCGGCACGGCGGTGCGGTGCTCCCCGGCGGCTTCAGCCGCGAACCCGGCTACCCGCAGAAGACCCACCTCTCCGCCGCCGAGAAGAGCGCCATCGCCGATCTCGCCGCCGGCCTGGTGGAGGAGGGGGACGCCGTGGTGGTCGGTGCCGGCACCACCACCCAGGAGCTGGCCCGCCGATTGGCCCGGGTGCCCGGGCTGACGGTGGTCACCAACTCGCTGCTGGTCGCCCAGGCGCTGGCGCACGCCAACCGGGTGGAGGTGGTGATGACCGGCGGCACCCTGCGGGGGTCCAACTACGCCCTGGTCGGCAGCGGTGCCGAGCAGTCCCTGCACGGGCTGCGGGTCTCCAAGGCGTTCATCTCCGGCAGTGGGCTGACCGCCGAGCGCGGGCTGTCGACCACGAACATGCTCTCCGCGAGCGTGGACCGGGCTCTGGTGCAGTCGGCCGCCGAGGTCATCGTCCTCGCCGACCACACCAAGCTCGGCGCGGACACCATGTTCCAGACCGTCCCGACCGAGACCATCACCCGGCTGGTCACCGACGAGCGGGCCACCGCCGACGACGTGACGGCCCGGGAGCTGGACGCGCTCGCCGACTGCGGGGTGCAGATCGACCTGGCCCCGCTCGGCGCCCCGCCCGGGGACGCCCCGGTGCACGGCACCGGCAGCGGGCCCGTCCACCAGACCCAGCCCGGCCCGCTGCCGCGCCGGGCCGCCCCGCCCCCCGGCGGCGCCCCGCTGCCCGGCCAGCGCCGCCCCGGCACGCACGGCGGCCCGGGCGTGCCGCTGCCGGTCCGCCTGGCGGCGGAGCTGGGCGTCCCGCGCGGGCGCTGAGCGGCGCCGGAAACGGAACCGGTCCGCACACCCGGAGGTGTACGGACCGGTCACGGAGCCCGGCCTCAGCGGAGGCCGAGCGGGGTCAGTCCTTGATCTCGCACAGCGCGGCGCCGCTGCTGACGCTGCCGCCGACCTCGGCCTTCAGGCCGACGATGGTGCCCGCCTTGTGCGCGTTCAGCGGCTGCTCCATCTTCATCGCCTCCAGGACGACGATCAGCTCGCCCTCCGCGACGACCTGGCCCTCCTCGACGGCGACCTTGACGATGGTGCCCTGCATCGGCGAGGCCAGCGTGTCACCGCCGACGGCCGAGCCGGCCTTCTTGGCGCCGACCCGGCGCTTCGCCTTGGCCGCACCGCCGGTGGCGGCCGCCGGAGCGGAGGAGACGCCCAGCGAGGACGGCAGCGAGACCTCGATCCGCTTGCCGCCGACCTCGACCACGACGGTCTCCCGGCCCTCGGCCTCCTCGCCCTCACCGGCCGCACCGGCGAACGCGGGGATGGTGTTGTCGAAGTCGGTCTCGATCCACCGGGTGTAGACCGTGAACGGCCCGTCGCCGCCGTGCACCTCGGGCGCGAACGCCGGGTCGGTGACGACCGCCTGGTGGAACGGGATGGCGGTGGCCATGCCCTCCACCTTGAACTCGGCCAGCGCGCGCCGGGCCCGCTGCAGGGCCTGCTTGCGGGTGGTGCCGGTGACGATCAGCTTGGCCAGCAGGGAGTCCCAGGCCGGGCCGATCACCGAGCCGGTCTCCACCCCGGAGTCCAGCCGGACACCCGGGCCGGACGGCGGCGCGAACAGCGTGACGGTGCCGGGCGCGGGCAGGAAGCCGCGGCCCGGGTCCTCGCCGTTGATGCGGAACTCGAAGGAGTGGCCGCGCACCTCCGGGTCGCCGTAGCCGAGCTCCTCGCCGTCGGCGATCCGGAACATCTCGCGGACCAGGTCGATCCCGGTGACCTCCTCGGAGACCGGGTGCTCCACCTGGAGGCGGGTGTTGACCTCCAGGAAGGAGATCAGTCCGTCCTGGGAGACCAGGAACTCGCAGGTCCCGGCGCCGACGTAGCCGGCCTCCTTGAGGATGGCCTTCGAGGCCCGGTACAGCTCGGCGTTCTGCTCGGGGGTGAGGAACGGCGCGGGCGCCTCCTCGACGAGCTTCTGGTGGCGGCGCTGCAGCGAGCAGTCACGGGTGGAGACGACCACCACGTTGCCGTGCTGGTCCGCCAGACACTGGGTCTCGACGTGCCGCGGGTTGTCCAGGTAGCGCTCGACGAAGCACTCGCCGCGACCGAAGGCGGCGACCGCCTCGCGGACCGCGGACTCGAACAGCTCCGGGATCTCCTCCAGCGTGCGGGCGACCTTCAGGCCGCGGCCGCCGCCGCCGAACGCCGCCTTGATGGCGACCGGCAGGCCGTGCTCCCGGGCGAAGGTGACGACCTCGTCGGCACCCGCGACCGGGTCCGGCGTACCGGCCACCAGCGGGGCGCCGGCGCGCTGCGCCACGTGCCGGGCGGTGACCTTGTCGCCGAGGTCGCGGATGGCCTGCGGCGGCGGGCCGATCCAGGTCAGGCCCGCGTCGAGGACGGCCTGGGCGAAGTCGGCGTTCTCCGACAGGAAGCCGTAGCCGGGGTGGACGGCGTCGGCACCGGAGTCGGCGGCGGCCTTGAGCACCTTGGCGATGTCCAGGTAACTGGTGCCGGGGGTGTCGCCGCCCAGCGCGTAAGCCTCGTCGGCCGCGCGGACGTGCAGCGCATCCCGGTCCGGCTCGGCATAGACGGCGACGCTGGCGATACCGGCGTCCGAGCAGGCCCGGGCGACGCGGACGGCGATTTCTCCGCGGTTGGCGATGAGCACCTTGCGCACTGTGGCTCCCTTCTTGAACCTTGTCGAGTCTAGGGATTACGGGGTGGTACCGGCGAGTAGCCCCAGCTGGTGAGCTATCCCACACGGTGGATGTCGTGAAAACACGATCACTCGGGTGCGGAGCGGGAGGCTCCACAGGTAGGAGACGCTACGCGCCCCGCATCGAAGCCCGCTTGAGCCGCCCTGGCCGCGTCGTGGCCTTCGCCACACCCCGGGCGCCGGAGCGGTTCACGCGGCGGCCTCCACCGGTCGCGCACTCGCCTTCGCGGTGACGTCCGACGCGAGTTCGACCACGTCGGGCCCGTACGCGCCGGGGTTGACGACCCGCAGCATCAGCGCGAAGGTCCGGTCGAGGCCGTACCGGCGGGCCAGCTTCCGGTGGTTGGCGACCAGGTACCGCACGGCGGCGTGGTTGGCGACCCCGCTCTGACCGGCGATCAGGAAGACCGGGCGGCCGCCGGGCCCCGCGTGCAGCCGGGCCAGCAGGACGAACGCCTGGCCGGTCCGCGCGTTGTCCCCGAGGACGAACCTGAACGTCTCGTCGCCCGCCGACACCGAGGCGTCGTCGGGGTCGAACTCCTCGATGATGCGGTCCGGGGTGAAGACCACGCCCGGCAGCCAGGAGGCCAGGTGGGCCGCCGTCCGGTCGTTGCTCACCGGGCCGCCGAGGCAGAACTCCGCCTTGTGGCCCAGCCCCTGACGGACCCGGTCGTGGGCGACCAGCTCGGCCCGCCCACCGCACTCCCGGACCAGTCCGGACAGTTCCATCAGGGCGTAGACGTCGTCGCGCTGCACGCTGTTCGAATGAACCGAGGCGGCATGCCGGTTGACGACCAGCAGGCAGTCGCCGCCGGCGGGCAGGCCGAAGAACGCCTGCACCCGGCCGAGCCTGCGGCGTCGGCGCAGCGTCTGTGCGAGCCAGCCCAGCGCGGCGGTGATGGCGCTGGCGACCAGGCCGAGCAGCACGTTGAGCACGCTGTCGGTCATTGACGTCCCTTCCCTGATCGGCGGCGCGGCCAGCCTATCCGCGCCGCACGGTCGTACGGCTGGACCGGAGGGACAGATGTGGGGCCGAGGATCTGTGGGATCCCGCAGGGTGCGGGCCGTCGGGGCGGGTACCGGCCGGGTCAGACCCAGAGGTCGGTGATGCGCACGCCCAGATCGGCGAGCAGCGAGCGCAGCAGCGGCAGGGAGAGGCCGATGACGTTGCCCGGGTCGCCGTCGATGCCCTCGACGAAGGGCGCCGAGCGGCCGTCCAGGGTGAACGCGCCGGCCACGTGCAGCGGCTCGCCGGTGGCGATGTAGGCGGCGATCTCGGCGTCGTCGGGGGTGCCGAAGCGGACCGTGGTGGAGGCGGTGGCGGAGGCCTGCTCGCCGGTGGCGGTGTCGATCACGCAGTGGCCGGTGCGCAGCACGCCGGACCGGCCGCGCATCGACCGCCAGCGGGCCAGCGCCTCGACGGCGTCGGCGGGCTTGCCGAGCGCGAGCCCGTCCAGCTCCAGGACAGAGTCGCAGCCGATCACCAGCTCGCCGCCGCTCAGGTCGGCGGCGACCGCCTTGGCCTTGGCCTCGGCCAGCACCAGGGCGAGCTCGGCGGGGGTGGCGGCGCTGAGCGCGTCCTCGTCGACGCCGCTGACCACCACGCGCGGGTCGAGGCCCGCCTGGCGCAGCAGCCCGAGGCGGGCGGGGGAGGCGGAAGCGAGGACGAGGGCGCGCTGGTCGGTCATGCCCACCAGGGTAGGGGGTGGCCGAGGCGGCCGTCAGAGCATCAGCAGGACGGCGATCACCAGGGCGAGGACGGCGAGCACCCGCCCGGCGCGGTGCAGCTTCTGCTGCATCCGGCGGGCCTCGGGGGAGGGCTCGTCGCGGGGGTCTGACCAGAGCACCGTTCCAGGGTGCGCCGCGGGCCGGGCGGACGCCTGAGTATCCGTACTCAGCTTTCGGGCAATCCGGGCCATCCCGGCGCCTGAGCCCCGGCGCGGGGGTGCGCCGGGGCGGGGTGCGGTGCGCCGGGGCGGGACGTCGGACCGGCCGACATCCAGCCCCGGCGCGGCCGGTCAGCCCGCCCAGCCGGAGGTGCGCCAGACGTTGGCGCCCGGGCGGGGGGTGGGGCGCATCCGGCGGGCGCGGTCGTTCCAGGGGGAGTCCGGGCCGGCGCCCGCGCGGCGGGCCGCCTCGGCGGCGGCCTGCGCGGCGGCGGCCCGGGACTGGACCACCGCCAGGACGGTGGCGAGCTCCTCGGGGGTCGGCTGCCCGTGCAGCACGTGGATCGGGGCCATGCTCAATCCTCTCGCGACGGCCGCTGTCTGGGGAGTGTTCCTACAGGGGGATGTTGCCGTGCTTCTTCGGCGGCAGCACCTCGCGCTTGCCGCGCAGCGCCCGCAGGCCGCGCACGATGTGCCGGCGGGTCTCGCTGGGCGCGATGACGGCGTCGACGTACCCGCGCTCGGCGGCCAGGTACGGGTTGAGCAGGGTGTCCTCGTAGGAGGCGATCAGCTCGGCCCGCCTGGTCTCGGCGTTCCCGGCGGCCTGCGCCTCCGCGATCTCGCGCCGGTGCAGGATGTTGACCGCGCCCTGCGCGCCCATCACGGCGATCTGCGCGGTCGGCCAGGCCAGGTTGAGGTCGGCGCCCAGGTGCTTGGAGCCCATCACGTCGTACGCGCCGCCGAAGGCCTTGCGGGTGATCACGGTGATCAGCGGGACGGTGGCCTCGGCGTAGGCGTAGATCAGCTTGGCGCCGCGGCGGATGATGCCGTCCCACTCCTGCTCGGTGCCGGGCAGGAAGCCGGGCACGTCGACGAAGGTCAGCACCGGGATGTTGAACGAGTCGCAGGTCCGGATGAACCGGGCGGCCTTCTCGCTGGCGGCGATGTCCAGGCAGCCGGCCAGGTCCATCGGCTGGTTGCCGACGATGCCGACCGGGTGGCCCTCGACCCGGCCGAAGCCGGTGATGATGTTGCCCGCGTACAGCGGCTGGGTCTCCAGGAACTCGCCGTCGTCCAGGACGTGCTCGATCACCTTGTGCATGTCGTACGGCTGGTTCGCCGAGTCGGGCACCAGGGTGTCGAGTTCGAGGTCCTCGTCGGTGACGGTGAGGTCCGCCTCCTCGGGGAAGGCCGGCGGGTCGGACAGGTTGTTGGAGGGCAGGTACGAGAGCAGGCTCTTGACGTACTCGATCGCCTCCTTCTCGTCCGTGGCCAGGTAGTGCGCGTTGCCGGACTTGGTGTTGTGGGTCCGGGCGCCGCCCAGCTCCTCCATGCCGACGTCCTCGCCGGTGACGGTCTTGATCACGTCGGGGCCGGTGATGAACATGTGCGAGGTCTGGTCGGCCATCACCACGAAGTCGGTGATCGCGGGGGAGTACACCGCGCCGCCGGCGCAGGGGCCCATGATCAGCGAGATCTGCGGGATCACCCCGGAGGCGTGCACGTTGCGGCGGAAGATCTCGCCGTAGAGGCCGAGCGAGACCACGCCCTCCTGGATGCGGGCGCCGCCGGAGTCGTTGATGCCGATGACCGGGCAGCCGGTCTTCAGCGCGAAGTCCATCACCTTGACGATCTTCTCGCCGAACACCTCGCCGAGGGAGCCGCCGAAGACGGTGAAGTCCTGGGCGAAGACGGCCACCTGGCGGCCGTCGACGGTGCCGTAGCCGGTCACCACGCCGTCGCCGTAGGGGCGGTTCTTCTCCTGGCCGAAGTTGATCGAGCGGTGGCGGGCGAACTCGTCGAACTCCACGAAGGAGTCCTCGTCCAGCAGCTCGACGACGCGCTCGCGGGCCGTCAGCTTGCCCTTGGCGTGCTGCTTCTCCACCGCCTTGGCGGAGCCGGAGTGGACTGCCTCGTCGATCCTGCGCCGCAGGTCGGCGAGCTTTCCGGCGGTGGTGTGGGGGTCGTACGACGCCTCGGTCATCCGGTGGCTCTCCCTGATCCATGGGCCGCGACCTGTCGGGTGGTGCACGGGCCAGGAGGGGACCGGGCGCGTGAGGGCAGGGCGGCGCAACGAACTACCGCCAAGTAGCGTAGCCAGCGCGCGGGGCTTCCTGTTATGGCCAGCGACACAGTGTGTTAACGCGCGTTCTGCGGGACGATGTGGCGGCCTAGTGCCGCGTCAGGCAACTTTTGCCCGTCAAGGAGCGGCGTCCGGTGCGTGCTATCGGCGTGCCGGGCGTCGCGACGGGGCGAAGGTTGCCTGACGCGGCACTAGGACTTCTCGGACGAAGCCTCGGGGCCCCGAGGCGCCGTTCGGGTGATTCCCACCGGGCGCGGACGGCCTGACAGACCCTAGGGTTTCCCGCATGACCGACTCGAACGATCCGGTGCGCGAGCCCGCCACCCCCCGCCGCAGTGGACTGCGCGGCTTCGGCCAGGACGGGCCGTCGCCGTGGACCGACCTGGACCGGCCGCCGCTGGACACCGAGGCGCTGCGCCGCGACCTGGTGCTGCCGGGCGGGCTGTGGACCTCGCTGGACGTCGTCGCCGAGACCGGGTCGACCAACAGCGACCTCGCCGCGCGGGCCCGGGAGGGCGCGCCGCAGGGCGCGGTGCTGGTCGCCGAGGTGCAGAGCGCCGGGCGCGGGCGGCTGGAGCGGCAGTGGACGGCGCCGCCGCGTTCGGGGCTCTTCCTCTCCTTCCTGCTTCGCCCGGACGAGGTACCCGTCGAGCGGTACGGCTGGTTGCCGATCCTGGTCGGCGTGGCGGCGGCCAGCACGCTGAACCGGGTCGCCGGGGTGGAGGTCGGCCTGAAGTGGCCCAACGACCTCCAGGTCGGGATCGACGGCGAGGAGCGCAAGCTCGGCGGCATCCTGACCGAGCTGAGCGGCGGCGGGGTGGTCGCGGGCCTCGGGATCAACGTCTCGCTGCGCGCGGCCGAGCTGCCCGTCCCCGCCGCCGCCTCGCTGGCACTGGCCGGTGCCACCGTCACCGACCGGACCACCCTGCTGCGCGCCCTGCTGCGCGAGTTCGCCGTGCTGTACACGGAGTGGACGGCCGCCTCCGGCGACCCGCACGCCAGCGGCCTGCTGCCCGCGTACGTGGACCGCTGCAGCACGCTCGGGCGGTCGGTGAAGGTCCTGCTGCCGGGCGACCGCGAACTGCTCGGCGAGGCGGTGGCGATCGACGGCGACGGCCGGCTGGTGGTCCGCACCTCCGACGGGAGCCGCACGGCGGTGGGCGCCGGGGACGTCGTCCACGTCCGGCCCGAGCCGCGCTGAACGGCACTCTTCACCTCCCCTTGACCCCGGCGGATGCCCCGGATCGCGCGATTCCGTGCGAATATTCCACCTGGCAGCGGTGTGAGGCGCGCCACTGCCCGCCGGGTGGCGGGCGCGCCCGAACAGGCAGGACACGAGGCAAGTGCGGCGACCGCACGGGGACGGACCGGTGGCAGAGGACGGCAGCAGCGGCGGCACGGCGGAGTCCGACGACCCGACGGTCGCCCTCGACCTGGAACGCCTGATCCTGGACGCGCCGCGCCGCTACACCCCGTACCAGGCCGCGCGCGCGGCCGATGTGCCGATGGAGCTGGCCACCCGCTTCTGGCGGGCGATGGGCTTCCCCGACATCGGGCAGTCCCGGGCGCTGACGGACGGCGACGTGATCGCGCTGCGCCGGCTCGCCGGACTGGTGGAGTCGGGCCTGCTCAGCGAGCCGATGGCGATCCAGGTGGCGCGGTCCACCGGGCAGACCACCGCCCGGCTGGCCGGCTGGCAGATGGACACCTTCCTGGAGAACCTCACCCAGGCCGTCGAGCCGGGCCTGACCCGCGCCGACGTCGCGTACCCGCTGGTCGAGCTGCTGCTGCCGGAGCTGGAGCAGTTCCTGGTGTACGTCTGGCGCCGGCAGCTGGCCGCCGTCACCGGCCGGGTGGTGCAGGCCGCCGAGGACACCGAGATCACCAGCGGCCGCCTCGCGGTGGGCTTCGCCGACCTGGTCGGCTTCACCCGGCTGTCGCGCCGGCTGGAGGAGGAGGAGCTCGGCGAGCTGGTCGAGACCTTCGAGAACACCTGCTCCGACCTGATCGCCGGCCTCGGCGGCCGGGTGGTCAAGACCCTCGGCGACGAGATCCTCTACGTCTCGGAGGACCCGGTGACGGCCGCCGAGATCGCGCTCGGCCTGATCGAGGCGCTGGCGGAGGACGACACCATCCCCGCGCTGCGGGTCGGGATGGCCTTCGGCACCGTCACCTCGCGGATGGGCGACGTCTTCGGCACCACCGTCAACCTGGCCAGCCGGCTCACCTCGATCGCCCCGAAGGACGCGGTGCTGATCGACGGCGAGTTCGCGGCCGCGCTGGAGCAGAACGGCAGCGTGGCACCCGCGGACTCGGACGGGGTCGGCCTCGCCGAGGCGCTGTCGGCCGCCGCCGGCCTGCACCCCGCCGGCCTGTCGGCGACCGGCCCGGAGGCCGGGCACCGCTTCCACCTCCAGCCGATGTGGCGCCGCCCGGTGCGCGGGCTCGGGCTGGTGGAGCCGTGGCTGCTGTCGCGCCGGCCCCGCGGCGGCTGACGTCCGCAGCCCTGCCGTCCCCCTGCACCGGGACGTCGCCGCAGGGCGGGTGGTTGCCGGGCTCCGACGGGGGTACGCGGACCGGGTGACGTAGGCGCAACGAATGAAACCCGGACGGCCGGGCGGATCGATCCGGGCAAACGCGGCATTAGCGGCGCAAACCGCCATAGTCTTGGTGCAAGCGGCCGGATGGGTGCGGTTCCCGGCGCGGTGCGCCAGGGGAGCCGAGCATGACCGGGCACAGGGAGCGAGGCGAGCCGGTGAGCAGCGAGACGATCATGGCGGACCGCGGCTGCGACTGCGATGGTGCGCGGCCGCCCGCCGCCCCGGACCCGCGGCTGACGTCCGTGGTCGAGCTCGCCCAGGACATGGCGGGGGCGCTCACCCCGCTGGAGGCGGTCCGGGCGGCCGCCGTCCGCGCCACCGGGGCGCTCGGCGCCACCATGGCGGCGGTCTCGGTCTGGGACCGCGAGTCCGGGCGGCTGCGGGTGCTGGTCAACCACGGGGAGCTGGCACCGGGGGAGGAGGAGCTGCCGGAGGACGAGTCCTACCCGGTGGCCGACTTCCCCGAGATCGTCACCTATCTGGAGGAGCGCTGGTCCACCGGCCGGCTGCCGCGCGCCTGGCTGCAGAGCGCCGAGAACTCCACCCCGCACCCCGGGCACGCGCACCCCACCGCGGGGGCGTACTGCCAGGAGCGCGCCGCGGCGCTGCGCCGGCGCGGGCGGGCCTGCTGCGTGGTCGCGCCGATCGTGCTGCACGGACAGGCCTGGGGCGAGCTCTACCTGGCCCGGACCGCCGGGATGGCCGAGTTCACCGAGGCGGACGCCGACTACGCCACCCTGCTGGCCGCCCAGATCTCGGCCGGTCTGGCCCAGACCGAGCGCCTGGCCGACCTGCGCAAGCTCGCCTTCTCCGACCCGCTGACCGGCCTGGCCAACCGGCGCGCCGTGGACGCCCGGCTGGAGAGCGCGCTGGAGGCGCACAACCGGGACAACACCGTGGTCTCGCTGGTGGTCTGCGACGTCAACGGGCTGAAGCGGGTCAACGACCAGCTCGGCCACGAGATGGGCGACCGGCTGCTGGAGCGCTTCGCCCACCAGCTGTCGCTGGCCGCCGCCAAGCTCCCCGGCAGCCTCGCCGCCCGGCTCGGCGGCGACGAGTTCTGCCTGCTGGTGGAGGGGCAGAAGGCGGACGAGGTGGTCGCCGCGGCCGAGGAGCTGTGCGCGCGGGCGCTCGCGCTGGCCGAGGGCGAGGGCGTGGCCTGCGGGGTCGCCTCCACCGGGGACTCGATCGGGCCGGTCACCACGCCCGACCGGCTGTTCCGGCTCGCCGACGCCGCCCAGTACCGGGCCAAGGCCGCCCGCGCCGCCCACCCGGTCGTGGCCGGGCGCAGCCACGGGCCGGGCTTCTCGCCGGACCCGACGGTGCTGCTCGCGGACGCCGCCGACCCGCACCACCGGGCCGACGGGCGCGGCCGGGGCTCCGGCCGGGCGGGCTCCGGCGACCGGCGGCGGTTCCGCGGCGCGGCGCACAGCGCGGACCCGGGGCAGCTGCTCGCCGCGGTGCTCACGGCGCTGGACCAGCACGGCTCGACCCGCTCGATCCACCCGGCCGACACCATCGGCAAGCTGGCCCTCGTCGCGGAGACCTCGGCCCGGCTGCTGGACGCGGTCGGCTGGTGGGTCTCGTACGTGCCGCCCGGCTCGCACCTGATGCGCACCGCGCAGCACGCCGTCTACCGGATGACCAGCGGGCCGACCAGCAGCCGGGCGGAGACCCAGCGGGCCCAGATCGAGGCCCCGGACGCGGTGTTCGACCTGCGGCACTACCCGATGACCCGGGGGGCGGTGCGCGGCGGCGCGTTCGCGCTGCGCGCGGGCGCGGCGGGGAACGACCCGTCGGAGGAGGCCGTGCTGGTGGTCAGCGGCTACCGGGGGATGGTCGCGGCGGGCGGGCAGAACGCGGCGGGCGGCTGGCTGGTGGAGCTGTTCGCGGACGATGCCACGCTGCCGCTCGGACAGGCGGCCACGGCGATGCGGGCGCTGGTGGCGGTGGCCCTGGCGGGCCCGGCCTCGCCGCCGCCGGGCTGACCTGGGGGCCGCGGGGCGCGGGTCCGGGGGCCGGTTGTGCCGGTTCGGTGACCGGGGTGTTCCGAGCGGGTCGCGGTCCGGTGCGGGGACGGCGGGAGGGCTGGGCGGGGCGGCACCGGCGTGGGATGGTGTCCGCGGTCGGCGGCCATGGTGGCCGGGCCGGATCGGGGGTTGAATCCATGCGTGCTCGTATGACAAGCCTTGTGGTGTCCGCGGTGCTGGCCCTGGGTGGTGCCGCGCTCGCGGCCGCGCCGGCCGCCCAGGCCGCGCCCCGCGCCGCCGCGGTGAGCACCGTCGCGGCCGGCACGGGCGCGGCGGTCGGACCGGCCGTCGCGGGCGGCGCCCTCCAGGCGGCCCCGGCCGCCGTGACCGCGGACCGGCACGGCGCGACCCAGCTGGCCGCGTCCAAGGACAAGTCCAAGAAAAAGAAGAAGAAGGGCCTCGGCAAGATCCTCGGTCTGCTGATCGGCGTCCTGGCCGTCCTGGTGGTCATCGCCGTGATCATCGCGGTGGTCGTG
This sequence comes from Kitasatospora sp. NPDC058170, assembly GCF_042883905.1. Taxonomy (NCBI): domain Bacteria; kingdom Bacillati; phylum Actinomycetota; class Actinomycetes; order Kitasatosporales; family Streptomycetaceae; genus Kitasatospora; species Kitasatospora sp. NPDC058170. Next base: position 169,547 of record NZ_JBHVUV010000020.1, read on the forward strand.
ATGCTCCGCCGCCGCAACCGGGGCTAGTCGCCCTTGGACGGCCCCTGGTCCGCCGGGATGCCGAGGGTGCGCAGGACCGCCTCCACCAGGCGGTCCGCGTACGCGTGGTCGAGCGGGCCGAGGCCGTGCAGCCAGCGGTAGTACACCGGGCCGAAGAGCAGCTCGACGGCGAGGTCGAGGTCGGCGTCCCCGGCGAGCTGCCCGGCCGCGCGGGCGCTGCGCAGGCGGTCGCGGGTGACCCCCAGCAGCGGGTCCAGCAGCCGCTCGCGGTACTCGCGGAGCAGGGCGGGGTCGTTGAGCACCTCGGCGGTGAGGGCGCGGCCGGTGCGGTCGAAGACGGGGTCGGCCAGTTCGTCGACGGTGGGGCGCAGGACGGCCCGCAGGTCGGCGGCGAGGTTGCCGGTGTCCGGGAGGGTGAGGCTGCCGCCGGAGGCGTTCCGGTCGGCGGCCAGGAAGGCGTCGAAGACCACCGCGCCCTTGGAGGGCCACCAGCGGTAGATGGTCTGCTTGCCGACCCCGGCCCGGGCGGCGATCTTCTCGATGGTGAGCTTGGCGAAGCCGAGCTCGGCGACCAGCTCGGCGGCGGCGGTGAGGATCGCGGTGCGGCTCTGCTCGCTGCGGCGGCTGGGATCGGGGGCGGTGTCGCGGGACATGGGCCCCATCGTACCGGCATGGCGAGACGATTCGTATCGTCTTGATGGGTGGGGTGTCCGCCCGATCGGGCCTCAGCCCGCCCGGAGTGCCGTGGTCAGCGCCTCGTCGAGCCGGGCCGCGAACGCCCGGGGGTGGGTCAGATTGCCGTTGTGGCCGCCGGGCAGGCGCAGGAGGTCCGTGCCGAGCCGCTCGGCCAGGACCTCGGCGCAGCGGTGGCTGTAGACCGCCGGGTCGGTGGCCAGGCCGATGGCGGGCACCACCCGGGTCGGCCCGGCGGCGAGGGCGTCGGCCTCGGCGGGGCCGAGGGTGCTCCGGCGCAGGGTGGTCAGGTCGTGGGCGAGGAAGGCGGTGAAGTTCGCCTCGCGCTCCGGGCCGAACGGTGCCGGGCGGACCTCGGGCTCGCGCTCCTGGCGGGCCGGGTCGATCCCGGTGGCCGCCATCACCCCCCGCAGTGCCGCCCGCCAGCCGTCCCGGTGGAACGCCTCCTGGATCCCGGCCAGCGCGGCGAGGGTCCCGGTGCACTCCGCGGCCGGCAGTAGGCGCGGCGCGGCGGGCTCGTGGGCGATCAGGGTGTCCAGCAGGCCGGGGTGGTCGTGGGCGAGCTGGAGGCCGACCAGCGCGCCGAAGCTGCAGCCGAGCATCAGGGCGGGCCGGTCGGTGAGGGCGGTGAGCAGTCGGCGGGCGTCGTCGGCGTGCTCCTCGACGGTCGGGGTGGTGCCCGGCCGGTCGAGGGGGCTGCGGGCGAGGCCGCGCCGGTCGTACGTCACCACGGTGTACCGGTCGACGAGCCGGGCCACCAGGTCGGCGCTGCGGTCGGCGTCGCCCTCGCCGCTCTGGGCGATCAGCAGGACCGGGCCGCTGCCCTGGACCTGGTGGTGGATGCGGGCGCCGGCGGTGTCGAGCAGTGCGGTGGTCATGGTGCGGTCCCCTCCCGGGGCGGCCGGGCGGCCGCCGTTGGCTCCACGGTAGAGCATCTTTTTAGATGCATCAAGATAGATGCATTATTTTCGATGCATCTCTTCTGATGTACCTTGGGCCCATGAACGGAGTCGAACTGCTGCTGCTCGGCCGGACCTTGGCGAAGATCGGCGAGGAGGCCGTCCCCACGGCGGGGATCGGCGGGCGGGCCACCGGCGTCAAGGCGGTCGTCGTCGTGATGAGCGACATCTACGAGCACCCGGAGAGTGCGGTCGGCGAGATCGCCGCGCGGACCGGTCTGCCACAGAGTCAGGTGTCCGCGGCCGTCGCGCGGTTGCGGGAGGCCGGGTCGATCGTCACCGCGGCCGACCCCCGGGACCGCCGCCGACTGCTCGCCCGGCAGGCGCCCGAGATCTCCGCCCGCCGGGCCGAGGTGGCCGCCGCGCCGATCGACGGCGCGCTGGCCCGGGCGCTCGGCACCGACGATCCGGCGGAGCTCGCTGAGGTGCTGGCCGCGCTGGAGGTGCTCGCCCGGCGGCTCACCCCCGCCTCGCTGCGCCGGCTGAAGGCGGAGCTGGCGGAGGACTGAGTCGGCGGAGGACTGAGCCGGCGGAGAGCTGAGCCGGCGCAGGGCTGAGCCGGCGGCGCCGGGCTGCCGGGCAGCCGGGGATCGGGCTGCCTGGGGTCAGCCCTCGATGCGGTCGGCGCGGGTGTAGACGTTCGCGCCCTCGCCGCGCAGGAAGCCGACCAGGGTCAGGCCCAGTTCCTCGGCGAGGTCCACCGCCAGGGAGGACGGCGCCGAGACGGCCGCCAGCAGCGGCACGCCCGCCAGCGCGGCCTTCTGGGTGAGCTCGAACGAGGCCCGGCCGCTGACCAGCAGGACGTGCCCGGTCAGCGGCAGCCGGCCCTCGCGCAGCGCCCAGCCGACCACCTTGTCCACCGCGTTGTGGCGGCCGACGTCCTCGCGGGCGCAGAGCAGCTCGCCGCTCGCCGGGTCGAACAGCCCGGCCGCGTGCAGGCCGCCGGTGGACTCGAAGGTCCGCTGCACCTCGCGCAGCCGGTCCGGCAGCCCGTACAGCAGCCGCGGTGGCACGGTCAGCGGGTCCGCCGCGACCGGCCAGCGGACGTGGGTGCGGACGGCGTCCACGGTGTCCCGGCCGCAGAGGCCGCAGGCGCTGGTGGTGAGCAGGTTGCGGTGCGCCGAGAGCGGCAGCGCGCCGCCCGGGCCGCGCAGCGTCGCGTCCACCACGTTGTAGGTGTTGGCGCCGTCCTCGTCCGTCCCGGCGCAGTAGCGCAGGGCCGCCAGGTCCTCGGCCGCGTGCACCAGCCCCTCGCCGACCAGGAACCCGGCGACCAGGTCGAAGTCCTGTCCGGGGGTGCGCATGGTGACGGTCAGCGGATCGCCGCCGACCCGGATCTCCAGCGGCTCCTCGGCCGCCAGGGCGTCCGGGCGCGCACTGCGCACGTCCCCTCGCAGCCGCACCACCCGCCGCCGCGCCGTCGCCCGCGTCATCGACCCTCCACCGCCGTCCGTCCCGTCCGGCCTCCAGCCTGCGGCATCGGGAGGGGGTTGCGAAATCCGTCCGGCTGACCTTGTGCCTCCCAAAGGCGCACTGGCGGTTGTCATATCTCCATTCACCTGATGTGATGGTGTATATGGATATGCACAGTGCTGTGGCCCCCGACGCGCCGCTCGTCCAGGTCGGCAAGGCCGACGTCAGTGCCGAGGACGTGCTGGCCGTCGCCCGGGGCAATGCCCGGGTCGAGATCGGTCCCGACGCGCTCGCCGAGATGGCGACCGCCCGCGCCCGGATCGATGCCCTCGCGGCCGAGCCGCGCCCCGTCTACGGCGTCTCCACCGGGTTCGGTGCGCTCGCCGTGCGGCACATCAGCCCCGAGCTGCGCGCGCAGCTGCAGCGCTCGCTGGTGCGCTCGCACGCCGCCGGGATGGGCCCGGCGGTGGAGCGCGAGGTGGTCCGCGCGCTGGTCTTCCTGCGGATGAAGACGCTGGCCTCCGGCCGGACGGGCGTGCGCCCGCTGGTCGCGCAGACGATGGCCGCGATCCTCAACGCCGGCATCACCCCGGTGGTCCGCGAGTTCGGCTCGCTCGGCTGCTCCGGCGACCTCGCGCCGCTGTCGCACTGCGCCCTGGTGCTGATGGGCGAGGGCGTGGCGACCGGCGCGGACGGCGTCGAGAAGCCGGCCGGCGAGCTGCTCGCCGCGGCCGGCATCGAGCCGGTCGAGCTGCTGGAGAAGGAGGGCCTGGCCCTCATCAACGGCACCGACGGCATGCTCGGCATGCTGGTGATGGCCATCGCCGACCTGCAGCGCCTGTTCACCACCGCCGACATCACCGCCGCGATGACCCTGGAGGCGCTGCTCGGCACCGACAAGGTGCTCGCCCCCGAGCTGCACGCCCCGATCCGCCCGCACCCGGGCCAGGCGCTGTCCGCCGCCAACATGCTGGCCGTCCTCAAGGGCTCCGGCCTGACCGGCCACCACCAGGACGACGCCCCGCGCGTCCAGGACGCCTACTCGATCCGCTGCGCCCCGCAGGTGGCCGGCGCCGGCCGCGACACCGTCGCGCACGCCCAGCTGGTCGCCTCCCGTGAGCTGGCCGCCTCGGTCGACAACCCGGTGGTGCTGCCGGACGGCCGGGTGGAGTCCAACGGCAACTTCCACGGCGCCCCGGTCGCGTACGTGCTGGACTTCCTCGCCATCGCCACCGCCGACCTCGGCTCGATCTCCGAGCGGCGCACCGACCGGCTGCTGGACAAGGCCCGCTCGCACGGCCTGCCGGCCTTCCTGGCCGACGACCCGGGCGTGGACTCCGGCCTGATGATCGCCCAGTACACCCAGGCGGCGCTGGTCAGCGAGAACAAGCGGCTCGCCGTGCCGGCCTCGGTCGACTCGATCCCGTCCTCCGCGATGCAGGAGGACCACGTCTCGATGGGCTGGTCCGCCGCCCGCAAGCTGCGCCAGGCGGTCGACAACCTCGGCCGGATCCTCGCCGTCGAGCTGACCGCCGCCTCCCGCGCGCTGGAGATCCGTCAGCAGGGCGACGCCAGCGGCACGGTCGCGCCGGCCACCGCCGCGGCGATGGCCGCCGCCCGTGAGGCCGGGGTCGGCGGCGCCGGCCGCGACCGCTTCCTCTCGCCGGACCTGGAGGCCGCCGCCGCGCTGGTCGCCTCCGGCGAGCTGGTGCGGGCCGTCGAGAAGGTCACCGGGCCGCTCGCCTGAGCCCCCGTTCCCGGGGCGGGTGGGCTCAGTCCCACTCGTCCCGGGCCCGCTCGGCGCGCCGGTCGTCGCGGCGGTCGCCCAGCGCGGCCGCCACGTTGACCCCGACGATGCCGGCCCAGCAGACCATCAGCCCCAGAAGGCCGTTGGACGAGGCGCCGGCCGCGATGCCGGTCAGCGGGATGCCCAGGACCAGCGAGACCATCGGCAGCCGCGCGTTGGGGCGGCCGCCGCGGCGCCGGTAGGCGTAGCCGGCGGGCCCCTGCCCGGGGCCGTCGAGCCGCTCGGCGACCCGGCGCTCCACCCGGGCGTCGAGGCGGGCGTCCAGTCGGGCCAGGAACGAGTCGACGATCTCCGACTCGTATTCCTTGCCGAGCTCCTTGCGGGTCTGCACCGCCGCTTCGAGGTCGCGGCGCAGGTCGTCCTGGCGAGTGTCCATGGCGACCAGCGTGCCCCCTCCGGCGGCGGCCGGTCCACCGGTCGGCGGGCGGCTCAGGGGGAAATCAGGGTCACCCCGAGGCCCGTCCCGCCGTTCGGGACGTCCCACCGGGCGTCCCGGCGTACGAGACGTCTTTGCCAGCGCCACCGGACTGCTGCACAGTCGTCGTCCGAACAGCTCGCACCCGGAGGTACCGCTGATGACCGCCACCGACGAATCCGGCATCGACGAGTCCGGCACCGTCGGCCCCTCCGCCCGGCTCCTCCAGCTCTTCGAGGGCCACCGGCTGACGCCGACCCAGCGGCGGATCGCCCACTCGCTGGTGCGGCACGCCACCGAGGCGCCGTTCCTCTCCAGCGTGGAGGTCGCCGAACTCGCGGGCGTCAGCCAGCCGTCCGTCACCCGCTTCGCGGTGGCCCTCGGCTACGACGGCTACCCGGCGCTGCGCAAGCAGCTGCGGGAGCTCGGCGCCGGGGAGCCGGCCGCGCCGGAGACCCCGGACGACGCGGTGCGCAACGAGCACCAGCAGGCCGTGCTCGCCGAGATCGCGCACCTGCGCCACCTCGCCGACCTGCTCGCCGACCCGGAGCCGATCACCCGGGCCGCCCGGCTGCTGGCCGCCTCCCGCCCGCTGCCGGTGCTCGGCCTGCGGGCCGCCTCCGCGCAGGCCCGCGGCTTCGCGTACTTCGCGGCCAAGGTGCACCCGGACATCCGGCTGCTCGACGAGGGCGGCAGCATGCTCGCCGACCGCCTGGAGCAGGCCGCCGCCGCCGGGGCCAGCGCGCTGCTCTGCTTCGCGCTGCCGCGCTACCCGCGGGAGCTGATGGACGCTCTGGCGGTGGCCCGGGAGTGCGGGCTGACGGTCCTGACCGTCGCCGACAGCGCCTTCGCCCCGGTGGCCAAGCTGTCCGACCTGCTGCTGCCGGCCGCGGTCGGCACCGGTCTGGTCTTCGACACCGCCTGTGCGCCGATGATGCTCGGCCGGGTGCTGCTGCAGACCATGTGCGACGAACTGCCCGGCGCGGAGGCCCGGTTGGAGGCCATCGAGCAGTCGGCGACGGCCCGCGGGCTCTTCCTGGAGTAGCCGGGGCCGGGAGCGGCCGGGGTCGGGCCCGGCGCGGCTCAGGCGGCCAGGGCCGCCTTGATCCGGGCCAGGGTGGCCCGCATGCCGGCCCGGTTGACCTTCACCCGCAGCTCGGGGTTGGTCCCGGCGAAGACCGTCCCGAGCACCTCGGTCAGCCCGGAGGCGCGGCCGGTCCGCAGGTCCCGCCAGTACTCGGTGACGGTCGTGCCGCCGTCCTCGGCCGGCTCGAAGCGGTAGCCCCACTGCGCCACCGGCAGCCCGAAGGTCTCGACCCGGAAGGCGAACTCGCGCCCCGGGTCGGCGTCCGTCACCCGGCAGGTGGTGAACCAGACGAACAGCCCCCGGCGGTTGAACCCCACGAACCGGGCACCCACCCCGAGCGGCCCGCGGCGCGCCCACACCGCCCGGCACTCCGGACTCCACTCGCCCATCCGGCGGACCTCGGCGACGGCGCGGTACGCGGCCGCCGGCTCGACCGACACCGAGACGCTCTCCTCGACGCTCCACTCGCGGCTCATCCGGGCCCCTCCCCGTTCGACGGCGTCGGTACTGACGCCGGTTCTCACAGCCTGCAGTGACCGTACCGTCACGTTGGCGATCCGCCCAGAGGGGGAATCCTCCTTGGACTAGGGGGTGGCCGCCATGCGCGTGATCCACGAGATGAAGTTCGTCGGCCGGCTCGCCTCCGGAGCCGACGAGTGGTCCTGCCCGACCTGCGGACGCCGCGTCACCCTGCGCCGTCTGCCCGACCCCGAGCTGATCGTCCTCGACCCGGGCGACGAGAGCGCCGTCCACGTGGGGGTCATCGAGCCCGATGCCCGCGCCGCCTCGACCGCCGAGCAGTACGGGCTCGGACCCGTCCAGGAGGTCCCCCGCCCGCCGCGGCCCCCGGCCCCGGCCGATCCCGATGCCGCCGACCTCCGCTGGCTCGCCGAGATCGGCATCGACTGGGACGGCGACGCGGCCGCCTGAGGGCGGATCGGGCACGGCGACGGGGGGACCGGTGCTCCGCCGGTCCCCCCGTCGTCGCGTCCTCGGCCCCTCGGCGCTGGGCCGAGTGGCTGGTGTTCGCCGGGTCCGGGGTAGTGCTCGGGGGTCGTCAGGCCGGGCACTGATCGGATGTGCCCAGGTCTGGCCGACGGCTGAATGATTGGATATATTCAGACTAGGCAAGTCTGAATGAATTCATCCGCAGGAAGGCCGGGAACATGGTGCAGCAGCAGACGAGCGGGCCGCGTGAGGTGCGTGCGGCGCGTGGCACGGCGCTCACGACGCAGGGCTGGCAGCAGGAGGCCGCCCTGCGGATGCTGATGAACAACCTCGATCCGGAGGTCGCCGAGCACCCGTCGAAGCTCGTCGTCTACGGCGGCACCGGCAAGGCGGCCCGGGACTGGCGCTCGTTCGACGCCATGGTGCGGACGCTGGAGACCCTCAAGCGCGACGAGACCATGCTGGTCCAGTCCGGTCGGCCGGTCGGCGTGATGCAGACCCACGAGTGGGCGCCGCGGGTGCTGATCGCCAACTCCAACCTGGTCGGCGACTGGGCCAACTGGGAGGAGTTCCGCCGGCTGGAGAGCCTCGGGCTCACCATGTACGGCCAGATGACCGCCGGCTCCTGGATCTACATCGGCACCCAGGGCATCCTCCAGGGCACCTACGAGACCTTCGCGGCCGTCGCCAACAAGCGCTTCGACGGCACCCTGGCCGGGACGATCACGCTCACCGCCGGGCTCGGCGGCATGGGTGGCGCCCAGCCGCTGGCCGTCACCATGAACGGCGGCGTGGCGATCTGTATCGACTGCGACCCGTCCCGGATCTCCCGCCGGATCGAGCACCGCTACCTGGACGTCGAGGCCAAGAACCTCGACCACGCGCTGGAGCTGGCCACCGCCGCCCGCGACAAGCGGCAGCCGCTCTCCATCGGCCTGCTGGGCAACGCCGCCGAGCTGTTCCCGCAGCTGCTGTCGATGGACGCGCCGATCGACATCGTCACCGACCAAACCAGCGCCCACGACCCGCTGAGCTACCTGCCGATCGGCGTCGCCTTCGACGACATGGCCACCTACGCGGCCGAGAAGCCCGCCGAGTTCACCCAGCGCTCGCGCGAGTCGATGGCCAAGCACGTCGAGGCCATGGTCGGCTTCATGGACGCCGGCGCCGAGGTCTTCGACTACGGCAACTCGATCCGCGGCGAGGCCCAGCTGGCCGGCTACGACCGCGCCTTCGCCTTCCCCGGCTTCGTCCCCGCCTACATCCGGCCGCTGTTCTGCGAGGGCAAGGGCCCGTTCCGCTGGGCGGCGCTCTCCGGCGACCCGCAGGACATCGCCAAGACCGACAAGGCCGTGCTCGACCTCTTCCCGGAGAACGAGTCGCTGCACCGCTGGATCAAGATGGCCCAGGAGAAGGTGCACTTCCAGGGCCTGCCCGCGCGGATCTGCTGGCTCGGCTACGGCGAGCGCGACAAGGCCGGCGAGCGCTTCAACGACATGGTCGCCTCCGGCGAGCTGTCCGCGCCGATCGTCATCGGCCGCGACCACCTGGACTGCGGCTCGGTGGCCTCCCCCTACCGGGAGACCGAGGCGATGCTGGACGGCTCCGACGCGATCGCCGACTGGCCGCTCATCAACGCCATGGTCAACGTCGCCTCCGGCGCCTCCTGGGTCTCCATCCACCACGGCGGCGGCGTCGGCATCGGCCGCTCGATCCACGCCGGCCAGGTCACCGTCGCCGACGGCACGCCGCTGGCGGGCGAGAAGATCCGCCGGGTGCTCACCAACGACCCGGGCATGGGCGTGATCCGGCACGTGGACGCCGGCTACGACCGGGCCGACGAGGTCGCCGCCGAGCGCGGTGTGCGCATCCCGATGGGTGAGCTGTGACCTTCCACGAGATGTGGGCGGAGCTGCTCCCCGTGGGCCGCTCCGCCTCCTCCGGCGGCTACCGCCGGTTCGCCTGGAACTCCGCCGACGCCGAGTGCCGCGCCTGGTTCGAGGAGCAGGCCGTGGGCCGCGGCCTGACCTACGAGCTGGACCGCAACGGCAACCAGTGGGCCTGGCTGGGCGACCCGCAGGGCGAGGGCGCGATCGTCACCGGCTCGCACCTGGACTCCGTCCCCGACGGCGGCGCCTTCGACGGCCCGCTCGGCGTGGTCTCCTCCTTCGCGGCGCTCGACGAGCTCCGCGCGCGGGGGGCCGCGTTCGAGCGGCCGCTGGCCATCGTCAACTTCGGCGACGAGGAGGGCGCCCGGTTCGGCGTGGCCTGCATCGGATCCCGGCTCAGCGCCGGGGTCCTGGGCCGCGAGCAGGCCTACGAGCTGCGCGACGCGGACGGCGTCCGGCTGCCCGACGCGATGGAGAAGGCCGGCTACGACCCGGCCGCCATCGGCGCCGACGGCGACCGGCTGGCCCGGATCGGCGCCTTCGTCGAACTCCACGTCGAGCAGGGCCGCCACCTCCGCGAGGACCAGCCGGTCGGCGTGGCCAGCGCGATCTGGCCGCACGGCCGCTGGCGGTTCGACTTCCACGGCGAGGCCAACCACGCCGGCACCACCCGGATCGAGGACCGCCGCGACCCGATGCTCACCTACGCCAACACCGTGCTCGCCGCACGGAAGAAGGCGAAGCTCGCGGGCGCCCTGGCCACCTTCGGCAAGGTCGCGGTCGAGCCCAACGGCACCAACGCGATCGCCTCCCTGGTCCGCGGCTGGCTGGACTCCCGGGCCGCCGACGAGCGGACGCTCACCGCGCTGGTCGAGGAGATCGAGCGCGCCGCCGCCGAACGCGGCGAACGCGACGGCGTCCGGGTCGAGCTGACCCGCGAGTCCTACACCCCGGTGGTGGACTTCGACGGACCGCTGCGCGACCGCCTCGCCCGGACGCTCGGGGGAGTCCCCGTCCTGCCGACCGGCGCGGGACACGACGCCGGAATCCTGGCATCGGCGATTCCGACCGCCATGCTGTTCGTACGAAACCCCAGCGGTGTCTCGCACTCCCCGACGGAGCACGCCGAGGAGGCCGACTGCCTCGCCGGGGTCGCCGCCCTGGCCGACGTACTGGAGGACCTGGCGTGTCAGTGACCTACTGGGCGCAGTACGCCTGGCTGCCGCACGTCAACGGGCCCGTGGTGGAGCAGGACGTCCTGATCGCCACCGGGATCGACGGCCGGATCGCCAAGGTGACGCCGGACAGCGGGCCCTGCCCGCCCGGCGCCGTCCGGCTGGAGGGGCTGCTGCTGCCCGGCCAGGCCAACGCCCACTCGCACGCCTTCCACCGGGCGCTGCGCGGCAGCGTGCAGGTCGGCTCCGGCACCTTCTGGACCTGGCGGGACACCATGTACCGCTTCGCCGGCGCGCTCGACCCGGACGGCTACCTGGCGCTCGCCACCGCCGTCTACGCCGAGATGGCGCTCGCCGGGATCACCGCGGTGGGGGAGTTCCACTACCTGCACCACGCGCCCGGCGGCGTCCGCTACGACGACCCCAACGCGATGGGCGAGGCGCTGATCGAGGCCGCCGCCCGGGCCGGCATCCGGATCACCCTGCTGGACACCTGCTACCTGTCCTCGGGCTTCGGCGCCGAACCGACCAAGCCGCAGCTGCGGTTCGGCGACGGTGACGCCGACGCCTGGGCCGAGCGGGCGAGCGCGCTGAAGGCGCGCGACCACGCCCGGATCGGCGCCGCCATCCACTCGGTGCGGGCCGTCCCGGCCGAGCAGATCGGCACCGTCGCGCAGTGGGCGGCGCAGCGCGAGGCGCCGTTGCACGTCCACCTCTCCGAGCAGACCGCCGAGAACGACGCCTGCCTCGCCGCGCACGGCGTCACCCCGACCCGGCTGCTCGCCGACCACGGCGCGCTCGGCCCGCGCACCTCGGCCGTGCACGCCACCCACCTCACCGAGGAGGACGTCAAGCTCCTCACCGACTCCTCGACCACCATCTGCATGTGCCCCACCACCGAGCGGGACCTCGCGGACGGCATCGGCCCGGCCCGCCAACTGGCCTCGGCCGGCTGCCCGGTCACCCTCGGCAGCGACAGCCACGCGGTCATCGACCCGTTCGAGGAGGCCCGGGCGCTGGAGCTGAACGAGCGGCTGCGCACCCGCACCCGCGGCCACTGGACGGCCAACTCGCTGCTGCGGGCGGGCACCGAGGACGGGCACGCCTCGCTCGGCTGGCCGGAGGCCGGGCGGATCGAGGCCGGTTCGCTGGCCGACTTCACCGTGATCGCGCTGGACTCGGTGCGCACCGCCGGTCCCCCGTCCCGGCTCGGCGCCGAGATCGCGGTGTACGCCGCCTCGGCCGCCGACGTCCGGCACGTGGTGGTCGGCGGCCGGCACGTCGTCCGGGACGGGGTGCACCAGCTGGTGCCGGACGTCCCCGGCGCGCTGCGCTCCTCGATCGCCGCACTCAGCTGCTGAGAGACCCCTCGACCCCCCGGGGGCGGGGCGGGGGCTGATCCCGCCCCGCCCCCGGGCCACGTACGAAAGGCCCGACGTGAGCACCCCGAGCACCTCGAAGAACCAGGGCATGCCGAGCACCCTGATCACCGGCATCGGCAGCCTGGTCACCAACGACCCCACGCACGGGACCGGGCCGCTCGGCCTGCTCGCCGACGCGGCCGTGGTGGTGGACGGCGGCACCGTCGCCTGGGTCGGCCCGGCCGCCGAGGCGCCCGCCGCCGACGAGCGCTTCGACGCGGCCGGGCGGGCACTGCTGCCCGGCTTCGTCGACTCGCACGCCCACCTGGTGTTCGCCGGCGACCGCACCGCCGAGTTCAACGCCCGGATGTCCGGCCAGGCGTACACCGCCGGCGGCATCCGCACCACGGTCGCCGCCACCCGCGCCGCCGACGACGCCGAACTGGACGCCAACCTGGCCCGGTTCGTCCGCGAGGCGCTGCGCCAGGGCACCACCACCATCGAGTGCAAGTCCGGCTACGGCCTGACCGTGGTGGACGAGGCGCGGGCGCTGCGGATCGCCTCCTCGTACACCCCCGAGACCACCTACCTCGGCGCCCACGTGGTCGCCCCCGAGTACGCCGACGACCCGGCCGGGTACGTCGACCTGGTCACCGGCGACATGCTGGACGCCTGCGCGCCCTACGCCCGCTGGGTGGACGTGTTCTGCGAGAACGGCGCCTTCGACGGCGACCAGGCCCGGGCGATCCTCACCGCCGGCGTCGAGCGCGGACTGACCCCCCGGGTGCACGCCAACCAGCTCTCCTACGGGCCGGGCGTGCAGCTCGCCGTCGAGCTGGGCGCCGCCTCCGCCGACCACTGCACCCACCTCACCGACGAGGACGTGGCCGCACTGGCCGGCTCGGCCACCGTGGCGACCCTGCTGCCCGGCGCCGAGTTCTCCACCCGCGCCCCCTACCCGGACGCGCGCCGGCTGCTCGACGCGGGCGCCGTCGTCGCGCTGTCCACCGACTGCAACCCGGGCTCCAGCTTCACCAGCTCGATGGCGTTCTGCATCGCGGTCGCCGTCCGGGAGATGGGCATGACCCCGGACGAGGCCGTGCACGCCGCCACCGCCGGCGGCGCCCACGCGCTGCGCCGCAGCGACGTCGGCACCGTCACGGTGGGGGCCCGGGCGGACCTGCTGCTCCTGGACGCCCCCTCGCACGTCCACCTGGCCTACCGCCCGGGCGTCCCGCTGACCGCCGCCGTCTGGCGGTCCGGGGTCAGGGAGGTCTGAGCCGCCCCCTCAGCCCGCCGCCCCTCGGCTCGCTGCCGCGCCCGGGCCCGCTGCCGGGGCGTCGGCTCCGGTCCGGCCGAGGCTGCGCCACAGGAAGTCCAGCTGGTGCAGCAGCAGGTTCTCCGCCACCGTCTCGTCGCTCGGGGAGTGGGTGACCCCGCTGAGCGGCAGCAGCTCGTGCGGGCGGCCGGCGGCGAGCAGCGCGGCGGAGAGCCGCAGCGCGTGCGCGGGCAGCACGTTGTCGTCGGCCAGGCCGTGGACCAGCAGCAGCGGGCGGCGCAGGCCGGCGGCGTCGGGCAGCAGCGAGCAGGCGTCGTAGCGCTCCGGGTGCTCGTCGGGGTGGCCGAGGAAGCGCTCCTTCCAGTGGGTGTCGTACAGCCGGTGGTCGGTGGGCGCGGCCCCGGCGACGGCGGCGTGGAAGACGTCCGGGCGGCGCAGCACGGCCAGCGCGGCGAGGAAGCCGCCGTAGGACCAGCCGCGGATGCCGACCCGGTCGAGGTCGAGCAGGCCGGGCCGGGTGCGGGCGGTCTCCTGCAGCGCCTCGACCTGGTCCTCCAGGGCCGCGGTGGCGACGTCGCCGAAGACGGCCTTCTCCCAGCGCGGGCCGCGGCCGGGGGTGCCGCGCCCGTCCACCACCAGGACGGCGAAGCCCTGGTCGGCGAACCACTGGGAGACCAGGTCCGCCCAGCCGCCGGCCGCGGTGGCCTTCTGCATCGCGGGCCCGCCGTACGGGTCGAGCAGAACGGGCAGCGGGCCGTCGCCGGGCCGGTGGCCGGCCGGGAGGAAGAGCGTGCCGCGCAGCTCGCGCGGGCCCAGCCGGAGCAGTTCGGGGCGGGCGGTGAGGACGGGCTGCTGCGCGTGCGAGCGCAGCGCCGCCTCGGGGCGCCCGGCCCGTCGGACGGTGGTGCGGCCGCCGGGGGCGCCGGGCGTCCGGGCGGTGTGGACGAGCGTGCCGGCACGCTGCACGCCGGTGTGCGTGCCGGGCGCGGAGCTGAGCCGTACGGCGCCCTCGGCCGGGTCGTACACCCACAGGTGGGTTTCGGTCGGCTCGTCGGAGGCGGTGAACAGCACCTGCTCGCCCTCGGTGCCGAGCACCGAGCGCAGCTGGAGGCCGGGCGGCGTGACGGGCCTGCCGTCGAGGGTCAGGGACCGGGTGTCGTCGAGGTCGGCGCAGTCGACCAGGGCCCCGGCGGCGGTCCGGACGGGCAGGCCGGGGAGGAGTTCCACCCAGTGCTCGTCGCGCCGTTCGGCGAGCAGCCGGGTGGCGCCGTCGGCCGGGTCGACGGCCAGGGTGCGGACGGTCCGCTGGTCGCGGCTCTGCACGGCGGCGTACGGGCCGTGGGCGTCCCAGCCGGCGGCGGTCAGGTACTCGTAGCCGGCGCGGTCCCAGCGGACCTCGGTGCGGACGCCGTCGAGGTCGAGCAGCCAGAGGCCCACGTCGGCGTTGGCGGTGCCGGCCAGCGGGTAGCGCAGGACGCGCGGCGGGCGGGCCGGATCGGACGGGTCGGCCAGGTGGAGGCGGCTGAGCGGGCTGTTGTCCACCCGGGCGGCCAGCAGCCGGGTGCCGTCCGGCGACCACCAGTACGCCCGGGTGCGGTACATGGACTCGGCGGCGACGTGGTCGGGGACGCCGTACGCGGCCTCGGCGTGCTCGGGCTCGGCCAGCGCGCGGTCGCCGGTGCCGTCGGCACCGACCACGCGCAGCGCGCCGTCGCCCACGTAGGCGATCCGGCGCCCGGTCGGGTCGGGGCGCGGGTCGTAGACGGTGGTGGCGGTCGGTATCCGGCGGACGCCGCCGTCGGCCGGGTCGGCCGTCCAGAGCGCCCCGCCCAGGGCGAAGGCGACCGTCCGGCCCGCGGAGTCGGCGGCGAAGGCGGTGATGCCGGCGGCGAGGACGCGGGAGCGCTCGCGGCGGATCCGCTCGGCCTCGGGGACGTCCCGGTCGGTGTCGCCGAGGGCGGCCGGGTCGGCCAGCAGCCGCTCCTCGCCGCTGTCGGTGTCCAGCGCCCACAGGCAGGTGACCGGGTCGTCCCCGGTGCGGCTGCGCAGGAACAGCACGGTGCGGCCGTCGGCGCAGACCGCCGGCTGGGCGGGCGCGCCGAGGGAGAAGCGGCGGGTGCGGGCGAGTTGGCGGGGCAGCGATTCGGTCGGCATGTCCGACACACTGGCACGCCCGGGCGCGGCGCCGCACGGAAAAAGGGACCGGTACGGATCAGGTGATCCGTACCGGTCCCGTACCGGGGCGATGAGCCCCGGCGGTGCCCCGGCGGTGTGGCCCGGGGCGGCGTCAGCGGCGCGTCAGTGGACGTCGCCCATCAGCTTCACGACCGTCTTGCGGTACATCCACAGCGCCACGCCGGCGACGATCGCCATCGCACCCTGGACCGCGAAGTACCAGGTGCTGCCGACCACGTCGTCGCCGAGGGCCAGCTGGAAGATCGACGCGACGCAGTCGCCCGCGGTGACGGCGAGGAACCAGACACCCATCATCTGGCTGGCGTACTTGGCCGGGGCCAGCTTGGTGGTGACGGAGAGGCCGACCGGGGAGAGCGTCAGCTCGCCGACGGTCTGGACCAGGTAGACCATGGCCAGCCAGAGCGGGGTGACCTTGGTGCCGCCCGAGGCCGCGGCCATCGCCAGCATCATGACCAGGAACGAGGCGCCGATCATCAGCAGGCCGAAGGCGAACTTCACGGTGGTGCTGGGGTTCCTGGCCTTGCGGGACAGGGCCACCCAGAGCCAGGCGAAGACCGGGGCCAGCGCCATGATGTACAGCGGGTTGAGCGACTGGAACCAGGTCGACGGGAAGTCGAAGCCGAACAGCGTGGACGAGGTGTTCTTGTCCGCGAAGATGCTCAGCGTCGAGCCGGACTGGTCGTAGATCATCCAGAACACGGCGGCGGCCACGAAGAACCAGATGTAGCCGCTCATCCGGGACTTCTCGGTCTCGTCGAGGTCCTTGTCGCGCTTCACCTTGGCGAAGACGAAGACCGGGATCGCGATGCCCGCGATGGACAGCGGCCAGATCGCCCAGTTGATGGTGAAGTGACCGGTCAGCGCGACGACCGCGTAGAAGACCGCGGCCACGGCCAGCCAGAGGCCGGCCTTCCTGAAGATCGCGCTCTTCTCGGCGGCCGGGATCGGCGAGGTCACCACGTCGCTCTTGGCGCTCAGGTGGCGGGTGCCCAGCAGGAACTGGGTCAGGCCGAGCGCCATGCCGATGCCGGCGAGGGCGAAGCCCAGGTGCCAGTTGACGTTCTGGCCGACGGTGCCGATGACCAGCGGGGCCGCGAAGGCGCCGAGGTTGATCCCCATGTAGAAGATCGTGAAGCCGCCGTCGCGGCGCGGGTCGTTCGGGCCGTCGTACAGGTGGCCGACCATCGTGGAGATGTTGGCCTTCAGCAGGCCCGAGCCGATCGCGATGAACGCCAGGCCGGCGAAGAACGACACACCGGCCGGAACGGCCAGCATGAAGTGGCCGATCATGATGATGACGCCACCGACGGCGACGGTCTTGCGGGCACCGAGGAAGCGGTCGGCGATCCAGCCGCCGGGAAGGGCCAGCAGGTAGACCATCGCCGTGTACACGCTGTAGACGGCGCTGGCCACGGCCAGCTTCATGCCGAGGCCGCCGTCCGTCACGGAGGCGGTCATGTAGAGCACCAGCAGGGCACGCATGCCGTAGTAGCTGAAGCGCTCCCACATCTCGCTCATGAAGAGAGTGGCGAGTCCACGGGGGTGCCCGAGGAAGGTCTTGCCGCTGGTAGAGGCCGACGTTACGTCGGCGCCCAGGGTCGTAGACGCCATGAATAGGGGTTCCTTGCCTGACAGCGTCCGCCAAGGGGGGTGGCGGCGGACGTGGACGGAACCACTCTACGTGGCGATATTTGGCGTCATCAGCTGACAAAAGAGGCCAATTAGGTCTCGTAATGGCAAAATCTGCCACCGAATGGCCATGCCGATCCATGGTAAGGCCGGACATCTTCCTTCGGTTTCAAGATCGAAAAGCAGATTCTTCGCCGAACTGGCGATCCGGACATGTCCGTTGAGCGGTGATCACGCTCCGCATAACGATCACGCGCTGTGAACTAGTTCACAGCGCAGTCCGCCATACCCCGGCCGACTACCATCACCACATGACCTGTGTGCTGCTCGCCGAGGACGATCCGGCGATCTCCGAACCGCTCGCCCGGGCCCTGCGACGCGAGGGCTATGAGGTGCTCGTCCGCGAGGACGGTCCGACCGCACTGGCCGCCGGACTCACCGAGGAGGTCGACCTCGTCGTCCTGGACCTCGGACTGCCCGAGATGGACGGCCTGGAGGTCTGCCGCCGGCTGCGTGCCGACGGCAAGAGCTGCCCCGTCCTGGTGCTCACCGCCCGCGCCGACGAGGTGGACACCGTGGTCGGCCTGGACGCGGGGGCCGACGACTACGTCACCAAGCCCTTCCGGCTGGCCGAGCTGCTCGCCCGCGTCCGCGCCCTGCTCCGGCGCGGCAACGTCGACCAGCTCACCACCGGCGCGCACGGGGTGAAGATCGACATCGAGTCGCACCGCGCCTGGCTCGGCGAGGAGGAGCTCACCCTCTCCGCCAAGGAGTTCGAGCTGCTGCGGGTGCTGGTGCGCGACGCCGGCCGGGTGGTCACCCGCGAGGAGATCATGCGGCAGGTCTGGGACACCACCTGGTGGACCTCCACCAAGACCCTGGACATGCACATCTCCTGGCTGCGCAAGAAGCTCGGCGACGACGCCGCCAACCCCCGCTACATCGCCACCGTGCGCGGCGTGGGCTTCCGCTTCGAGAAGAACTAACCCCGGCCAGGGGTACGAACCACCACGGGAGCGGCAGCGTGAAACGCCGGATGATCAACTCGCTGCTGGGCGTCGTCCTGGTGGTGGTCGCGGTGTTCTGCGTCCCGCTCGCCCTGGTCGAGAAGCGCACCATCGTCAACGCCGCCCAGGACCGGGTGGACGCGGCCGCCGTCCGGGTGCTCGCCCTGGTGGAGAACCGCCTCGCGGCGGGCGAGCCGGTCACCGGGGACAAGTTCGCCAACCAGGTCACCGACGGCAGCTACGTCGAGGTGGACATCCCCGGCCAACCGGTCGTCTCCAGTGGCTCCCGGCCGGCCGGGAGCCACCTGCTGAAGGCCGTCGAGAAGGGCAACAGCGGCGAGACGGTCACCGTCGAGCAGTCCCGGGCGGCCGTCGACCACGAGATCGCCAACATGCTGCTGCTGCTCGGCGTGGTCGCCCTGCTGGCCGTCCAGGCCGCCGTCGCCCTCGCCGTCTGGCAGGCCAAGCGGCTCGCCCGCCCGCTCACCGACCTCGCCGAGACCGCCGAACGCCTCGGCTCGGGCGACCCCCGTCCGCGCGACCGCCGCTACGGCGTCCCGGAACTCGACCGGGTCGCCGAGGTGCTGGACGTCAGCGCCGAACGGATCGCCCGGATGCTCACCGCCGAGCGCCGGCTCGCCGCCGACGCCTCCCACCAGCTGCGCACCCCGCTCACCGCGCTCTCCATGCGGCTGGAGGAGATCACCGCGCTGGCCGAGGACCCGGAGACGGTCAAGGAGGAGGCGACCATCGCCCTCCAGCAGGTCGAGCGGCTCACCGACGTCGTCCAGCGGCTGCTCACCAACCAGCGGGACCCGCGCAGCCCCACCGCCGTCGCCTTCGACCTGGACGACGTGATCAAGCAGCAGGTGGAGGAGTGGGGGCCGTCGCTGCGCGACACCCGACGGGTGCTCCAGGTGGAGGGCCTGCGCGGGGTCGCCACCGTGGGCACCCCCGGCACGGTCGCCCAGGTGCTGGCCACCCTGATCGAGAACTCGCTGATGCACGGCGCCGGGACGATCACCCTGCGGGTGCGGCCCTCGGGGACGTCGGTGGTGGTCGAGGTGCAGGACCAGGGCGCGGGTGTGCCGCCGGAGCTGGGGAACCGGGTCTTCGAACGCGCGGTCAGCGGGCGCAACTCCACCGGGATCGGCCTGGCCGTCGCCCGCGACCTCGCGGAGGCGGACGGGGGGCGGCTCGAACTGCTGTCGCTGCGGCCGCCGGTGTTCGCGCTGTTCCTCGGCCGGAGCCAGAAGAGCGGCTGAGCCGGGCCCGGTGCCGCGTGCGCCAGGTGCCGCGTGCCGCGGCGGGCCGGGAGCCAGGCCTATTCGGCCTTGGCGAGCCGGCTCTCCTCGGCCAGCATCAGCTCGGCCTGCGCGGCGAGACCGGTGTCCGCGGGCAGGTCGGGCAGCGCCTTGAACACCCAGGTCCGGTACGAGATGAAGCGGAACACCGTGCCCACGGCCAGGCCCGCGACCTTGGCGGCCAGCTGCTCGAAGTGCGAGGTCAGGCCGAGCACGTAGACGGAGAAGCCCAGCACCCCGGTCTCGATCAGCATCCCGGCGCCGCTGAACAGCAGGAACAGCGTGATCTCCCGCTTGCGCGAGGCCGCGTCCCGGTCCCGGTACAGCCAGTAGCGGTAACCGAGGTAGTTGGTGGCGATGGCGACCAGCGTGGCCACCACGTTGGAGCGCAGCGAGGCCAGGCCCAGGCCGTTGATGCAGGCCCAGAAGACCAGGAAGTTGATCGCCACGCCGCTCAGGCCGACGATGCCGAACTTCACGACCTCGCTCGAGAGGCCGCGCAGTCGGCCGGCCAGCGAGAGGTTCGCTGCAGTCGTCGTCATACCGGGCTGCCTCCATGCGCCTGCGGACGAAAGGGCCGGGTGCGGGTGCGCGGTCGCCCTTCAGCCCTGCGTGCACGCACATGATCGGACCGCGCGTACCAGGACCTAGCGGACCAGGCTACCCGGTTCGGCCGATCGGCTCAGCCCCCAGGGCGTTCCCCTCCTCATCACGCACCTCGCGACCCGGTGGTTCCACGGCCGCTCACCGGCCCGGATATCCTGGCGGGGTGACTTCCCCGGGCAATGCGAATTTTCCAGTGGTGGGCATGATCGGCGGCGGGCAGCTGGCCCGGATGGCACACCAGGCGGGCATCCCGCTCGGGGTCAGCTTCAAACTCCTCGCCGACACGCCCCAGGACTCCGCCGCACAGGTGGTGTCCGACGTGGTCCTCGGCGACTACCGAGACCTCGACACCCTGCGCCGCTTCGCGGCCGGCTGCGACGTGGTCACCTTCGACCACGAGCACGTGCCGACCGAGCACCTGCGCGCCCTGCAGGCCGACGGCATCGCCGTCCGGCCCGGGCCGGACGCGCTGGTCAACGCCCAGGACAAGGGCGTGATGCGGGCCCGGCTGGACTCCATCGGCGTCCCGTGCCCGCGCCACCGGATCGTCGCCGACCCGGCCGACGTGACCGCCTTCGCCGAGGAGGGGTCCGGCTACCCGGTCGTGCTGAAGACCGTCCGCGGCGGCTACGACGGCAAGGGCGTCTGGGTCGTCGGCACCGAGCAGGAGGCGCACGCGCCGTTCCTGGCGGGCGTGGCCGTGCTGGCCGAGGAGAAGGTCGACTTCGTCCGCGAGCTGGCCGCCAACGTGGTCCGCTCGCCCAGCGGCCAGGCCGTCGCCTACCCGGTGGTGGAGAGCGTCCAGGAGAACGGCGTCTGCGCCGAGGTGACCGCCCCCGCGCCGGACCTCGACCCCGCGCTCTCCGACGAGGCGCAGCAGCTGGCCCTGCGGATCGCGGGCGAGCTGGACATCACCGGCCACCTCGCGGTGGAGCTGTTCCAGACCAGGGACGGCCGGATCCTGGTGAACGAGCTGGCCATGCGGCCGCACAACTCCGGGCACTGGACCCAGGACGGCGCCGTCACCTCGCAGTTCGAGAACCACCTGCGGGCCGTGCTCGACCTGCCGCTCGGCGACCCCCGGCCGCGCGCGAAGTGGACCGTCATGGTCAACGTCCTCGGCGGCGACTACCCGGACATGTACCACGCCTTCCTGCACTGCATGGCCCGCGACCCGGGCCTGCGGATCCACATGTACGGGAAGGACGTGAAGCCCGGCCGCAAGGTCGGCCACGTCAACGTCTTCGGGGACGACCTCGACGACGTCCGCGAGCGCGCCCGCCACGCGGCCGCCTACCTGCGAGGAACGATCACCGAATGAGCAACCCCACGGCTCCCGTCGTCGGCATCGTCATGGGCTCGGACTCCGACTGGCCCGTGATGGAGGCGGCCGCCCAGGCCCTCGACGAGTTCGAGATCCCCTACGAGGTGGACGTGGTCTCCGCGCACCGGATGCCGCGCGAGATGGTCGCGTACGGCGAGAACGCCCACCGGCGCGGGCTGAAGGCGATCATCGCGGGCGCCGGCGGCGCGGCCCACCTGCCGGGCATGCTCGCCTCCGTCACCCCGCTGCCGGTCATCGGCGTGCCGGTGCCGCTGCGCTACCTGGACGGCATGGACAGCCTGCTGTCGATCGTCCAGATGCCGGCCGGTGTGCCGGTGGCGACCGTCTCGGTGGCCGGTGCGCGCAACGCGGGCCTGCTGGCGGTCCGGATGCTGGCGGCGTTCGACCAGGAGCTGGCCGAGAAGATGACCGACTTCCAGGCCGAGCTGAACAGCCAGGCCACCGAGAAGGGCAAGAAGCTGCGGGCCAAGGTGGCGGGTTCCTCCGCCTTCGGCTTTGGAAAGTAGTCAAAAAGGATAGAACAGCTCGTATGACATCTGAGCTGTTGGATTCATCCGCCCTGCTGGAGCAGGCCCGGGCCGTCCTGCGTGACACCCCCGTGGTGGACGGGCACAACGACCTCCCCTGGGCGATGCGCGAGCAGGCCGGCTACGACCTCGACGCGCTCGACCTCGCGGCCGACCAGCGCGACCGGCTGCACACCGACCTCGCCCGCCTCGCCGCGGGCGGGGTCGGCGCCCAGTTCTGGTCCGTCTACGTCCCCGCCCGGCTGGCCGGGGACCACGCGGTCAGCGCCACCCTGGAGCAGATCGACTTCGTCCGCGCCCTGGTCGCGCGCTACCCCGACCGGTTCCGGCTCGCGCTGACCGCGGACGACATGGCGGCCGCCCGCGCCGAGGGCCGGATCGCCTCGCTGATGGGCGCCGAGGGCGGCCACTCCATCGACTGCTCGCTCGCCACCCTGCGGGCCCTCCACGCGCTCGGTGTCCGGTACCTGACGCTCACCCACAACGACAACCTGCCGTGGGCCGACTCCGCGACCGACAAGCCGGTGGCCGGCGGCCTCACCCGGTTCGGCGAGGAGGTCGTCCGGGAGATGAACCGGCTCGGCATGCTGGTCGACCTCTCGCACGTCTCCGCCGACACCATGCGCGACGCGCTGCGGGTCACCGAGGCGCCGGTGCTCTTCTCGCACTCCTCCGCACGCGCCGTCTGCGACCACCCGCGCAACGTCCCGGACGACGTGCTCGCCCAACTGCCCGGCAACGGCGGCGTGGCGATGGCCACCTTCGTCCCCAAGTTCATCCTGCCCGCGGCCATCGAGTGGACGGCCGCGGCGGACGAGAACATGCGCGCCCACGGCTTCGACCACCTGGACACCACCCCGGCCGGGATGGCCTGTCAGCGCGCCTTCGAGGAGGCCCGCCCGCGCCCGGTGGCCACCCCGGCCACCGTCGCCGACCACCTGGACCACATGCGCGAGGTGGCCGGCATCGACCACATCGGCATCGGCGGGGACTTCGACGGCACCGCCTTCCTCCCCGCGGGCCTGGACGACGTGGCCGGCTACCCCAACCTGATCGCCGAACTGCTGCGCCGGGGCTGGTCGCAGGCCGATCTCGGGAAGCTCACCTGGCACAACGCGGTCCGCGTGCTGCGCGACGCCGAGGCGGTCGCCCGCGACCTCGCGGCGACCCGCCGCCCGTCCATCGCCACCATCGCCCAGCTGGACGGCCGGGCCTGAGCAGGGCCCCCGCACGGCCCCGGCGCCCGGCACCCGGCGCCCGGCATCCGGCGCCCGCCCCGGTGGGCGGGAATGGCCGGGCGGGCGCCGGTGCTGGAGCTGACGAGTTCCCGGACACGAGGAGGCAGTGCATGTACGGCGACCCGGACACGGTCCGCAGGATCCTGACCGAGCTGGGCGACACCTGGGCCGTCGTCGGGCTCTCGTCGAACGAGCGGCGTGCGGCCTACGGCGTGGCCGAGGTGCTGCAGCGCTTCGGCAAGCGGATCGTGCCGGTGCACCCGAAGGCGGAGACGGTCCACGGCGAGCGGGGCTACGCCTCCGTCGCCGAGATCCCCTTCGCGGTCGACGTGGTGGACGTGTTCGTCAACAGTGACCTGGCCGGCCCGGTGGCCGACGAGGCCGCCGCCATCGGGGCCAAGGGCGTCTGGTTCCAGCTCGGCGTGGTCGACGAGGCCGCCTACGAGCGGACCCGGGCCGCCGGACTGGAGATGGTGATGGACCGGTGCCCCGCCATCGAGATCCCGAGGCTGGGCGCCGCCGGCCGCTGACGCGTCCCCCGGCAGCCCCGGCCCGGTCCTGCCCGGCCGGGGCGTCCGGCGGGCGTCAGCTCGGGCGGCCCAGCGCCCGGTACGTCCAGCCGGCCGCGCGCCAGGCGTCGGCGTCCAGGACGTTGCGGCCGTCCAGCAGGCGGCGCTCGGCGACCACCGCGCCCAGCTCGGCCGGGTCGAGCGAGCGGAACTCCTGCCACTCGGTGAGGTGCAGCACCACGTGCGCGCCCTCGGCGGCCTCCAGCGGGGAGTCCGCGTAGGCCAGGCTCGGGAACATCTTGCGGGCGTTGTCCATCGCCTTCGGGTCGTACACCGTGACCTGGGCGCCCTGCAGCTGGATCTGGGCGGCCACGTTGAGCGCGGGCGAGTCCCGGATGTCGTCCGAGTTCGGCTTGAAGGCCGCGCCGAGGACGGCGACCCGGCGGCCGAGGAAGCCGCCGACGCACTGCTCGCGGGCCAGCTCGACCATCCGGGAGCGGCGGCGCATGTTGATCGAGTCGACCTCGCGCAGGAAGGTCAGCGCCTGGTCGGCGCCCAGCTCCCCGGCCCGGGCCATGAACGCGCGGATGTCCTTGGGCAGGCAGCCGCCGCCGAAGCCGAGGCCCGAGTTGAGGAACTTGCCGCCGATCCGCTCGTCGTAGGAGAGCGCGGTGCTCAGCTGGGTGACGTCGGCGCCGGCCGCCTCGCAGACCTCGGCCATCGCGTTGATGAAGGAGATCTTCGTGGCCAGGAAGGAGTTGGCGGCGGCCTTCACCAGCTCGGCGGTCGCGTAGTCGGTGGCCATGAAGGGCACCCCGGCCGCGATCGGGTCCGCGTACACCTCGCGCAGCAGCTGCTCGGCCCGCTCGCTGCGGGTGCCGACCACGATGCGGTCCGGGCGCAGGGTGTCCTGGACGGCGAAGCCCTCGCGCAGGAACTCCGGGTTCCAGGCGAGCTCGGCGCCCTCGCCGACCGGCGCGAGCGCGGCCAGCCGCTCGGCCAGCCGGCCCGCCGAGCCGACCGGGACGGTGGACTTGCCGACCACCAGCACCGGGCGGGTCAGGTGCGGGGCCAACGCGTCGATGGCGGCGTCGACATAGGACATGTCGGCGGCGAACTCGCCCTTGCGCTGCGGGGTGTTGACGCAGACGAAGTGCACGTCGCCGAACTCGGCGGCCTCCTCGGCGGAGGTGGTGAAGCGCAGCCGCCCGGTCGAACCCTTGTGCCCGGCCACATGCTTGAGCAGCAGCTCGGACAGGCCCGGTTCGTACATCGGGACTCTGCCGGCGGTCAGCGTGGCGATCTTCTCCGGGTCGATGTCGAGACCGAGCACCTCGAAGCCGAACTCCGCCATGGCGGCGGCGTGGGTGGCGCCGAGATAGCCGGTGCCGATCACGGAGATGCGGAGGGTCACGGGTTCCCCTTTGCGGAGCTCGACCTGGAGTGGCATGACGTGCGAGCACCGATGCTATCCGCCCGTTCGGGTGCCGCCCAGGCCGTCCTACCAGCACTGATGTTTCGGCCGCGACGAGCGCGGTTTCCGGGCAGGTGAGGGACGGGAGGGGCACGGAATCACCACGATCCCCACGCACAGGCTGTGATCGACGGCACAAGGGGTAGGGGTGGGCGGGGTGGCCGGCGTGGACGACCGGCTCTCCGACACCCGGGGTCGGATGTGAACCGACGGACCTAGGCAGTCGCAGGCCCGCGCCCTAGGATCTCTACTTAACGGTAGCTAACTGAATTCGATCCTTCACCACGCATTCCTTCATCACGTGAACGAGGCAGGCATCATGGCGGGCAGCGCAGGCGCGGCGGACTTCGATCTCTTCCGGATCTCCGAGGAGCACGGGATGCTCCGTGAGGCGGTGCGTTCGCTGGCCGAGGCGAAGATCGCTCCGTTCGCGGCGG